>DATGVQ010000180.1:0-65464 GCA_035300145.1 Acidiferrobacterales bacterium | reverse complement strand
AAGCAAAGCAAAAACCGTGCTGTGCAGGATGCACGAATGCCGGTCGCTCTCGGCATCCTGCCTCCCGCGACACTTGCACCTCCCTGTGCGTCGCGAGCGCAGGGAGGCGCAGGAGCGGCCGCTTTTTGCTTTGCGTGTTGAAAAAGGCCATGGATGGACTTTTTCAACAACCTACTTACAGTACGGTGGGTGCTGCTTTATTTGGATGCGTCACTGATCGACCCGCATTACGCTGCCATGATCCGTCTTATCAAGGGCAGTGAAAGCCAAAATATCAAAAGGCAAGACGTGACCCCTTCCCCTCTCTGTTATTTTGGGCGTGGCTCTGGGGAGTCTGGGGTATACTGCTCAGCATTCCGATCATTGTCATCGTGAAAGTAGTGTCGCAGCATGTGCAGCAACTGCAGCCGGTGGCGGAATTGCTGGGAGAATAAAGGGCGTCTACCCGGCCTTGAAATGTGTTTCACGCGAACGAAGTCGATGGGGTCGAGATATCCGCCCTGAGTCCTGAGATTTCGCTGCAAAGCAGGGACCTCTGAATTGAAAGTGGACAGCACGACTATCCTCGGGCATTTGCTCCAGCTGAGGACCCGCCTTCGCAGGAGCGGCTTGCCACGAAAGTACCTCGATCAAGAACCGCCGCTGCGATCGGAATTGTTCAGTGCCGATCAGATGGAGCAGCATGGTAAGAGTCTCGCGGCCTTGCACAAGTTGACTCCGGGACGAGCGAAGGACCAGCTTCTGACGCGGCTGGCGGCGAACGAAAGCATCCTGATTGAAGTCTGCAATCTGCTAACACCGGCGGTCACGGCGAACCGCCGGATTACGCCGGCCGGGGAGTGGCTGCTCGACAACTTCTATCTGGTCGAAGAACAAATCCGCACGGCCAAGAGACACTTGCCACCGGGTTACAGCCGGGGACTACCCCGCTTGGCTCACGGCCCATCGGCCGGGCTTCCACGTGTGTATGACATCGCGCTGGAGACGATCGCGCATGGCGATGGCCGGGTGGACCCGGAAAGTCTCAGCCGTTTCGTCGCGGCATACCAGACGGTCACCGCCCTCAAGTTAGGCGAGTTGTGGGCAATACCTATCATGCTGCGCCTGGCATTGATTGAGAATCTCCGACGTGTTGCAGTCCGGATCGCCGCCGGCAGGATCGACCGGGAACTGGCCGACTCCTGGGCGGACAAGATGACGGAGATCGCCGAAAAGGATCCGAGCAGCCTGATTCTGGTGATCGCGGACATGGCGCGATCGATCCCGCCGATGGTGAGCCCGTTTGTCGCGGAACTTGCGCGCCGGCTGCAAGGACAAAGCCCCGCTTTGGCATTGCCACTCACCTGGATTGAGCAGCGGCTTTCCGAGTCCGGCCTGACCATCGAGCAGTCGGTGCAGTCGGAGACCCAGCAGCAGGCTGCCGACCAAGTCTCTATTAGTAACAGCATCGGCAGCCTCCGCTTTCTAGGGGTAATGGACTGGCGCGAGTTCGTCGAGACGATGAGCGTCGCCGAGCAGATACTGCGTAAGGATCCTGGCGGAGTCTACGGCAAGATGGATTTTGTCACCCGTGATCGCTACCGTCACGAAGTAGAGAGGATAGCGAAGAGCGGCCGGCTGACCGAAGGCGAGGTGGCGCGCCAGGCGATCCGGCTGGCGCACGCAAGTGCGGCCAGGAAATACGGTAGCGATCGAGCGGAGCATGTTGGCTTCTATCTCATCGACAGAGGACTGCCGCAGCTCGAACGAACGGCGCAGGTGCGCTTATCTGCTTCTGCGGCTCTGCAAAGAATGAGCCGCCGGTTTCCTTTGCTTCTCTACCTCGGGACGATTGCGCTGATAACGGTGATCTTCACTGCGAGCTTAGTGGCAAAGGCGCATGCCAATGGGTTGCATGGCGCGATACTCGCGCTGATTGGCATCCTCTCGGCGTTGTGTGCAACTCATTTAGCGGTCGCGCTGGCGAACTGGCTCGCGACACTGCTGGCAACACCGCGGCCACTGCCGCGCATGGATTTTTCCGGAGGAATTCCGCCGGAATGCCGTACCCTGGCAGTGGTCCCGACTATGCTTACGGATGCCCAGAACATCGAGGACCTGATCGAGGCGCTCGAAGTCCGGTTTCTGGCAAACCGGGACGACAGCCTGCACTTCGGCCTGCTGACCGATTTTTGCGACGCGCACGAGCAAACGCTTCCGGAGGACGAACCACTGTTGCGGCTGGCCCGGAACAGGATCGAACAGTTGAATGAAAAATACAGGAACGAAAAGCGCGACACTTTCTTCCTTTTTCATCGTCCGCGCCGATGGAATCCGCGTGAACAGATCTGGATGGGTTACGAGCGCAAGCGCGGAAAGCTTGCGGAATTAAATTCGCTTCTACGCGGCGGCGGAACAGATCGTTTTGCCGTCGTGGTCGGTAATACAGCAGCGTTACCGAATGTGAAGTACGTCATTGCGCTCGATACGGATACGCAACTACCGCGCGACTCGGCCCGGCAGTTTGTCGGAGCCATGGCGCACCCGCTGAATCGTGCGCGGTACGACAAAGACAAGCAGCGTGTCTGTGAGGGGTACGGCATCATTCAGCCGCGCGTGGACGCAAGCCTGCCAAGCATAAATCGATCGCGGTATGCACGGTTGTTCGGGACTGAGCCGGGCATTGACCCGTATACGCACGCTGTCTCCGATGTTTATCAGGACCTGTTCGGTGAGGGCTCGTTCATCGGTAAGGGGATCTATGACGTTGATGCGTTCGAGCAAGCATTCAGTGGGCGCTTCCCCGAGAACCTGATCCTCAGTCATGATCTGCTGGAAGGGTGTTACGCGCGCTCGGGACTGTTGAGCGATGTGCCGTTGTACGACGAATATCCATCTCACTACAGTGCGGATGTGAGCCGCCGGTACCGCTGGGTGCGCGGGGATTGGCAAATTGCACAGTGGGTGCGCTCGCGCGTTCCTGCCCCCGGCGCCGTCTACCGGAAGAATCCGCTCTCGGCGTTGTCGCGATGGAAGATCTTCGACAACCTTCGCCGCAGTCTGGTGCCTTTAGGCTTGACGCTGTTGTTGCTACTGACCTGGGCGGTCTTGTCACCAGCCTGGTTTTGGACTTTGTCGGTGATCGGAATCATCCTGATTCCTTCTTTCATGGCTTTCATTCTGGATCTGTTTCGCAAGCCGGATGATGTGCTGTTGCGTCAGCATCTCGCCGCCACCGCCCGCTCGGCTGGCCGGCGCTTTGCGCAGGGGCTATTTACGATCGCGTGCCTTCCCTACGAGGCGCTATTCAGCCTGGATGCAATTTTACGAACGGCCGGACGGATGCTGGTCACACACAAACGGCTTCTGGAATGGAGTCCATCAAGCGACCTGGAGTTTAATGGCCGCACGGACCTCGCCGCCGCTTGCCGGTCGCTGTGGATCGCCCCTGCTATCGCCGCTACCGCTGGAATCTACCTGGGGTTTTCGCGGCCGGAGCTGCTCGCCGTGGCCGCGCCCATATTGTGCCTCTGGTTGGTCTTCCCCGCGATCGCGTGGTGGATCAGCCGGCCGCTCGCTCGCCGCGAAGCGAGACTGACGGCCGACCAGACTCTGTTTCTGCAAAAGCTTGCGCGAAAGACCTGGGCGTTCTTCGAGACCTTTGTCGGCCCGGAAGATCATTGGCTGCCGCCTGACAACTATCAGGAGTATCGGGTTGCTGTGGTTGCGCATCGCACGTCGCCGACCAACATGGGGCTTGCTTTGCTGTCAAATCTGTCTGCGTACGACTTTGGCTACATTCCGGCGGGACAACTCATCGAACGCACGGCAAATGCATTCCAGACGATGGCGGCCCTCGAGCGCCACCAGGGTCACTTCTACAACTGGTATGACACGCAGTCTCTAAAACCGCTGCACTCCATCTATGTTTCGACGGTGGACAGCGGCAACCTCGCAGCCCACCTGCTGACATTGCGGCCGGGTCTGCTCGCGCTTGCCGATGACAAGATCCTGGGGGCGCGATTGTTGGACGGGCTCCACGACACGCTGGGGATTCTGGTGGACACAGCGGGCGGCGCCCCGCCGATCCAGCTCACGCGATTTCAGAACGATCTGGAGTCTGTATGCCATTCTCGTCCAACCACGCTTGCGGCAGCCCGGCTGTGCCTAGCCCGGCTGGCCACCTGTGCTACGGAAGTCGCCGACACCTTCGCTGCCGTCCCCGACAGCGACGCACACTGGTGGGCACAGGCGCTGGCCCGGCAATGCCGGGGCGCCTGCGACGAGCTGGAGTTTCTTGCGCCGTGGACATTACTGCCGGCCGCACCAGACAAATTTGGCAACTTCCCCGGCATCGCCGAGATCCCGACGCTGCGCGAACTGGCGGGACTTGAAGTAGAGCTGCTGCCGGCAATCGGGCAGCGGCTCGACGCCGGCGCGACGGCTGCGGAGCGCGCGTGGCTTGATGCGCTGCGACGCGAAATCACGGCAGCCAGCCGCCGCGCCAAAGACAGGATTGCGGTTATCGCGCGTCTTGCCCTGCAAGCAAGCGGGTTCGCACGTATGGAGTATGACTTCCTGTTCGACAAAGAGCGTCGTCTGCTCGCGATCGGGTACAACGTTGATGAGTGTCGACGGGACTCGAGTTACTACGATCTGCTGGCTTCGGAAGCGAGACTGTGCAGTTTTGTCGCAATTGCGCAGGGGCAACTGCCGCAAGAGAGCTGGTTCGCCTTTGGGCGCCAGCTCACTGCCGCCGGCGGAGAGCGGATTCTGTTTTCGTGGAGCGGTTCGATGTTCGAGTACCTTATGCCGCTCCTGGTGATGCCGACCTATGAAAATACGCTGCTCGACCAGACCTGTAGTGCGGCGGTAAAGAGACAGATCGAGTATGGGAAGCGGCGCGACATACCGTGGGGCATGTCGGAATCCGGTTATAACGCTGTCGATGTTCAGCTCAACTACCAGTACCGTGCATTCGGCGTGCCCGGGATGGGGCTAAAACGCGGACTGGCCGAGGATCTGGTTGTTGCGCCGTACGCATCGGCGCTCGCACTGATGGTGGCGCCCGAGGATGCGTGCCTGAATCTGCAGCAGCTCGCCGGCTTGGGGCTCGAAGGAAGATTCGGCTTTTATGAAGCGATCGACTACACGCCTGCGCGTCAACGACGCGGACAAGCGAGCGTTGTGGTTCGATCCTTCATGGCCCATCACCAGGGCATGAGCTTGCTGTCTCTGGCTTATCTGATCCTGGACCGTCCGATGCAGAAGCGGTTCGAGTCGGACCCGCTGTTCCAGGCGACCACGCTGTTGCTCCAGGAGCGGATTCCAAAGGCCACGGCGTTCCATTCGCACACCACCGCGCTTGCCGGCATTCATGCGGCCGCAAGCAGCCCGGAGATGCCGGTCCGCGTGCTTGGCGGCCCCGACACGCCGATACCGGAGGTGCAGCTGCTGTCCAACGGCAGATACCACGTGATGGTCACCAACGCGGGCGGCGGCTACAGCCGCTGGAAGGATATTGCCGTTACCCGTTGGCGCGAAGACACCACCTGCGACAACTGGGGCACATACTGTTACATCCACGACGTCGCGAGCGGTGAGTTCTGGTCAACCGCCTATCACCCGACTCTGAAGCAACCGAAGAATTACGAAGTAATTTTTTCGGAGGGACGTGCGGAGTTTCGCCGCAGCGACCACGATTTCGATACGCATACCGATATCGTCGTTTCGCCGGAAGACGACATCGAACTGCGCCGGATCCGCATCACCAACCGCGCCCGGACACGCAGGACGATCGAAGTCACGAGTTATGCGGAAGTCGTGCTCGCGCCGTCCGCCGCGGACGCGCTGCATCCGGTGTTCAGCAATCTCTTCGTTCAGACCGAGATCATCCATCAGCGCCAGGCGATCCTCTGCACGCGCCGTCCTCGCTCCTTCGAGGAACAGGTGCCATGGATGTTCCATCTAATGGCCGTGCACGGGGCGGACATTGGCGAGACTTCATACGAAACGGACCGCATGCGGTTCATCGGCCGCGGAAACACCGTCGCCGTCCCTCAAGCGATGCGCAATGCCGAGATGCTGTCGGGCAGTCAGGGCCCGGTGCTCGATCCGATTGTCGCCATCCGGTGTCGAATGACACTCGACCCCGAGCAATCGGCAACAATCGATATGGTCTGCGGCATAGCCGAAACCCGCGATGCCGCGCTAAGCCTGGCCGCGAAATATCAGGATCGGCATCTTGCCGATCGTGTCTTCGAACTCGCATGGACCCACGCCCAAGTGGTGTTGCAGCAGATCAATGCCACCGAGGCCGACGCGCAACTCTACGGACGCCTTGCCAATTCTGTCATCTACGCCAATCCCTCGCTGCGCGCCGACGCAGCCGTCCTCCTCAAGAACCGCCGCGGGCAATCCGGCCTATGGGGCTACGCCATTTCCGGCGATTTGCCGATTGTGTTGCTGCAGATTAGAGACGTGGTCAATATCGATCTGGTGCGCCAGCTCGTTCAGGCCCACACGTACTGGCGCTTAAAAGGACTGGCGGTGGACCTGGTCATCTGGAACGAAGACCACGCCGGTTACCGGCAACGACTCCAAGAACAAATCATGGGGCTGATTGCTGCGGGCATCGAAGCCCACGTGATGGATCGCCCGGGTGGAATCTTCGTGCGGCGGGCGGAGCAGATATCGGACGAGGACCGCATTCTGCTGCAATCGGCCGCGCGCGCCATTATCACCGACAGCCGGGGAGCGCTGGCGCAACAGATCAACCGGCGCGGCCGGATGGAAGCGCGGGTGCCGCGATTCACGCCGACCCGAACCCATCAGGTCGAATTCGCGACCGCAGCCGAGTTGCCGCGTCGCGATCTGATCCTTTGCAATGGACTGGGAGGATTCACCCCGGATGGGCGCGAATACGTCATTACGCTCGCGCCCGGCCAAATGACGCCGGCGCCGTGGGTGAACGTGCTGGCGAATCCGCATTTTGGGAGCGTCATTTCCGAGAGCGGCCAGGCCTATACCTGGAGCGACAATGCCCACGAGTTTCGGCTTACGCCCTGGCACAACGACCCCGTGAGCGATGCGAGCGGAGAAGCCTTTTACCTGCGCGACGAAGACAGCGGCCAGTTCTGGTCCCCCACGCTGCTGCCCAGTCGCGGCGCGGGTTCTTACGTCAGCCGGCACGGATTCGGCTACAGCGTGTTTGAGCACAACCAGGACGGTATCCGTTCAGAGCTTTGGGTTTACCTGGCCCTGGAGGCCTCGATCAAGTTCTCGGTGTTGACCGTGCGAAACGAGTCGGGCCGGCCGCGCCTGCTCTCCGTCACGGGCTACGTGGAATGGGTGCTGGGCGATCTGCGGCCGAAATCGGCCATGCACGTGACCACGGAAATTGACC
The DNA here is from genome assembly GCA_035300145.1 of Acidiferrobacterales bacterium. Taxonomy (GTDB): domain Bacteria; phylum Pseudomonadota; class Gammaproteobacteria; order Acidiferrobacterales; family DATGVQ01; genus DATGVQ01. The sequence continues at coordinate 58,080 of DATGVQ010000180.1, read as the reverse complement.
GCAGCGGCGCGCTCTACGCAAGAAACCCGTACAACACGGAGTTCGCCGATCGGGTTGTGTTCTTCGATGTAGACGACGCGACCCGGACCACCAGCTGCGACCGCACTGAATTTATTGGGCGCAACGGCACGCTTAAGAGCCCGGCCGCGATGATTCGCGCGCGGCTTTCCGGCAAGGTGGGGGCAGCGCTGGATCCCTGCGCCGCGATCCAGGTTTCATTCGAACTGGCCCCCGGACAAGAGCGCGAGATCATCTTCCGGCTCGGCGTAGGGCGAGATGCCGATGCCGCCGGCGACCTGGTGCATCGCTTTCGGGGGCCGACTGCTGCGCGCGCAGTACTCGACAGTGTTCGCCAGCACTGGCGGCACACTCTCGGTGCAGTGCGAGTGGAAACGCCCGATGCGTCCCTCAACGTGCTGACCAACGGCTGGCTCTTATACCAAACTATAGCGTGCCGTCTGTGGGCGCGCAGCGGATACTACCAATCCGGGGGCGCCTTTGGTTTCCGCGACCAGTTGCAGGATGTGATGGCGCTCATTCACGCCGAGCCTAGGCTCGTGCGCGCACACCTGCTCCTTTGCGCGAGCCGTCAGTTCCAGGAAGGCGATGTCCAGCATTGGTGGCATCCGCCGTCAGGCCAGGGTGTGCGTACGCATTGTTCCGATGATTACCTGTGGCTGCCATTAGCGACGTGCCGCTATGTTCTGGCTACCGGCGACACCAGGGTGCTGGATGAACCCATCCACTTCCTCGAAGGCCGCCCGCTAAACCCTGAGGACGACTCGTACTACGATCTACCCGGCAGCTCGGAAGAAGCGGCGAGCTTGTACCAACACTGCGCGCGCGCCATCCTGCGAGGACTCCGATTTGGTGCGCACGGCCTGCCGCTCATTGGCTCCGGTGACTGGAACGATGGCATGAATAGGGTGGGCAAACACGGCAAAGGTGAAAGTGTCTGGCTGGGATTTTTCCTTTGTGACGTACTAATGCAGTTCACCAAAGTTGCGCGCCTGCATGGCGACCCCTCCTTCGCCGAACGTTGCGCAGGGGAGGGGGCTTTGCTGCGTCAGAATATCGAGGACGACGGTTGGGATGGCGCGTGGTACCGCCGCGCCTACTTTGATGATGGCTCGCCGCTCGGGTCGGCGAGCAACACCGAATGCCAGATCGATTCCATTGCGCAGAGCTGGTCTGTGCTATCCGGGGCGGGCGATGCCAAACACGCGCGCATGGCAATGGATGCAGTGTATCAGCGCCTTGTTCGTCGCGACCACGCGCTCGTCCAACTTTTAGATCCGCCCTTCGACAAGTCGAATTTGGACCCTGGTTATATAAGAGGCTACGCTCCCGGCGTGCGAGAGAATGGCGGGCAGTACACGCACGGGGCAATCTGGGCGGCGATGGCGTTTGCTCAATTGGGTGACAGCGCTCGCGCATGGGAACTGTTGGCCATGATCAACCCGGTGAATCATACCGCATCACAGGAGAGAATTGCGACCTACAAAGTCGAACCCTACGTCGCCGCGGCCGATGTCTGCGCGCTTACCCCGCACACCGGCCGCGGTGGATGGACCTGGTACACGGGTTCGGCCGGCTGGATGTACCGGCTGATCGTGGAATCGCTTCTGGGCTTAAGGTTGGAAGTGGACAAGCTGCATTTCGCTCCGTGCCTCCCGGCGGATTGGAAGGCATTCAAGATACATTACCGATATCGGCAGACGGTCTACCACATCACCGTCTTGCAAGCGCGCGCCGCCGATGATGAAAAGAGCGGCAAAACGAGTGTGACGGTTGATGGTATCGAGCAACACGACAAGGCTATTCCCCTTGTCGACGACCGCCAGGAACACGCGGTCGAGGTGAGCATACACGCCGACACGGTTAATTGATGGAAAATGCCAAAATAACAGCTAGAACATGCCTATCCATGTTTGTTCTCCATTATGTTTTTAAAGGTCGGCCACCATGGTAGACGAGATGCATACAAATAAAAAATTGATCCCGTGGTGTAGCGCGCAGCGATGGAGCGCGGCGCGCCAATCTCGGCTTTATTCAACTGGAGCAATTCTTTTTAGCGGAGTGATGAAAAACTCGTTTTTCATCACCCTGCGGTGGCCGCTCTCACGCATCCTGTGATGCACAGGGGTGTGCGAGTTTTCTTATGAGGTAGGATGCCGAAAGAGCCCGCTTAGCTTTGCTCATCGTGCATGACAGGGTGCTTAAGGTAGCGCCATTGTGCTCTGACATGAATTCCCTGCTAACAGGGAAAAATACAGGGAATTTCGTGCCTATTAACGCCTCACTACGCCCTACGCGGCGGAAATCCGCGCCCCGAGCCGATCCCCAATCACCCAGCCCATTTTGAATACGAATCGGAACAGGGAGATATCAGGGAAAGAACAGGTCACCATGATGCATTTTACCGCGATAACCACAATCGGCACAGCGATATACGTATAACACGTGGCTGTCTAAATGGATTTTGCGTTTATTCTTCATCCGGTACTCCATCGACAAGATGTTGCATCCGCAACGCGGGTGTTCACTTTCGTCAAACGACCCCAATTTGACTAACTCGACCGAATATCATACTTAGGCCGCTTTAACCATCACCTCACCGCGCGCGTGATGACGGCGGCGGTGCGGGCGAGCAATGACGATCTCGACATCACATCCCAGAACGGTAAGGAACTTGAGTAACCGTTCATAGGAGAAGCCCCGTAATCGTCCACGCCTGAGCATGGATATCTTGGGTTGGTCGATCCTGAGCAGTTTCGCAGCCGCCGTTTGGGTAAGGTGGCGGCTTTCAATGAGTTCGCTAATGCGCGCCGCGAGCTGCGCCTTGGCGAGCGCCTCGTTGGGATCGTCGTAACCGAGATCCGCAAACACGTTTGTGGTACCGATGGTCACAGATATTTTCTTTACCATAGCTCTCAACTCTTCTTCCACGTTGAATGGAACTCAACTGCGCGTTTCAAGCGCTGCTCGATCAGGTCGAGCTCATGTTTCGGCGTGGCAATTCCGTGGGTTGCCTTCTTCTGAAACACGTGAAGCACATAGATCGCCTCCTCGAATCGCACGGTATATACGGCACGATAGGTGCCGCTGCGATAGTCCTCAACGATCTCCAGCACTGCTGCGCCGCCAAATCTTTTGAGCGGTTTGGCGTTCGGATGTTTCTTGCCGGTCTGCGCGAGAAAGAGCGCATAACCGAAAGCGTCCTGGATCGCCGCCGGTAACCGGCAAAGGTCGTCTTTTGAAGAACCGACCCAGACAATTGGTTTTATTTTCATCCAGCACCGTGAGCTATGCTAAATATAGCATAGCGACCGTCGTGGAGGAAGCGGGCGAGCCGCTGGTACGGTCCTGCGGCTAACATATGACGCGTGGACACCTGTCATAGCTACTCCCTCCGACCCCGGGCAAGCGCCGCGCCCTCATAGCAGTCGTGAATGATCTTGTTGGCCTTTTCGAGAAGATCCGCACGCTTAAACTCGATGTGCATGTCGCCATCCTTAGAACCCTTGACCTGGTAGTAATCGTCTTCGTATACCGCGGCGGCACCCAGACACTGTTCGAACCTGGCATTAATCGCACATTCAAGCTCGCGCGGGTTGTGCTTCTTGTTGAATGGCGGCGGGGAATTCACACGGGGCGCCCGTGCAGCGGCATGGCCGACCTTCACAGAGGACACTGTTAAGCGGATAGCCACAATGTGCTTAGGCTGAAGGCATATGCAAATCCATAGAGCAAAAGGCGTCGTTTCCATTTGAATGGAATTTTCATTGACGGAGTTATCTCAATCTTCAAGCAACCGGCCAGGGGTTCTTCTAGCCCCTTAAGCGTGCGAAAGCCAATTACGATTGCAAGCAACGCGGTATCTGCCGCGTAAACCGGCACGATGTCGTGCTGCCGCGGATGATGCGTGTAGATGCCGAGCACAAGTAACGCACAGAGAAGACTGATCATCGAAGCGGCCCCAAAGATGAGCACTTTTTTCAATGAGTCTGTTGTCCAAAAGTTTCTGCATCCCGTCTTCTCCAACTTCCCTAATTCCATCCACACGTCGTACAGTACGTCCCAAAATAAATAGATCAAAAATATCACGCAAATCAGGAGCGCCTCTGGAAATGCAGATGGCTCCCGTACCGCCATGTTGTCGGAATCGATCTCCACGGTTCGCGCGAGCGTGAAATACAAGATGACTAACAACACATCTATTAGCAATATTAAGAATGTTTCCTGAAAGACGTTCGTTAGCGGCGCTGCATCCGGTCGCAGCGCAGACCGTGACCATCCAACCCAACTTGTCGTGACCACGAGTACAGCAAGAAAGAGATGTGCCGCTGGCGCAAGCTGATCGATGTTGATACCCTTTTCCATGATCTGAAAAAGTACCGCGGCGGAACGAGCAACTTCTGCAGCGACCAGAGAAAACAAAAATGCGACAAAGATATGTCGTAGATTCTTATTGTTGAGATTGCTGTCCGGATTTGTGCCGCTAGATCCGGCGTCTGGATTCGTATTGCCAAGTTTGGCGTCCTCGTTCATTAGCGAATTACCCCCTTCCCTTAGGACTATCACAATCTAGTAATAGTCTATGTTGACCGTTGGTTCCACAGGTTTTTCCGACGCATGGGCACTAACGCATATGGGCTCAAATGGGCATCGCCGGGGACCATTGGAATGCGCCGTCAGTGGCATATACCGCTGCGGGAGATCTACCTCGGATTTGAGTGACAAGCACTGCGGGGAACTTCGCGTGCAAATCGCACGAAAGATATTCCAGAACAGATAATGTAGGCGAGTTGGATCGTGTGAAGTGCTTGCAGAAATCTCCAAGATGGCCTCCAACACCTTTTCTCGTACGGCAGCGTCCTCTTCCTCGGTAAGGGGTATCTGCTTTCGGATCTTCGATTCGATTGTTTGATCGACTATCTGTACTGTTCCGATTCGCAGGTGACCCCGGATCTCGTGATAGTCGATTGGAGGCCAAAGATGCTCGTCGTCCACATAACTCCACATACCACTGGATTTCATCAACGATAAGAAAAATAGTGATTTCTTGCGGACCGGATCACGGTATGCGCGAAATTGCGACAGAGTGTCGAGCAAGTTGGGAGAACTGAGCGCGAGGCGCCTGTCACACAGGAGATAAATTTGATCAGCACCACTCCAACCACGCGTTAACATAGTCTGTCCGAGGTCGCGCAATATGGCGGCGCGACCCTCTGGGTCAGTGATCCGATCACCATACTTTTGATCGTGAAGAATGGTCCGAATATCCGCGCCGGTGATTTGTGCCAAGACGCTTGGTGCGAGTAGCTGAGGATCGGATTCATAATGAGTCTTTAGTTTTGCAATCAAAAAATCCCAACCATGGGCGTAAGTTCCGCCAATAATGCCCTCTAAAGGTGGCCGACCGATCGGTGACGTCTGGTGGCAAATCGCGACTGCCGCCAGAAAGAAATTTCCTATAAGTTCACGCGGAAGGTCGGGTGGCTGAATATCCTCTTGAGGCTCCGGAATGGAATGGGTTCTTAGTAGCGAAGCCAATCTTGCGCACGCAGCATGATCAACCCGTATTCGAGAGGGAGTGGTCATAATCCTACTTGTGTCGGCTATTAAACTCCGCTGTTTGGCTGCCAGAAGGCGCTCGTGGCGTTCGCCGGAACCCGGCCACGCATCCTGATTTGATGGCGTGGCGTGAGAGATTTCTTCTAGCCCGTCGCCAGCCGGCGAGCCGATGCCTCTCGGCGGCTTGGCTTCTTCGTCTCGACAACTTCGAGCTTTCGCTTGCCTGACCCATTTAGATGGCGCTTCGCGCCACCATCTGCAGGAAGCGGCGCGCCATGCGCACCGTTCCAGAGGATACTCTGGACGCGGGACACGGTAATAGGTCCCTTCAATTGGCACATTTCTCGTGTTTGTCGATAAAAACCATAGTGCAATAACACATGTTTTATTATCGCTTAACGTGCGCCGTCGGCGCTAGAGTAGGGGTCCTCGATCGAAGTCGCCGACCGTCAATCATTTCTCGGTGTAATCCTCTCCAATTAGGGCCTATCGGCCGGCGACGGCTGGCCTGAACGCTCAGGCTCCGGCGCGGCTACTGGCACCGGTGCGGTGGTGGCGGCGCCTGGAGCCGAAGACGGCGCTTGTTTGCGTAACGACTGCGCCTGATTTTGCGCCTCTTCTATTTGCTGGGGGGTCATGCGGCTCTTCAGCGCATCGCGGCGTTTGATGGCTTTTTGATTTCCTTGCTCGGACGCCAAGATATACCAGGCCAGCGCGGGGATATAATTTTGCTGTAGCCCGAAGCCAAATTCGTATAGCTCGCCCAGCTCAAACTGCATCTCAGCATCGCCCGTCGAAGCCGCCTGGTGCACCTCTTCCGCTCCGCCCCAAACCAGGCCCGGCAGCAGCACAATGACCATTAACAAAATCTTTTTCATCGGCTTTTCCAAATGTACGGCACAGCCGCCCGGCTTCAGCGAATGCGCGCCAGTATGCCTTCCAGTTCCTCGCTGCTATGGTATTCGATGATGAGCTTGCCTTTGCCTGATTGATGATGGCTGATCTGCACGCGCGCGCCGAGCCGTTCGGAAAGGCGGTCTTGCAAGCGGCGGATGTCGGGATCGATCGAGGCGCGCGCCGGCTTGCGCGCAGGTGCGCCTTTTTGCAAAAGCTTGCGCACCAGGTCTTCCGTCTCGCGCACCGACAAACGCCCTTCCACCACGCGCTGCGCCGCCCGACTTTGGCCGGCGCCGTTTAACGCGAGCAGGGCACGGGCGTGGCCCATGTCCATCTTGTCTTCGTCCAGCATTTGACGTACGTCTTCGTTTAAAGAAAGAAGCCGCAATAAGTTAGTCACCGCCGCGCGCGAACGGCCGACATTGTCGGCGATTTGCTGGTGGGTCATGCGAAATTCATGGATCAGGCGTTGGAAAGCGGTGGCTTCTTCCACCGGGTTAAGGTCTTCGCGTTGAATATTTTCAATAAGCGCGATCGCAATCGCCACTTCATCCGGAATCTTGCGGATAACCGCCGGCACGGTATCGAGGCCGGCCATCTGCGCCGCGCGCCAGCGGCGCTCGCCGGCGATAATTTCATAATTGCCGGAGGTCAATTCGCGCACCACGATCGGCTGCACCACCCCCTGCGCCTTGATTGAAGCCGCGAGTTCCGCAAGCCGCTCCTGGTTCATGTGGGTGCGCGGCTGGTATTTGCCGCGCTGCAACATCTCCACCGGCAGCCGGCGCAATTCTTCTTTATGGTTCGCCGCCGCCTCTAACGCACCGCCCAAAAGGGCGTCGAGGCCGCGGCCGAGTCGGGGTTTCTTCGTATTCATGACTGCGTCTCTCATGCCGCTTGCTCGCGGCGTAGTATTTCGCCGGCCAACGCCAAGTAGGCCTGCGCTCCCTTGGATTGCATATCGTAACTGATAACCGGCTGGCCGAAGCTCGGCGCTTCGGCCAGCCGGACATTGCGTGGAATAATGGTGCGATAAAGCTTGTCGCCGAAGTGGCGGCTTAACTGCGCCGACACTTCATTCGACAGACTATTGCGCGGGTCGTACATGGTGCGCAGCAAACCCTCTATTTGCAGCTGCGGATTGAGCGACTCGCGCACCTTGCGGATGGTGTTTAACAGCGCCGAAAGGCCTTCCAGCGCGTAGTACTCACATTGCATCGGGATCATCACCGCCTGTGCCGCAACCAGGGCATTGACGGTTAACAGATTTAACGCCGGCGGACAATCAATTAAAAGATAATCATAACGATCGCGTACCGGCTCCAAGGCCGTGCGCAAACGGTGTTCGCGGCGTTCAAGGCTGATCAGCTCGATTTCTGCGCCGGACAGATCGCTGTTCGCCGGCACCAAATCATAACCGCCATCGGCGTGAAGGATGGCGTCTTCAATGGAGTTAATGCCGATTACAACCTGGTAAGAGGTGGCCTTAACCGCTTCTTTATTAATCCCGCTGCCCATGGTGGCGTTGCCTTGCGGGTCGAGATCGATCAGCATGATCTTGCGCCGGGTCTTGGCAAGCGACGCCGCCAGATTAATGCTGGTGGTGGTTTTGCCTACGCCGCCTTTCTGGTTAGTAATCGCCAGCACCTTACCCATCGCCTGCCCTCTACACTAGCGTCCCGTGATGATAACAAGATGGCGCGCCGCGTCCAGCCCCGGCACCTGCAAAGCCTGTACGCTGGAAACCTGGTAATGTTGCGGGATTGCCGCCAACTCTTCTTGCGGATAAACGCCTTTCATGGCAAGAAATTCCGCCCCTGCATCCGCTAAATGGCCGGTGCTCGCCAGCATATCAGCAATACTAGCAAAGGCACGAGAGATTAGCGTATTAAATTTTTTGCGCGGCTGGTATTTTTCCACGCGTTCTTGCGCGATTTCCACGTTTTTAATCCTTAAGTCCGCAACTGCCTGGGTAATAAATCTGGTTTTCTTGGCATTGCTATCCAATAATACAAAATCAAGCTGTGGCTGCGCGAGCGCAAGCGGGATTCCCGGCAAACCGGCGCCGCTGCCTACGTCCAGGACCCGCGGCCCTTTCACAAACGGCAAGACCGAAAGGCTATCTAAAATATGGCGCGTTATCATTTGCTGCGGATCGCGCACCGCGGTTAAGTTATAGGCTTGGTTCCATTTATCCAATAACAGGACAAAATCGAGCAATGCCCGCCTGGCTTCCGGCGGAAGCCGAAGTTTCAGTGCCTGTAACCCCTGCGTTAAGATTTTTTCCAGCATTTTTGTTTAATTCTACATGGGCTTTTTTCAACATTTGAACTAAAATATTTCTACCTGTCGATAACTAAATACATAAAGGAACGAGAATATGAAAAACTTTTTATTTGCCGTCCTTAGTCTGTTGTTAGCCGCCTCCCTCTACGCTGCGGAGCCTGCTGCGGGCGATAATATGCCCGCCGCTGCGCCGCCTTCAGCGCAGCCTTCGCCCAAATCAACACCAACCGGCAGCGTAGCGCGCGCCGTATTTACTACGGCAATGGCTGATCGCGAACCGGTGGACAATATTAGTAGCCTGGGCAACAACGCCACAAAAGTTTATTTCTTTACTGAGCTAAAAGATATGGCGGGTCAGCCCGTCACCCATCGCTGGGAATTCAACGGTAAAGTAATGTCTGAAGTTAAATTCGACGTGGGTGCCGCCCGTTGGCGGGTGTATTCAAGCAAGACGCTCGACCCTCTGTGGCTGGGGGAATGGAAAGTTTCCGTGGTCGATGCCGCGGGCAGCACCTTGAGGGCAAACACCTTTACCTACACGCAGGCAGCCAAGCCGGCACCCGCGGCCCCTAGTGAGCCGGTCGCAACTCCACCCGCCAAATAAGTAAGCTGCTCCGCAGGATGTTGAAAAAGGCCAGGGAGGGACTCTTCAACATCCTACTGGTCAGCTTAAGCGCGTTTGCGCTTGAGGTGCACCAACAGCAAGGAAATAGCTGCCGGGGTGATGCCGGAGATGCGCGCCGCTTGACCTAAGGTTGTGGGCTTGTGCGCGCTAAGTTTTTGCCGCACCTCGGTGGATAGGCCGCGCACCTGGCTGTAATCCAAGTCCAGCGGCAGGCCGGTTTCTTCGTGCTTTAATTGCCTTGCTATCTCTTCGGTTTGGCGCTCGATATAGCCGGCGTATTTGGCCTGGATCTCCACCTGTTCGGCCGCTTGGCGGTCGCTAGTGCCGGGGCCGGCGCCTGGCAGGCTCATTAACGCGTGATAATCGACTTGCGGCCGGCGCAATAGCTCGATCAAGCTATATTCGTGCGCCAACGCCTGGCCAAACACCCGCTGCGCTTCTGTCTCCGGCAAATCTCCCGGGCGCAACCAGGTGCTGTGCAAGCGCTGCTGCTCGCGGGCGATGGCTTCTTGTTTGGCGCAAAGCCGCTGCCAGCGGGTTTCATCGATTAACCCCAATTCGCGCCCTTTTTCCGTTAAGCGCAAATCGGCGTTGTCCTCGCGCAGCAACAAACGATATTCGGCGCGCGAAGTGAACATCCGATAGGGTTCGTTCGTCCCGCGCGTAATCAAGTCATCGATCAATACGCCGGTATAGGCCTGATCACGGCGCGGCCACCACGGCGCTCTCGCTTGTACTTGAAGAGCGGCATTGATGCCGGCAATCAAACCTTGCGCCGCCGCTTCCTCATAACCGGTAGTGCCGTTGATCTGGCCGGCAAAGAACAGGCCCGGCATCGATTTTGTTTCCAGGCTCGGTTCAAGATCGCGCGGATCGAAAAAATCATATTCGATCGCATAGCCGGGGCGCGTAAGATGCGCGCGCTCCAGGCCTTTGATCGAGCGCACCAACTGCCATTGCACGTCAAACGGCAGGCTGGTGGAAATGCCGTTAGGATAAACTTCATGCGTATTTAACCCTTCCGGCTCAATAAAAATCTGGTGCGCCTGCTTGTCCACGAAACGTACGACCTTATCTTCCACCGAAGGGCAGTAACGTGGGCCGATACCCTCAATCACGCCGGTGTACATCGGCGAACGATCGAGGCCGGCGCGGATGATATCGTGCGTGTACGCGTTGGTATAAGTAATATGACATGCCACCTGGGGCGGGTGCTCTGCGGCATCACCCATAAAGGAAAACACCGGCACCGGCTCATCGCCCGGCTGCGTGGCCATTGCCGAATAGTCGATGCTGCGCCCGTCGATGCGCGGCGGCGTGCCGGTCTTGAGGCGGCCTACCCGGAACGGCAGCTCACGCAGGCGCCGCGCGAGCGCATTCGCCGGCGGATCGCCGGCGCGTCCGCCTTGATAATTCGACTGGCCGATGTGAATTAAGCCGCCAAGAAAAGTACCGGTGGTCAACACCACCGCGCGCGCCTGGAACTTGAGCCCCATCTGCGTGATGACGCCGGCCACCCGCCCCTGTTCTACCAGCAAATCCTCTGCCGCCTGCTGGAATAAAGTCAGGTTCGGCTGGTTTTCAATCGCCTGGCGGATAGCGGTTTTATAAAGCATGCGGTCGGCCTGCGCGCGCGTGGCGCGCACCGCCGGGCCTTTGCGCGAATTCAAGATGCGAAACTGGATGCCGGCCCGATCGGTGGCGTGCGCCATGATGCCGCCCAGGGCATCGATTTCTTTGACTAAATGCCCCTTACCGATGCCGCCGATGGCCGGGTTGCACGACATCTGCCCCAGCGTCTCTACGTTGTGGGTAAGCAGCAGCGTCTTGCAACCCATGCGCGCGCAGGCGAGCGCGGCTTCGGTGCCGGCATGGCCGCCGCCGATGACAATGACTTCATAAGACTCAGGATGCAACATGGCTAGGATATTTGTCGGACAGAGTAATTTTATCACTTTCATCTGCGCCGGAAACAGGCGGGCGGGATGAACTCTACGCTACTTCCGGTCGTTTTTGCGCGGGCGCGCCGTTACTTTAGCGGCTTATTCCAAACGGACCAGTAAAAATCCAGATCTTGGACCATTTTGTGAAACTTTTCAAAATCGATCGGCTTGCTTAAATAACTGTTGGCGCCGAGCGCGTAAGTTTCGGCCATGTCTTGATCCGCCAGCGAGCTTGTAAGCACCACTACTGGAACGCTCTTAAGGCTTTTGTCTGCCTTGATTCGGCGCAACACTTCGATACCGTCCACCTTGGGCAGCTTGAGATCCAGCAAAATCAGGTCCGGGCGCGGGCTGGTGGTGGGATCTGTATATTTGCGATTATGGAACAAATAATCCAAGGCCTCCTCGCCATCGCGCACACAATACACGGGATTGGACAACCGGTCCTCTCTAAAAGCGCGTAGAATCAGTTTAGTATGGGCGTCGTTGTCCTCGACCAGCAGAATGCGCACGGGTTCGTGGGCGGGAATCTCTTGGGGGACGGTTAGTGTATCTTTCTGTTGCGGAGATGCCATTTTTCGGGTCTCGCTATTTTTAATTGGTCGTTACAATAACGGATCTGGGCAGCGCAATCCAGAGGGTGCTGCCCCGGCCTTGAACGGATTCAGCCCATAACCTTCCACCATGCACCTCTACAATACGCCGGGCGATGGCCAGACCCACCCCGGTGCCCTCGGTGTCGGTGTCGGCGCGCTCAAATAGTTCAAAGATCCGTTCCAGATACGCCGGATTTATTCCCTTGCCATTGTCACGCACGTATATGAGAGGCTCAAAATCATGATGCCGATAGCCGATTTCTATTTTGGGCTTCAGTCTCGGGCGTCGATACTTCACCGCATTATCGATCAAATTTTCGAACACCTGAGCGAAGCGTTTACGATCGACATTTATATAAGGCAAGTCCGGCGCCAAGTGAACGACGGCGCGTGCGCTGGCGATTTTTTTGTTGAGCAGCCGGATTACTTCCTTGAGCAACGCCTGCAGATCCACCGGCTCCCGCTTACCCATAATGCGGCCGGTGCGGCTTAACGCCAGCAGGTCGTCGATTAACGTTTGCATATGCGTCGTGGCCTTGGAGATTTCCGCCAGATCCTCGTTGATCTTTTCTTTGTCTTGCCGCCTGATATCCTTTTCGAGCATACCCGCATACCCGCCGATGGTGATGAGCGGGGACTTTAGATCATGAGAAATAGTATAGACAAAATTTTCCATCTCGGCATTCTTGGCTGTCAGCTCTTTTAACAAGCGCTCGCGATCCGCCTCGGCGAATTTGCGTTGACGCTCTTGATCGATGGCATGGGAAATAGTATAAACAAAATTTTCCATTTCGGCATTCTTGGCCATCAGCTCTTTTAATAGGCGTTCGCGATCCGCCTCGGCGAATTTGCGTTGACGCTCTTGTTCAATGAAATCGAGCGCAAAAGAAATATCATCGGCCAAGTCGCTGAGCAGGCGGGCCTGCTCCTCGTCAAAAAATTGCGGCTCGCCGGCGTATACATTAAATACCGCTACCGCATGTCCAGCCAAGCGCAGGGGAAATGAGCAGAAAGAGCGATATCCGCGTTTTAACGCCTGTTCGCGCAGGGTTACCGTGCGTGAATGGTGATGCTCAATATCGTTGCAGATAAAAGGATCCCCCCCGCGCAGCACATTTCCCGCCGGCCCGGAGTCGGGGGCATCATTCACCCGGATATAATCGAGATAACCTTCATCAAAACCGGCATAGGCGACCGGTTGTAGGCGCTGGCCGGCTGGATCGACCACCCCAATCCATGCCAGCCGGAACAAGCCATGCTCCACCGCGATGCGGCAGGCATTGTGGTAAAGTTCCGGCACGGTGCGCGTGCGTATGATCATTTTATTAATCTCGCTCAACACCGAGTACAGCCGGTTCAAATGGGCGATTTTTTTCTCGTATCGTTTGCGGTTGCTGATGTCGCGCACTACTACGATCACCCCGGGCCGCCCTTGCCAAGTTGTCATTGCGGACGAGATCTCTACCGGCACGGTGGTGCCGTCTTTGCGCCGAAACAGGGTATCATACTGTGGCGAGACTCGCTCCCCCCTAAGCCGTTTCTGGTATCGCTCCGCGATTTTTGCATACTCATCCGCAGGAGCCAGCTCCCGCGTGCTGGCGCTAAGCAGCTCGCTAACGCTGTACCCGGTTATTTCCGCCAAACGGGGATTGGCGTATTCATGCGCCCCTCCGGGGCCCCGCGTGATCATAATGCCATCGTTGGCGTTGTCGGCAAGGGAGCGAAGGTTCTCCTCGCTCTCCTTAAGCGCCTGCATTGCTTGCCCGTGTTGCTGAATATGGCGTCTGAGCGAAGCAGTCATGTGATTAAACGCACGCGCAGTATCGCCGATCTCATCGCGGCCGCTCTCGTTAAGCTTCACCTCCAAATCACCGGCGGCGATTTTGCGCGCGCCGTCGGCCAGGACGAACAGATTGCGAGTGAGAAATACGCCGACCGCGGTGAGCAGGACAAAGGTGGCCAGGATCTCACATAGCGCGATACCGACCCCTTGGTTAAAGATCGCCGCCGTGGCCGATTCCAACGGTTCAGTGGAGATGCCAAATTGCACCTTTCCAAATAGCTGGCCACTTAGTTGCAGCGGCCGTTGTTGGTCAACAATGTGGCCCTCACCGGCTTCACGCAACCCTGCGTCTTCAACGAAAAAAGCGGGCGCGCGGCCGGCGCGCGCCACACGTGAGCCCCGATGGTCGATGACCTGGATGTATTCGAGGCCGCGTGCTTGTACGATACCGCTTAGAATATTTTGCAGCGTGGCGTAATCGCGCTCCGCCAAAGGCGGCGTCAAGGAGGCGTTAAACAAAGGCGTCAGTTCATCTAAACGTATTTGGGTCTGCTCTATGACGGAGTTATGCATTAACCGGACGCTATTAGCCACCAGCAGGGTGAGCAGCACGGCCTCAACCAGGGTGCCGGCCAGGATCAACTTGAAGCGCAGGGAATAAATTCCGTAACGGAGTTTCACGGTTGTTCTTGTGCTAAACGTTGGTTAAGCATCTTTAGGAGCGGCGTTAATGATTGCATGTCTTCTTCAGTAACCGGCGTGTAGCCGGTGCTCTGGAAAAACTGACTGCTTTCCTCCTTGTTCTTGTTGAAATTCAGCAACGCCATGCGTAAACGCGCGGTCAGCGCTGCATCCGCGGTGCCGTAGATAACAGCCAGGGCAGCGCTGGTGCTCGAGGGGCTGGGTCTGAGTGTTATGTCACGCCCTGGTTGCAGGCCCGCGTCGATAAACAATTTTTGCCCCAGCACACTGGCGGTGGCCAGCGCATCAGGCGTGGCGACCATCTTGCCCCTGAGGTCCGCGGTCTTTTTGTAGGGCGCGGCGGTAGCGACCAGTAAAACGCCATAGAAATCATCGCGCACACGCACCAACGGCTTAAACCCGGCCTCCTGTTGCGCAAGTCTTGCCATGGGTGCGGAGGTACATAGAAAATCGTACTCACCCGCGCGGGTGCGGCGGATATACTCGCGAAAATCCGGCGCGGTACAGAGAATAATCTCGCGCTTTAACGCGCGCTCGAGATAGGCTTTAAGAGGAGAATAGTTGCGTATCGTCTCCGGGGTTGATCGCGACGGCAACAAACCGAATTGCAGCGACCCTTGGGCAAAAGCGGGCGCCGCCATGCCGATCCGGACGACCGCGCACAGGGCCGCTACGAGCAGTACAAAACGCCGGGTAGCTTTCATTCGCATCCTCACTATCTCTATTGAGAAGGCCGGATTTTATCTATCAGCGCGAGAGCGGCCACCGCAGGGTGCTGAAAAACGAGTTTTTCATCACCCTGCTATTCAATCTCAGGCAACGGCCTGCCTAGATAAAAACCTTGCGCACAATCCACATTGTAAGCCCGCAAAAGCTGAAGACTGGCCTCGTTTTCCACGCACTCCGCGATGGTTTGCTTGCCAAGGGCGTGCGCCACCTGATTCATGGATTGCACCATGGCCTGATCCACCGGATCATCAGCCAGGCGCTGGACAAAGTTGCCGTCAATCTTAAGATAGTCCACCGGCAGAAATTTAAGATAGCCATAAGAGCTGAAGCCGGAACCAAAGTCATCTAAAGCGAAGCGGCAGCCCAGGGCTTTAAGTTGTTCGATGAATTCCTTGGCATGGGCCATGTGCGAAATTGCCGCCGTCTCGGTAATCTCAAACATAAGCGCGGAGGGGTTCAATGAATTTTTCTCCAGCGCCTCGCGGATGCGCGGCAACAGTTCTTCGTCTTGAAAGGCGCGGCCGGACAAGTTAATGGAAAAACAATAATGCATCCCGCGCTGATGCAGCTCGCCGAGCCGGGCGATCGCGCGTTCCACCACCCAGCGATCAATCGAATGGATTAACCCGAAACGTTCGGCGGTTGATAGGAAAGCGCCGGGCGCGGTTAGCGTATCGTCCTCGCTGCGCATCCGCAGCAGCACTTCGTAATGTTCTATTGAATGGTCCTTGATTTTTATAATGGGCTGGAACAACAATTTAAACCGGTTGTGCTCCAATGCCTCGTGGATCTTTCGTGACCAGCCCATGTCGGACGCCATGCCGGCCTTGGCCAGGTCGGCTGGATCATAAATATGGATCTGATTGCGGCCGCCGGATTTGGCTAACGCGCAGGCCAGGTCTGCTTGCGCCAAAACGTCGCCTGCGCTGCTGACGCCGTCTGAAATCAACGCAGCGCCGATGCTGACCCGGATGTCGAACACTTTGTCATTTTGTACAAAGGTATAACTCTCAAACAGTTGATGAAAAGATTCCGCCACCTCACGAATTTTTTGCTGGTCCATATCGTGCAAAAGCACGGTAAATTCATCACCGCCAAAACGCGCGAGGATGTCGCCTTTACGTATGCGCTCACGTTGCAGCAGCGACAGTTCGATTAATAGCTGGTCACCGGCGGTGTGTCCGAGCGTATCATTAACATACTTAAAGTTATCGACATCGATATAAAGCAACCCGAAGGATTCCTGATTGCGGTGCGCGTTTACCATCATCTTGTGCAGCTCCCGCTGAAAATAATGCCGATTGTACAAGCCGGTAAGCGCGTCATGTTCCGCCAAGTGCTCCAGCTGATGTTGATAAAGTTTTTGTTCAGTGATGTCACGCGCCGTGCCCATAGCGCCAACAATATCCCAGCCTGAGTCGATGCGCGGCTTAATATTAAAACTTAAATGGCGCACGCTGCCGTCTTGATGAAGATGGGTGGTTTCGTATTGCGTGACCTCCTTTCCTTCCAGTACCTGGCGAAACGCCTGCTCATCTTTTTCCATATGATCGGGATGCGCCACCTCGCTTATTTTGCGGCCCAACATTTGCTCCGCGTCACAACCATAAATATGCCGGGTCGCTTGATTTAAATAAGTCCAGCGCCCCTCGCGGTCGGTGCTCCAGGCCAGATCATGCGCGGTCTCAATGATGTCCCAGAACCGCGCCTCGCTTTCCCGCAGCGCCTTTTGCGCGGTCTCGAGCTCGGTAATGTCGTGATTGACGCCTTGCACCCCCACTACCCGCGCCGCGCCGTCTAATATAGGAGTCATGTTCACTAGAAAACTGCGCACACGTTTCTGGTTTTTTTCCAGCAGCCTCAATCTTAAGTTCGTGACTCCTTCGGCGGTGCTTTTCATGTATTCCAGCGCCTTCTTCAGCCGGGGCCGGGCGTCCGGCATGCACACGGAGATAAAAAACTCCGGGCCGCCTGCCTGCCATTCGGCAGCGGAGTAATCGCAGCCGTCACGGCTGACAAATGCCGGGCGTTTATCAAAATAATAAGCCCAGACCAGGTCTGGAGAGTTTTCAATTAGGCTTTTAATTTTACCTTCACTCTCGCGCAGCCCGGCCGAGACACGGCGCAATCGGTGGATCACAAACGCCAACACCGACAGCACAAACGCGGTGATGGCCGCCGTTAGATGCGAGGAATACCACAGCAGGCCGGCAACACCGGTTAATAGCATCACCGTGAATAGGAGTATGGTATGTACCGGAAACAACTCGATAGTCTTGCCCCAACGCTGAAAAGCCGTGCCGCGGGCGGGGGGGGTCATGTGAAGAAGGCGGCTCACGATGCGGTTCCCTCCTGAAGTTGGCGGTGCGGCTTGGTATCGCGCGTTAAATATAGCTGTGACATTTTCACCCTCAATTTAGCAGCATATGGCCCTTACTTGCCGAATCGGGCAATTAAGCCCTCATTTCAATCTTAGCAGACGCACGCATTAGAAATATGGGTGCGGGCCTGGGCGGGTCCGGACGGCGGATTTCTCCTCTATAGTATTTTGTATAAATGGCAGAAAAAGTCTTTAAACAACCAGCGCAAAGGGCAGATATGGAGATGTCTCTAAATAACGCTATTACCCAAATCGGGCGGGTGGTATTGGGCAAGGAAAAACAGGTGCGCCTGGCTATTTGTTGTATGATCGCGCGCGGGCATTTGTTGATTGAAGACATACCCGGTGTGGGAAAAACCACGCTGGCGCAGATATTGGCGCGGGTGTTAGGTTTGGATTTTAAGCGCATTCAGTTCACCAGCGATTTGTTACCTGCGGATATTATCGGTGTCTCGATTTACCAACCGGAGACCCAGCAGTTCCGCTTTCACGCCGGCCCGGTGTTTGCGCAATTGATACTTGCGGATGAAATCAACCGCGCCACGCCTAAGACCCAGAGCGCCCTATTAGAGGCCATGGAAGAACGCCAGGTAACCTATGATGGCACCAGCTTCAAATTGCCTGAGCCCTTTTTCGTTGTCGCCACCCAGAACCCGCATCACCAGATCGGCACTTTTCCCTTGCCGGAGTCCCAGTTGGACCGATTTTTAATGCGCATCGAGATGGGCTATCCAGGCCGGTCCGCGGAGCGGGATTTATTAAAAGGCGGCGAGCGCCGCGAGATGTTAAACGGCGTGCAACCCGCGCTGACCGGCGTGCGTTTGTTGGAATTACAGCGGCGCGCGGAGCGCGTCTATTGCAGCGACGCCCTGCTGGACTATATTCAAGACCTGTTGGCGGCAAGCCGCCAGTCGGCGCTGTTCGCCCGCGGGCTGTCGCCGCGCGCCGGGTTGGCGTTGTTGCGCGCAGCGCGCGCCTGGGCGCTGCTCGAAGGGCGCGACATGGTGTTGCCGGAGGACGTGCAGGCGTTGGCGCCGGGCGTATTCGGGCACCGGCTGCTGCCCGCGGCGGAAAGCGCCGCAAGCGACACGTCTGCGGCGCTGGTTGCGCGTCTGTTGCAGGCGGTGCCGATTCCTTGATGCGCGCCGCCAGTGTCAGCCTAACCCGGCGGCAATTGTTTATGCTGCCCACGCGCCATGGTTTATTGTTCGCGCTGGTGCTGCTGGTTTTATTGTTGGCCGCCGTTAACTACAGCAACGGGCTCGCTTATCTGCTCGTATTCTTATTGGCCGCGATGGCCAACGTCTCTATGTTTTACACCCACCGCAATCTGCTCCACCTGCGCATCGGGCCCGGGGTCTGCCCGCCGGTATTCGCGGGACAAGACGCGCAGGTCGGCATCTGCCTATACAACGATGGGCCGCGTCCGCGCCTTGGCATCGGCATAAAACAAACTAAAACCTTGATGGCCCGGGTCGATCTGCCGGCACTGCAAAACCGATGTATCAACCTAACCGTACCGACCCAACAGCGCGGTTATGTCTCCGCCCCGCCTTTCGTTGTTTATACCCGTTACCCGCTAGGCCTGCTGCGTTCGTGGTCGCGCCGCATCGAGCTTGACCTGCGCTGTTTGGTTTACCCGCGCCCCGGGCCTTCGCGGGAGCTTCCCGCAACCAGTGAATCGCACGGGTCCCAATTAACCGGGACCGGGACCGGTGATAATGATTTTATCGGCCTGCGCGGTTTTTATCCCGGCGACTCGCCGCGACACGTGCATTGGAAGGCGGTGGCGCGTGGACAAGGGATGTACACCAAGCAATTCGGCGGCGCCGACGTGGGTCTGGTTTGGTTGGACTGGAACGCGCTACCCGGCATGGATTCGGAGGCGCGTTTGAGCCAGTTGTGCCGCTGGATATTGGATGCGGAGCAGACCGGGGTCCATTACGGGTTGCGCCTGCCCGGCCAGACCATAATGCCGGCGCGCGGCTTCCAGCATCAGCATCGGTGTCTTACGGCGTTGGCGCTGTTTCATGCCTGATACGACGCCGGTCCTGGATGATGAAGCGCGCCCCGGGCGCGGCGCCCTCGTCTGGGTGTTGCTCTGCACGGTTTGGGCGGTATTGCCCCTGCTCCCGCACTTACCGATATGGATCGCGCTACTGCTCGCCTGCTTACTGGCATGGCGTTATGTCTCCGAACATCATGGCTGGCCGCTGCCCAATCGTGTGCTGCGCCTGGCGATGGCGGGGCTTGCGGTCGTCGCCGTCTATAAACACTATGGTGCGCTATTGGGACGCGATGCCAGCCTTGGTTTGCTGGTAGTTCTGCTCGGCTTTAAGTTTTTGGAGCTGCGCGGCCTGCGCGATTACATGCTGGCTGTGTTCCTGCTCTATATCCTGATCTTGGGTGGCTTTCTTCATTCCCAGGCCATTTGGCTGGCTGCCCATATGCTAATGGCGGTTATACTCACCACCGCTACGCTTTTCCGCTTAACCCAACCGGGCGGCGCGCAAGCCCATGACCGGCTGCGCCTGGCGGGGCAGTTAATGCTGCTGGCGTTGCCGCTCATGCTGGTCATTTATTTTCTATTCCCGCGCATCCAAGGAGGCTTGTGGGGCCTGCCGCAGGATGCGCGCGCCGGTTCCACCGGGATGAGCGACACCATGCGACCCGGCAGCGTGCTGGATTTAACCGAATCCACCGAGGTGGCGTTTCGCGTCGAGTTTAAACCGGCGGCGCCTAAACCCGACCAGCTTTATTGGCGCGTTTTAGTGTTGTCGCACACCGATGGACAAACCTGGACGCGCACCCGCCCGGTGGGCGGGCCGCGGCTGCCGGCGGCGTTGTCTTATCAAGCGCTAGGCCCAGCGGTAGCCTACGATATCGTGCTTGAACCCAGCAGGTATCGTTGGCTGCCGGCGCTGGATCTGCCGGCGTCCGTTCCAAATATGGCGCGGGCCACTCCCGGTTATCTATTGGAATACAACCAGCCGATCCGGGAACGTGTGCGTTATTCCCTCACCTCCTACCCGTCCTACAACACCGGCGCTATCAGCGCCGCGGAGCGCGCGCAGGCCCTGCAATTACCGGAAAATACCGGGATGCGGGTACGGGAATTGGCGGCGCGCTGGCGGCGCCTTCAGACCGAGCTTACGATTGTGCGTGCGGCGTTAACCTATTTTCGGCAAGAAAATTTCGTTTACACCTTGCGGCCGCCGGCGCTGGGAGAGAATCCGGTGGAAGAATTTTTGTTCACGACCCGCCGCGGGTTCTGCGAACATTTTGCCGCTGCCTTTGTTACCTTGATGCGCGCGGCGGGTGTTCCCAGCCGGGTGGTGATCGGTTATCTCGGCGCAGAATATAATCCCGCCGGGAAGTATTTTATCGTGCGCCAAGCCGATGCCCATGCCTGGGCCGAGGTGTGGCTGCCCGGCCAGGGATGGATACGGGTGGACCCGACCGCGGCGGTGGCGCCTGAGCGGGTGGAATACGGGTTGGAGGCGGTGCGCCGGCTGGAGCGCCAGGGGGCGGTTCCCGGCCGCTTGGCCAACGAGGCGGTGTTAGCCGCCATCAGGCTGGGCTGGTTTGATGCCGGCCTAAGACAGACGCAATTGTTGTGGGATGCGTTTAACAACGGCTGGAGCCGCTGGATCTCCGATTATGGGCAGGAGCGGCAACAACAGTTTCTTACCTGGTTGGGATTCAAGACGCCGTCTTGGGTGGAGATGGTGACGAGCCTGGCGCTCGTAGGCACGCTGGTAATTTTGGCGCTAGCGGCCATCGCCTTATATCCGCGAACACACCCCGATCCGGCGCAGGCGCTCTATGTTAAATTCTGCCGCAAATTGGCGCGCGCGGGGCTCACCCGCGCGCCGCATGAAGGCGCGCTCGATTTCGCGCGGCGTTGCGCCGCGCGCCGTCCGGATCTCGCGGCTGAGATCGAGGGCGTGACCGAGCATTACCTCGCGTTGCGTTATGGCTCCGCGCCTGCAGCCGGCAGGCTGCGCGCGCTCAAGCGGCGCGTGGCGACGCTGTCGGTATAACGCGCCCGCTGCGCGCGCCCCGCACCACGGTCCCGACTCGTTTATTTCCCGATGCAGAAACTCGAAAAAATGCGGCCAAGCAGGTCGTCTGGGGTAAATTCGCCGGTGATCTCGCCCAGCGCCTGCTGTGCCAGGCGCAATTCTTCCGCGAGCAGCTCGCCGGCGCGCGCCTGTTGCAATCGGTCGACGCCGGTTTCTACGTGCGCCTGCGCGCGCCGAATTGCGTCCAGGTGGCGCCGCCGCGCCATGAACGTGCCTTCGCCGGCGGCCTCAAACCCCATTACTTTTTTTAAATGTTGGCGCAGCGCGTCCAAACCCGCGCCGGTCTTGGCCGATAACGCAATCGCGGCCCCGGATCCAGTTTTGATCAAACCCGGCGCGCGGCCGGTTAAATCGATCTTGTTGTACACCAGGGTGTGGGCCACGCCGGCGGGTAGTTCCGTTAACAACTCCGCGGCGGCGCTACCGGACAGGGTGTCGTCCATCAGCACCAGCGCATGGTTGGCGCGCGTCATAGCCACCTGTGCGCGGCGCACGCCTTCGCTCTCAATGGCGTCCCGCGCCGGGCGTAAGCCGGCGGTATCGATGATGTGCAGCGGCAGTCCGTCTATTTGAATTTGCTCGCGCAGCAAGTCGCGCGTGGTTCCCGGGATATCACTGACGATAGCGGCATCGGTCTGCGCCAGCGCATTAAGCAGGCTGGATTTGCCGGCATTCGGGCGGCCGACTAACACCACGGTGGCGCCCTCGTGCAACAAACAGCCTTGCTTGGCGGCTTCCAATAAAGCGGCGATCTGTTCTTGCAAATCCCTTAAACGCGCATGCAGCTCTTGCTCGGCAAGAAAATCGATTTCCTCCTCGGGAAAATCAATGGCCGATTCGACAAACATGCGCACGTGAATAAGATCCTCGACCAGCTGGCGTACACGCTCGGAAAAAACCCCCTGCAGCGAGCGCATCGCCGACCGCGCCGCGCTTTCCGAGCCGCTTGCGATCAAATCGGCGACCGCCTCCGCCTGCACCAGATCCAGTTTGCCATTCAAAAACGCGCGCTCGGAAAACTCGCCGGGGCGCGCAAGGCGCGCACCCGAGGCAATGGCGCGCCGCAGCAGCAGGTCTAAAACTACCGGCCCGCCGTGCGCATGCAGTTCCAGCACGTCTTCGCCGGTAAACGAGTGCGGCGTGGGAAAAAACAGCGCCAGGCCTTGATCGATGGGCTGGTGCGCGTGATCAAAAAACGGGGTGAACTGGGCGTGGCGCGGACGCGGAAGCCTGCCAAGCATGCTCGTGGCGATGGTGCGCACCGCCGGGCCGGAAATGCGTACGATGCCTATCCCGCCCGGTCCAGGCGCGGTGGCGATAGCGGCAATCGTGGTAGCCGGTGTTTTTTCCTGATGCTTCATACTGAGGGGCCAACCAGAGCGGGTTGAATTACGCAACCTAACTCGGTTTCGCCTGACTCTCAATAGTGCGGGTGATCCACCATTGTTGCGCGATGGACAAGGCATTATTCACCACCCAATATAACACCAGGCCGGCCGGGAAGAAGAGAAAAAACACCGTAAACACGAACGGCAGCGCCATCATCACCTTTTTCTGGATCGGATCGAGCGGTGAAGGGTTCAGCATCTGCTGAGCGGCCATGGTGATGCCCATCACAATGGGCAACACAAAATAAGGGTCGGGCGTGGACAGGTCCCTTATCCATAATGCAAATGGCGCTTGCCGCAGCTCTACGCTTTCCAGCAGCACCCAGTACAGCGCGATAAACACCGGGATTTGGACTACGATGGGCAAACAACCGCCGAGCGGATTGAGCTTTTCGGTTTTATACAACTCCATTGTCGCCTGATGCATCCGCTGCCGGTCTTCGCCGTAGCGCTCTTTAAGACTCATCAGCCGCGGTTGCAGCCGGCGCATATTGGCCATGGATTTATAGCTGGTGGCAGACAAGGGGTAAAACGCCAGTTTGATTAAAACGGTAAGAATAACAATGGCCCAGCCCCAGTTCCCGATGGCTTGATGAATGCGCTCCAGCACCCAATACAAGGGGGCGGCGATGACCGTTAACCAGCCGTAATCCACGGTCAGGACCAGGCCCGGGGCGATCTTTTCCAGCTGGTCCTGGTCTTTCGGGCCCAGGTACAGTCTGGTATTGAGCCGGCCAACCGCGCCGGGATTGATATGCGCGGGGGTAAGATTCTTGTAGCCAAGTACGTAACGGGTTGTCTCCTGCGCGTCGGTATAGACCTGGGTGGGGGATTTTTCCGGCGGCAGCCAGGCCGCGACAAAATAATGCTGCAGCATTGCCACCCAACCGTCGGTAACATTTTCTTGCCGGTGCTTCTGGGCCATTTCGGTAAGAGTGACTTTCTGGTACTTCTTTTCCGGGCTATAAACCGCGCCGCCCACATAACTGATGGCGCCGCTGAAATAGCTGGTTTCTGCGTGATGGCTGCGCAGAAACTGGGCATAGAGGTAGGGGTTGCGCGGTTTGTTAGCGCGATTCTCAATCACATAATCAAGGTCAACGACGTAGCTGTGGCGATGAAAGGTGTAAATTTTAGCTACGCGCAATCCGCCCTTGGACCAATCCAAGCGCACTTGTAGCTGCTCTTGGCCGTCGCCAAGCCGGTACTCGTGGTGCTCGGCGCTGTACAAGCTTTTATGATTGGGATAAGAATCGTCATTGCCAATCAGGCCGGATTGAGTAATAAAAAGCTCGGCCCCGTTGTCGTTCAATAGCTGAAATGGTGTGCCAGGCTCTTCCACCCTAACCGGGTACTTAAGCAAGTAAAGTGTGCGCAGGTCTCCGCCCAGGGTGTCAATTTGCGCGCGCAGCAAGTCGGTAGTAATTTGGATGCGCCCGGCACTTTCCAGCGTCTCATTCGCCGGTGTCCCCGGACTGTTGGCGCCGGCCGGCGGCGGCGGTGTCTGGGGGACATCGCGTGTTACGGCGGCGGGATTTGGAACTACCGGCGGCGCCTGTTCCCGCTCCCACGCTTGCCACAATAACAAGATGACGAGGGATAAGGCGATAAACAGAAAGAACCGCTGGTTATCCATGGCGCGCCCCCCGCGGTGTTGCGGTCCCAGGCACCGGGTCATACCCCCCTGCACACCAAGGATGGCAACGCAATAACCGGGCGCAGGTTAAAACCATGCCTTTACGCGCGCCATGGGCGGCAATGGCGTCGAGCGCATAGCAAGAGCAGCTGGGATAAAATCGGCAATGCTGCCCCAGCCAAGGGCTAAGCCAATAACGATAGCCGCGCAATAACAGAATCAAAGCTTTTTGCATTTGCGTGTAATTTCTTCCCAGTGCTGTTGCAACGAAGCCCGCAACCTCGGGCCGGCGCCCCCAGCCGCCGCGGGGCGCGCTACCACCACCAAATCTAACCCGGCAAGCACAAACTGATTGCGACGAAACGATTCGCGCACTTGACGCTTGACGCGGTTCCGTACTACTGCTTTACGCGATACTTTGCGCGACACCGCGAGCCCGATGCGCGTACAAGAGGTCGCTCCGGGCGCGGCGAATACCGCAAAAAAGGCGTCTTGGGTTTTCTGCCCGCGCCGAAACACCGCCGCATAGGCAGCGGGCGTCGGGATGCGGCGAGACCTCGGTAATCTCTCAGGCGACTCTGGGCAAACGCCAGTCACGGATCAGACTAGGCGCTAAGCCGATGCCGGCCTTTAGCGCGCCGCGCACTTAAGACGGCTCGCCCCCCAGCAGTTTTCATCCGTGCCCGAAAACCGTGTGTGCGCTTGCGTTTCAATACACTAGGCTGGTAAGTTCTTTTCATTGTGGTCTAAATAAAAGCGGTTTTAAAAAGCCGCCAACCTTACTGCCTTCCACGCGCATTTGTCAACTAATACAAAAAGGCGTCGCGAACATGCCTCCGTGCTTGTGGACCACCACAGTTAAACGCTAGACTTGCTACCCCCAACAGAAAATCAAAAACTGTTTGTGACATACTCTATCCTTTGGAAAAAATGTCTGGAGCATTTGGAAGAAGAGCTGTCGGCACAGCAGTTTAACACCTGGATACGGCCGCTCCATGCGGTTAAAGAACATTGTATCCTGCGTCTGCTCGCGCCTAACCGTTTTGTAATGGATTGGGTTAAGGAGCGTTTCGTGGCGCGGATCTCGGAACTCGCCGCACAATACAACGAGGGGGACGAGGCGATAAGTGTTTTGGTTGAGGTGGGCAGCAGCCAAAGCCCGGCTAAAAAGGCAACGATCAAGGGCCCTCAAACCTCTAACAGAAGGGCGGCTTTACCCGCCAACAGGCTTAATCCGGACTTCACCTTCGAAACCCATGTCGAGGGTAAATCCAATCAACTTGCACGCGCTGCTGCCAAGCAGGTAGGAGAAAACCCAGGTTATGCTTATAACCCCCTGTTCATTTACGGCGGCGTTGGCCTTGGTAAAACCCACCTCATGCAGGCCGCCGGCAACTTAACGGTGGCTCACAAACCAGAGGCCAACATCGCTTATGTGCACTCGGAGCGGTTCGTGGCAGATATGGTTAAAGCACTGCAGCATAATGCCATCAATGAATTCAAAAAGCATTATCGCTCGCTCGATGCGCTGTTAATCGACGATATCCAATTCTTCGCTGGTAAAGAACGTTCACAGGAAGAGTTTTTCCACACCTTTAACGCGCTTTTAGAGGGACAGCGCCAGGTTATTATTACCGCCGACAGATTTCCAAAGGAGTTTGTTGGGGTTGAGGAACGTCTGGTGTCACGTTTCGGCTGCGGCCTCACGGTATCCATTGAGCCCCCGGAATTGGAAACACGCGTTGCCATTCTTATCAAAAAAGCTCAACAACAAGGCGTTACGTTATCAAGCGAGGTGGCCTTCTTTGTCGCCAAGCGGGTGCGGTCGAACGTACGAGAGCTCGAGGGCGCACTGCGCCGGATTATAGCGAGCGCGACTTTTACCGGGCGACCTATTGACCTAACGCTTGTTAGTGAAAGCCTTAAGGATCTATTGGCGTTTCATGAACGACTTATCACCATCAATAACATTCAAAAAACCGTGGCGGAATATTATAAAATACGCGTCTCAGACCTGCATGCCAAAAGCCGCTCCAGGCAGGTGACACGACCGAGACAGATTGCCATGGCGCTTGCCAAGGAGTTAACGGAACACAGTCTACCGGAAATTGGTGATGCATTCGGCGGGCGGGATCACACCACCGTCCTTCATGGGTGTCGCAAGATTGCTGAACTTATAAAAAGCGATCCGCGTGCTAAAGAAGATTACACAAACCTATTACGTATTTTGACGACGTGAACACTGCGGATAACTCTATA
The DNA here is from genome assembly GCA_035300145.1 of Acidiferrobacterales bacterium. GTDB lineage: Bacteria > Pseudomonadota > Gammaproteobacteria > Acidiferrobacterales > DATGVQ01 > DATGVQ01. Next base: position 31,194 of record DATGVQ010000180.1, on the reverse strand, counting down.
TGAAGGTGTGGATAACCTGCAGATGGATAAAACACCGATGAACTATGACATAACTATGTCTACAACCGCAGGATATTTTTATGGCATATAAACAGCATTATAAACTAAATAACAAGTTGTTTTAAAAGAGAAAAACCGGCTTACCCACAGCGAGAGACCGCATAAATAACTACTATAACTTCTTAAATAGATTTTTAACTTTAGGAAACCCCCATGCGTATTAATATTGAACGCGAAGAACTGCTTAAACCGCTTGCACTCGTAGCTGGGGTGGTAGAACGCCGCCAGACTCTACCTGTTCTTTCTAATGCCCTTCTTAGGTTTGACGGAAAAACTTTAACCCTAACGGGTACTGACCTAGAGGTAGAAGTAATAACCAGGCTATTCACCTCTGATGGGGAACAAGGCGAAATTACCATACCTGCGCGCAAACTATTGGATATCTGCCGGGCCCTGCCGCCACACGCTAAAATTGAAATAAAACAGGGGAAGGAGAAAGTAGCTATTAAGTCGGGCAACAGTCGCTTCACCCTATTGACCTTGCCGACCGCTGATTTTCCTAATATTGAGACAGTGCGCTGGGAGCAGACCTTTGTACTACCACAGAAGCTGCTTAAGGAATTATTGGAAAAAACTCACTTCTGTATGGCGCAACAGGACGTTCGTTATTATTTGAATGGACTTTTGTTGGAGCTGTTAGCGCCTAACCAGCTATGGGCCGTTGCCACTGATGGACATCGTCTTGCTCTAGGGAAGACCACCCTAGATGCTGGAATTAACGGAGAGAAACAAATAATCATTCCTAGAAAAGGCGTTCAGGAAATCATCCGTTTTTTGGAAGACACCAACGAAACTGCTGAGGTTCAGTTAAGCAGCAACCACTTACGCATAAATCTAAAAGAGCTAACCTTCACCTCCAAACTTATCGACGGCCGCTTCCCTGATTACAACAAAGTTATCCCCGCTGCCCATACAAAACAAATCATTCTCTCGCGAGAGCAGCTGCATGAGACCTTGAGTCGAGTAGCAATCTTGTCCAACGATAAATATCGTGGTGCTCAGATTAACCTAAGCGCGGGTGCAATGAAGATCACCGCCCACAATCCTGAGCAGGAAGAAGCAGAAGAGGAGCTGGCTATTACCTACCGGGGCGAAAACCTGGAGATCGGTTTCAATATTAACTACCTGATCGAAGCGGTTACGGCTTTGGGAGGTGAAGCGGTTGAGGTTGGCCTGACCGATCCCAATAGTAGCTGTACGCTGAGTACCCCCGGGGATAAAAAATATCTATATATAGTAATGCCCATGCGGCTCTAGAAGGAGGGTCTAGCTACAACCAGGCACGGACGCTTCCACGCCTCTTGTAAATCCCCCCTTTTTTTAAATTGTTTCATGTGGAACAGAGCGATTGACCTGTCCCTAGCTGGGCATGGTTTCACGTGGAGCCACCTGCGGGCGCAGCAATTAGCCACCCGCGCGCTAACAGAAAATGTTAGAATTACACACCTTTTTACCAGAGTTCGATTATGGAGAAAAAACCGGTTTACGATTCAAGCAGCATCCAGGTGTTAAAAGGCTTAGATGCGGTACGTAAGCGCCCAGGGATGTACATCGGCGACACTGACGATGGTACCGGCCTGCACCATATGGTGTTTGAGGCGGTTGATAATGCCATCGATGAGGTTCTTGCAGGCTATTGTACCGAGGTGCGGGTCGTTATTCATCCCGACGATTCTGTTACTGTTTCGGATAACGGTCGCGGGGTTCCTACCGGCATCATTGCTTCTGAGGGTCGCTCCGCTGCGGAAGTGATTATGACCGTATTGCACGCTGGCGGAAAGTTTGATCAAAAATCTTATAAAGTTTCCGGCGGTCTCCACGGAGTGGGTATTTCTGTAGTCAATGCCCTGTCTGAATCCCTCGAGCTCACGATCCGCCGCGAGGGCAAGGTTCACTATCAAAAATATCTGTTGGGTGAGCCGGTTGCGCCACTCAGAGCGGTGGGGGAAACCCAGGAAACCGGGACCGATGTCCACTTCAAGCCTAGCGCCGCCATTTTTGGCGACACGGTAATGCATTATGAATTACTGGCCAGGCGCTTGCGCGAATTATCGTTTTTGAACTCCGGGGCACGCATTGTGTTGCGTGATGAGCGTACCGGCAAGGAAGATGTTTTTGAATACCAGGGTGGGATTGCCGCCTTTGTGCAGGACTTGAACCGTAACAAAAACCCGCTGCATGAAAAAATAATCAATATTGCAGCGGAACGGGATGGCATCACCGTAGAGCTGTCTATGCAATGGAATGATTCTTATCAAGAGAACGTTTTCTGCTACACCAATAATATCCCGCAGCAGGATGGCGGGACCCATCTCGCTGGTTTGCGGGCCGCCATGACGCGCACGCTTAACCAGTACATTGAAGAAATGGGTTTGGCAAAAAAGGCCAAAGTTTCACTAACCGGGGATGACGCGCGTGAGGGATTGACAGCGGTGCTATCGGTGAAAGCGCCCGACCCCAAATTTTCTTCTCAGACCAAAGAAAAGCTTGTTTCCTCTGAGGTTAAAGGGGCGGTCGAATCGGTAATTAACGAAAAGCTCGGCGCCTTTTTGCTGGAGAACCCGGCTGATGCGCGCACGATTGCTGGAAAAATCATCGAAGCCGCCGTGGCGCGTGAAGCGGCGCGTAAGGCGCGCGAGTTAACACGACGCAAAGGCGCATTTGATATGGCCGGATTGCCGGGCAAGCTCGCGGATTGCCAGGAGCGTGATCCGGCCGCGAGCGAACTTTATCTGGTCGAAGGAGATTCCGCGGGGGGTTCAGCCAAACAGGCGCGCGATCGCCGGTTCCAAGCCATTTTGCCCCTTAAGGGCAAAATTCTGAATGTCGAGCGGGCCCGCTTCGACAAGATGTTATCCTCTGCCGAGGTCGGCACCTTAATTACCGCTTTAGGTACCGGGATCGGAAAAGACGACTTCGACATCAACAAGCTGCGCTACCATCGTATTATCATTATGACCGACGCCGATGTCGATGGGTCGCATATTCGCACCCTGCTGTTGACGTTCTTCTATCGGCAAATGCCGGAGTTATTAATGCGCGGGCATATCTACATCGCGCAGCCGCCACTGTACAAAGTTAAGCGCGGTAAACACGAACAGTATCTCAAGGACGACACCCAGCTTGTGGGCTATTTAATAGAAACCGCACTCGATGGCGCGCTCTTGTCTTGCGCCCCGGGCAGCCGGCCATTACAGGGCGAACCGCTGGCCAGGCTTTGTAAGGCCTTTCTAGCGGTGGAAAATACAATTAAGCGCTTGGCGCGGCGCTACGATACGAGGCTATTAAAAAAGCTCATGTATCTGTCCACCCTGACGCATAATGTTTTGAAAAGCGCCAAGCAGACCGAGGCGTTTACGAGCGAACTGCAAGGCCGCTTAAGCAGCGATCAAAACGGCGGCGCGCGCTATGACGTTAGTTTTGGGTTTAGTCCGATCACGAGCGCTCATGAAATCCTGGTGACGCGCAGCGAGCATGGGACGATTTCCAGCAGCCGTATCGATGCAGAGTTTATTGCTTCCAGCGAATATCAAAGTATGCGCAGTCTTGGCGCCGAACTGGAAGGGTTGCTAAAAGATCAAGCCGCTATCCAGCGCGGCGATAAAAGCGAGCCGGTTGCCAGTTTTGAGCAGGCGCTTACCTGGCTAATGACCGAGGCGCGCCGCGGACAGACCATTCAGCGTTACAAGGGTCTCGGCGAGATGAATCCGGAGCAATTATGGGAAACCACTATGGATCCAGCCACCCGCCGCCTGCTAAAAGTCAATATTGAGGACGGAGTTGCGGCCGATCTCATGTTCACCACGCTGATGGGGGACCAGGTCGAGCCGCGCCGCGCGTTTATTGAAAAAAACGCGCTGGCGGTGAGCAATCTTGATGTTTAATGGGGTTAAGTGAACCAGGGCGGGTTAATGCAAAGTACGCGGCATGCTTAACATAAAAGGCGGAATCTCAGCGTCAAATTCGGTACCATCTTCCGCTACCATCTGATAGCTGCCGCGCATGCTACCCACCGGGGTTTCTATCATGGTCCCGCTCGTGTATTGGAAACTCATGCCGGGGACAAGGTAAGGCTGTTCACCCACCACACCCTCGCCGCGCACCTCCTGCACTTTGTTGTTAGCATCGGTAATAATCCAATGACGGGCCATCAGCTTGGCAGCGGTGGTGCCGGCGTTGGTAATGGTAATGGTATAGGCGAAGACGTAGCGGTTCGCCCCCGGCGCCGATTGCGCCGAGACATAGGTGGTCTTGACGTCGATCTCAATGAAGTGCTTAGGTGTCTCCCGCATCAATGATCTCCTTAAGCAAATACGTTGCCTGATTTTGCTCCCGGTTAAGCACAATTACGCACACGGCACATGGTAAAATTCTACCGCATCCGGTTCAAGCCGTGCGGCCGTTAAGGCCCCGCCCCAACAGCACCCGCTATCTAAGCTGACCACGCCGCGGTCTTGCCAGGCGCCCAGGGTAGACCAGTGGCCGAAAACAATAGTGGTGTCTTGACTCTTACGTGCGGTTATCTCAAACCAAGGGAACAGGTGCGCCGGCTGTGTGCCCGGCCGGCCCTTTTCCTCCAGGTCCATGCGGCCCTCGCGGTCGCAATAGCGCAGCCGGGTTAGGGCATTCAGGATCACCCGCAGGCGCTCCCAGCCGCGTAATCCGTTGTGCCATTGATCCGGCCGGTCGCCGTACATATGGATAAAAAACTCCGGATAATCAGGACCTTGCAATACTTTTTCGATCTCTTGCGCAAGCGCTTTTGCCCTGGTTAAGGGCCATTGCGGTAACAACCCAGCATGCACGATGGCATAATTCAGAGCCAGGTCATGATGTAACAGCGGCTGCCGGCGCAGCCAGTCGAGCAACTCCTCTCGGTCTGGCGCGGACAAAACCGCGCCCAAAGTATCCTGCGGCGTCGTCCGCGCTTGCTTGCAGGCCACGGCTAATAAATGAAGATCGTGATTGCCTAAAACGGTAATGGCTTGCAGGTCTTTGACCAGCCGAAGCACCGCTAGCGAATGCGGCCCACGATTGACCAGGTCGCCGGTAAACCAGAGGCGATCTTGGGCAGGTTCGAAGTGAATTTTGTCGAGCAAGGCGCGCAATGGATCAAAGCAACCCTGCACATCGCCAATGGCATAAACAGACATAGCCCCTACCTGTGTAATTTGGCCATTTCTATCGTGGCTTTGACTAGCGCCTGCGTGATGCCCGGTTCGCTCGCCGAATGGCCGGCATCCGGGATGATATGAAATCGGGCGACCGGCCAGGCCTGATGAAGGTCCCAGGCGTTTTCCAGTGGGCAGACGATATCATAGCGCCCATGCACGATGATTCCCGGAATGTTTTGTAAGCGACGCGCTTCTTGCAGAATCTGATGGGGGGCAAGAAAACTGTTATGGACAAAGTAGTGCGCCTCGATGCGCGCCAGGCTAAGGGCGATATGAGCGGAACCAAAAAAATCGGTGACGGATTTTTTCTGCTGTAGATTAGAGGTGCGGCCCTCCCACAGCGACCAGGCCTTGGCTGAGGCCATGCGCGCAATTTCATCGCTGCCGGTCAGACGCCGATAGTGGGCATGCAACAGGTCGTGACGCTCATTTTCTGGAATGGGAGCAATAAAATCTTGCCAATAGTCCGGGAAGATCTTGTTCGCGCCTGCTTGATAAAACCAACCGATCTCATGCGGGCGACACAAAAAAATTCCGCGCAGGATCAAACCCAGCACACGTTCAGGGTGGGTTTCGGCATAGACCAGGCTTAGGGTGGAACCCCACGAGCCCCCAAACAAGACCCAGCGCTCGATATGGAGATGTTCTCGGATAATCTCCATGTCGGCGACCAGGGCCTGCGTAGTATTTTTTTCCAAACAGGCGTGGGGCGTGGAGCGCCCGCTGCCGCGCTGGTCAAATAGGACGATACGGTAGCTGTTTGGATCGAAAAAACGGCGGTGATAGTCTTCACAGCCGGCCCCCGGGCCGCCGTGGACAAACAGCACCGGCAGACCCTGCGGGTCACCGCACTCCTCTGCGTATAACTCATGCGGCGGCTCAACCGCGATGCGATATTGGGCATTGGGTCGAATTTCGGGGAAGAGCGAGTACATTATTTAAATGAGTCCGCCTCTATTTGCAGGTAGGCAAGACTGATGAGCCTGCCTAAGCCTTCATCAAACCCTGCCCAGTCTTTATAGGCGGCCAATTCCTGCGTGATCTTGGGCTTCATGGCGAAGTCGCTAATGCCCTGCGTATAATATTTTTTCACCGCCCCATACAAAGCAGCAAGGTAGGCGCTAAATGCCCGCGGTATTTCACGTCCACCGGATTTGCCGTGACCGGCAATAAAATATTGCGCATCGCTTTTCAGCGCTATGTCCAGAGCGGCGATATTGCCTTTGAAGTCACCGTCATCTAAGCGGGGGGTGCGGCCGAAAGATAAATTGTCGCCCAAGAACATCACCTTCTCCTCGGCCACCTCAATCATGATATCGGTATCGGTATGGGCCTTGCCGTTGTGATAAATACGAAAGTGGAGGCCGCCAAGCTTAAGCATCTCGCCATCATTGATTCCCAGGTTGGGCGCGACGATTTGCGTTTCTTTGAGCGCGCCCTCGGTTAACCGATTTAGCAGATTGACCCAGCTTTCGCCTTCGCCCGCGGCGATCTTGGATATCATGGCGGGGTGGGCATAGATAACGGCTTGGGGATAAGCGGCGCGAATCGCACAGTTTGCCAGCCAGTGATCACCATGAATATGGGTATTGAAAACCGCAATAACCGGCGCCTGAGTAACGCTGTGAATTTTATCCAGTACCATTTGCCCGATCCGCCTGCTACTGCCCGGATCAATCACTACCACCCCCTTATCGGTGATCACGAACCCGGGGTTGTTGATAAACCCCTGATTTTGTTTGTTGGGAGAACCAGGCGGGCCCGGTATGACATACACACGCTCCGTTATCTTTGTTAACGGGTAATCTTGATTAAGCGGGGGCGCCGGAGAATCGCTACAGGCGGTTAAAACAAGCGATGCGGCCAGCAGAAATAGTTTTAATCGGATCATTGACCTTGAGATTAATGCGTTATTTGAGAGTATAGCTTGCCGGCCTTGCCGCCGGATACGCCCCTACCCGGCGGGGCTGAATCGCGCTATTCTGCGCGGCCTTGTCATCCGTTTCCTGGGCCATGTTAGCAGAGATCAGACGCGAGACCGCGCGCCGCCGCACCTTCGCCATTATTTCTCATCCGGACGCGGGTAAGACCACGTTAACAGAAAAACTATTGCTGTTCGGCGGCGCCATTCAACTGGCCGGCACAGTCAAAGGCCGTAAAAGCGCGCGGCACGTCACCTCCGATTGGATGGAGCTGGAAAGGCAGCGCGGAATTTCCGTGACTTCGTCCGTCATGCAGTTCCCCTATTGCGACAAAATTATCAATCTGCTGGATACCCCCGGGCACGAGGATTTTTCCGAGGATACTTATCGTACCCTAACGGCGGTGGATTCCGCGCTTATGGTGATCGACATTGCCAAGGGCGTGGAAGAGCGCACCATGAAGCTCATGGAGGTTTGCCGGTTGCGTGCCACTCCCATCACGACGTTTATCAACAAGCTTGACCGCGAGGGCCGCGATCCGATTGAGGTGTTGGATGAAATCGAAAAAGTGCTCGAAATTCAGTGCGCCCCGATCACCTGGCCGATAGGCATGGGTAAGCGCTTCCGCGGCATCTATCATTTACAGCAAGCGTCGGTCCATCTTTATTCCCCGACCCATGGCGGCGGCATTAACCAAGGCGAGGTGATCCAGGGCCTTGATAACCCACGGCTTGATGAAATATTGGCCGAGCAGGCGCATGAGCTGCGCGCCGAGGTCGAGTTGGTGCGCGGCGCGAGTGCTGGGTTCGATCAGGCCGCCTATCAGGCGGGCCGGCAGACGCCCGTGTTTTTCGGCTCCGCCATCAACAATTTCGGGGTGCAAGAGCTGCTGGATCGCTTTATTGAAATCGCCCCCGCGCCTTTGCCCTACAATGCCGGGCCGCGCATGGTCAAGGCCGATGAGGAAAAGTTTACCGGTTTTGTATTTAAGATTCAGGCCAACATGGACCCGCAGCACCGCGATCGCATTGCTTTTGTGCGCATTTGTTCCGGCAAATTTAGCAGAGGCATAAAGCTCCATCATGTGCGTTTGGGGCGCGAGGTTATGGTGGCGAACGCCATTACCTTTATGGCGCAGGAGCGCGTTCGTGCGGAGGAGGCTTATGCGGGAGATGTCATCGGCCTGCATAATCACGGCACGATCTCTATCGGCGATACGTTTACCGAAGGCGAAGATCTTAAATTCACCGGGGTGCCGCACTTTGCGCCGGAAATCTTTCGGCGCGCGCAAATCAAGAATCCTTTAAAAACTAAACAACTGCACAAGGGGCTGCAACAGCTAACAGAAGAAGGCGCCACCCAGTTGTTTCGCCCGCTTGCCTCGAATGATTTAATTTTGGGCGCCGTCGGCGCACTTCAGTTTGACGTAGTCATGCACCGGCTGCAGCATGAATACGGCGTAGACGCGGTGTTTGAACCGGTGCCTATCACAACCGCGCGTTGGGTGGTGAGCGAAGATGCCAAAAATCTCGCTGACTTCGAGCAAAGACTGCGCGATTACCTTGCGCGCGACGGCGCCGGCGAGCTGGCTTACCTGGCGCCGTCGCGGGTTAATTTACAGCTCACCATGGAGCGCTGGCCGGACATTAGCTTTCGCACGACCCGGGAGCTGTAGGCGTTCGATCGGCGTGGCGAGGGTAAATATCCGCGTTTTCTGTAACGGCGAACGGGTGTAGTATTTTACCGATTGTTACGCAGCTTATAGGAAACGAGGAGGGTTTAATGAACCAACAGCAGACCAGCACCGGCCTCGCTTATGCCGGTTTTTGGGCGCGGGCATGGGCAACAATTATCGATACTATTTTGCTTACCATTATTATTTTCCCGATTCTAATTGCGGTTTATGGCGCGGCCTACTTTGAATTGGACAGGCTTATGGAGAGGCTTATCCAAGGGCAGAGCTTGGTGGGGCCGGCAGGTGTCGTGGCTTTATATGTGTTTCCCGCCATTGCTGCCGTCCTATTTTGGGTTTATCGGTCGGCGACTCCGGGTAAGATGGCGATTTCCGCGCGCATCGTCGACGCCGATACCGGCCAAAAACCCTCAACCGGTCAATTCATCGGCCGCTATTTCGCCTATCTGGTTTCCCTCCTTCCCCTCGGCCTTGGGTTCATATGGGTAGCGTTCGATGCCCGCAAGCAGGCCTGGCACGATAAATTAGCCGGCACCGTAGTCGTGCGTCCCGCGCGGGAAGGCTCAGCTTCGTTTAACCGATCAGCTTAAAGGAAGCCCTTCGATGAAAAAAAATTCACTGCGTCTGCGTCTGAGTTTGTTTGTTACGGCAACGTTTTTGTTAGGCGCCTGTTCTGATCAAAAAAGCAACGATCATGTCTGGAAGGAACAAGTGAAAACGTTGGGGCGGGCAAAAGGCGTTGAAAAAACCCTGAGCGACCGCGCGCTTGAAACAGATAAGAACATCGAGAAACAAGAGGGCGGCACCAGCGGCAGCGATTAACTTCGGCGTTTGCTTTCAGGCTCAGGAAAGCAACCAGTCTCTCGGTTGTAAAAACTCCTCATACAGCTTGGCCTCGGGCGAACCCGGCTCCGGCTTCCAGTCGTAGCGCCATTTCACCAGCGGCGGCAAAGACATAAGTATAGATTCGCTGCGGCCGCCCGACTGTAGCCCGAACAAAGTGCCGCGGTCATAGACCAAGTTGAATTCCACATAGCGGCCGCGCCGGTAGAGCTGGAAGTCGCGCTCTCGTTCCCCCCAGGCCAGCGCCTTGCGGCGCTGCACGATGGGTAAATAGGCGGCGAGAAAATGATCGCCCACGCTTTGGCTGAAGCGGAAACAGTGGTCAAAACTTTTTTCATTTAAATCATCGAAAAACAAGCCACCGACGCCGCGCGGTTCCCGCCGGTGCTTAATAAAAAAATAATCATCGCCCCATTTTTTGAAGCGCAAGTAATAGTCTTCCCCAAAGGCATCGCAGGCTTGTTTGGCGGTCCGGTGCCAGTGTTTAACGTCTTCTTCAAAACCATAATAAGGCGTTAGATCGAAGCCCCCGCCGAACCACCACACGGGCGGAACCCCCGGTTTCTGCGCCTCCAGGTAACGCACATTGCAGTGCACAGTCGGCACAAACGGATTAAGCGGATGAATTACCAGTGAAACACCGGTGGCTTGGAAAGAGCGGCCGGCAAGCTCGGGGCGTAACGCGGTAGCGGAAGGCGGCAGGTTGGCGCCCTGCACATGGGAGAAATTGACTCCCGCCTGCTCGAACAAAACCCCTTGTGCCAGCACCCGGGTGCGCCCACCACCGCCTTCCGGGCGCTCCCAACAGTCTTCGTGAAATCGGGTCTGGCCGTCCTCTTGCTCCAGCGCACGGCAAAGCCGCTCCTGTAGGTCAAGCAAGTAAGCCTTAACAGTATGAATATTTGACGTTGTCATAGTCTAGATGCATTAACCGGCGCGAATAATCTTGCCGGTGTCAGCATCGGTAATCGGTGTAGGCTGTTTTAACCCGCCGGTATATCCGGGCAAAATATAATCTATTTCGTCATGAAAGCGCCTGATGACTTCACGATACGTGCGCGCCGGCACTTCGCGGCCGCGATTGGCGCTGGTAGAGACGATCGCCATGCCCGCGCTGCGGCACAACGCCGCCGCTTGCGGGTGGGCAGTAACGCGCAGCGCGATACGAGCGTGTTTGCCCATAATCCAGCGCGGCGCATTTTTCTTCGCCGGCAGCAGCCAGGTATGCGGCCCCGGCCAGGCGGCTAATACCTCGGGCGGAAATTCTGTACAGTAGGGCTGAAGCTGATCCAGATCGGCGGCGATCAAGATGAGGCCTTTCCTCACCGGACGCCGCTTGAGTCTTAGCAGACGCTTGACCGCGGATGGAGTTCGCGGATCACAGCCGAGGCCGAAACAAGACTCGGTCGCATAAGCAACAACGCCGCCTTGACGCAAGATATGCGCGGCATGTTGAAGGGAAAATGCGCTCATTTTCCTCGCTTTTTCTGGAGCCCCCGGTCTTTAGCCTGAACCTCGGCAGCGTTGGTCGCGCGCTCCGCGAGCAGGTGTTTCGCCAGCGCCGCATCATTAAGCGCCAGGATTTGCGCGGCGAGATAACCCGCGTTTTTTGCGCCGTGTTTGCCGAGCGCCACACACGCAACTGGAATGCCGCCCGGCATTTGTACGGTTGAAAGCAGCGCATCGAGGCCATTGAGCGGTCCGCTGTCCATCGGTACACCGATCACCGGCTTTGTGGTCAACGCCGCCACCGTGCCGGCGAGATGAGCGGCAAGACCAGCGGCGGCGATGAACACCGCACAACCGCGCGCATCGGCCTCTTTAATATATGCATGGGTGATCTCGGGGGTGCGATGCGCCGAGGCGATTTTAACTTCATGAACAATACCGAACTTGTCCAAGATCTCGACCGCGCTTTGCATGGTCGCAAGATCCGAATCGGAACCCATCAAGATGGCGACAAAAGGTTTAGCCATGGAAGATCTCTCAAGAAGTATTAGCCACGCGCGCCGCGTTCCCGCTCGATCGCGCGAAAACCGATATCACGACGGTAAAAGGCGCCCTTCCAGCTTATTTGGTTTACCAGCCCATAGGCGCGCGCCTGCGCCGCGCGTACGGATTTACCGAGCGCCGTGACGCATAATACGCGTCCGCCGTGCGTGACAATCGCGCCATTTTTTTCCAGGGTGCCGGCGTGAAAAACCTTGCGATCGGCCTCGCTGTCAGCCGGCAGGCCGTGGATTATATCGCCCTTATGGTAAGAACCCGGGTATCCCTGCGCCGCCATGACTACGCCCAGCGCCGGACGCGGATCCCAGCGCGCCTCGATACGATCCAATTTGCCAGCCAACGCCGCCTCGATAAGCTCAATCAAGTCGGTCTGAAGACGCATCATAATCGGCTGGCTTTCCGGGTCACCGAAACGGCAATTATATTCCAATACTCTGGGTGCGCCATCGGCGGTAATCATCAGGCCGGCATAAAGGAATCCGGTATAAGGACGACCCTCCTGTGCTATGCCATGCACCGTAGGCTCAATGACTTCATGCATAATGTGCGCATGCAGCGCGGGCGTGACTACCGCTGCGGGCGAATAAGCGCCCATGCCGCCGGTGTTAGGCCCACGCTCGCCGTCGTCCCGGCGCTTGTGGTCTTGGGAGGTCGCAAGCGGCAGAACGTTTTTACCATCCACCATGACGATAAAACTCGCTTCTTCGCCCACCAGAAGTTGCTCGATAATGATACGCCTGCCGGCGGCGCCGAAAGCGTTTTGCTCTAATATATTCTTAACCGTTTGGATGGCCTCGGCTTCCGCCTGAGCAATGATAACGCCTTTGCCGGCCGCGAGCCCGTCGGCTTTTATCACCCAAGGCGCCTGGTGTTGGCGAATATAGGCCATCGCGGTATCGGCATCCGTAAAGGTGGCATAGGCTGCGGTCGGAATACGGTGGCGCGCAAGAAAATCTTTGGCAAAGGACTTGGAGCCCTCGAGTTGTGCCGCGGCCTGAGTAGGCCCAAAGCAGCGCAGCCCAGCGGCTTGAAAATAATCAACCGCGCCCAACACCAGCGGGGTCTCCGGGCCGACAATAGTCAGGTCGATTTTGTTAGTCTTGGCAAAACCGAGCAGGCCTTGGATATCTTCCGCGGCGAGAGGGATGTTTTCTGTTTTTGGTTCGTGTGCGCTGCCGGCATTGCCCGGCGCGACATAGACTTTCTGCACCTTCGGAGATTGTGCCGCCTTCCAGGCCAGGGCGTGTTCCCGTCCGCCGCCGCCAATAATCAACACCTTCATAGAGATTTCATCACCGATTAGTGGCGGAAATGGCGCATACCGGTAAATACCATGGCCATATCATGCTCGTCAGCCGCAGCGACCACCTCTTGATCGCGCATGGAACCCCCTGGCTGAATTACGGCCGTGACGCCGACCGCGGCAGCGTTATCCAGGCCGTCGCGGAAAGGCAGAAATGCGTCCGAGGCCATGACCGAGCCGTTTACCTCTAAATGCATATCAGCGGCTTTGATTGCGGCGATGCGCGCGCTGTAAACGCGGCTCATTTGCCCCGCCCCGACGCCGATGGTCCGGCCGTTTTTGCAGTAAACAACGGCGTTTGACTTAACGAATTTAGCTACCTTCCAGGCAAATAATAAATCGGGCAACTCCTGCTGGGTGGGTGCGCGTTTGGTTACGATCTTAAGATCGGCCGCTTGCACCGCGCCAATATCCCGTTCTTGCAGCAATAAGCCGCCGGTAACACCTTTATAATCGAGACCACCGGCGCGGTGCCTGCCCCAAACACCCGACTCCAAAACGCGCACATTCGGTTTGCCGGAGAGCCACGCCAATGCATCCGCCGCCACTGTCGGCGCAATAATGACTTCCGCGAACTGATGTTCGATAATGGTTTTGGCAGTCGTTGCATCAAGCGGGCGATTGAAAGCAATGATCCCGCCGAATGCCGAGGCGGGGTCGGTGGCATAAGCGCGTTCGTAGGCCTGCAGTAAATTATCGGCGATCGCCGCCCCGCAAGGATTGGCGTGTTTGACGATGACGCAGGCCGGATCATCGAATGACTTTACGCACTCCAACGCCGCATCGCTGTCAGCGACGTTGTTGAACGAAAGCTCCTTGCCTTGCAGCTGGCGTGCCGTCGCCACGCCCGCCTCGGCCGGTTGCCGCTCGATATAAAAAGCCGCTTTTTGATGCGGATTTTCCCCGTAGCGCAGCTCCTGTTTTTTGGTGAGCTGAAAACTAAAGATGCGCGGGAACTTTACGCGCGCGCCTGCCGGTTCAATGGCTGCCAAGTAATTGGCAATGGCGCCGTCGTAGCGCGCGGTATGTTCAAATGCTTTTCGCGCCAGCTCGAAACGCAACGTGTCGCTGACCGCGCCACGATTGCTTTTGATTTCTTGCACGACACGCGCATAGTCGGCGTTGTCGACTACGACCGTAACCGCGGCATAATTCTTAGCCGCCGCACGCAGCAGAGCCGGGCCGCCGATGTCGATGTTTTCTATCGCCTGTTCTAAACTGCTGTTAACTTGCGCGACGGTCTGTTCGAATGGATATAAGTTAACCACGACCAGATCGATCGGCGGGATATCGTATTCTTGCATGGCCTTGACATGATCAGCCAAGTCGCGCCGCGCTAACAGGCCGCCGTGTATTTTTGGGTGCAGGGTTTTTACCCGCCCACCCAGTATTTCCGCAAAGCCGGTGTAGTCCGAGACCTCGCGCACAGTAACGCCGTTTTTAAGCAGAAGCTCCGCGGTGCCGCCGGTCGACAGGATCTCGATGTGGAAAGGTTGTAACGCGCGCGCGAATTCGGCCACGCCGCTTTTATCCGAAACGCTGAACAGGGCGCGTTTGATGGGAAACGACACAGGAGGCGCGCCTAACCGATATCGTAGAGTTTGAGTTTTTTGCGCAGGGTATTGCGATTGATGCCGAGAATTTCCGCCGCTCGGCACTGATTGCTCTGCGCGTAACGCATCGCGGCTTCAAGCAGGGGCGCTTCTACTTCGGCGATTACCATATCATAGAGACCGTCTGGTTTTTCTCCGTTGAGATCATGAAAGTAGCGCTCAACAGCGGCTTTGACGCAGGCCGCCAGCGGTCCTCTGGATTTATCTTTCGGGTGTTTGCGTTGCTCTTTCATGCCGCCATTCCACAAGCGTCGATTTGTTGATCAAAAAATTCCCGCGTGAGACGAAATTGTTCTTCCGCAAGCTCTACCCGGTTGATGATGTTGCGGAATAACGCCCCGCCCGCCAAACCTTTGCTGTACCAAGAAATATGTTTACGCGCCACGCGCGCACCGGTCTGCTCGCCGTAGAATTGATAGAGATTCTCCAAGTGCGCCAGCAAAGTATCGCGTATTTCAGCGGCAGAAGGCGGAGGTAACTTTTCCCCTGTTTCAAGATAATAAGCGATCTCGCGAAATATCCACGGGTCGCCTTGCGCCGCCCGCCCGATCATCACCCCATCAGCGCCGGTATGCGCCAAAACGCGTTTGGCTTTTTCCGGTGAGTCGATATCGCCATTGGCGATAATAGGGATATTTACCGCTGCTTTAATCGCCGCGATCGTATCGTATTCCGCGTCGCCTTGATAGGCGCAGGCGCGCGTACGGCCATGGACGGCCAAGGCCTGGATACCGGCCGCCTCTGCCGTGCGCGCTATCGTGACGCCATTACGGTGGTCTTTGTCCCAGCCGGTGCGGATTTTCAATGTGACCGGAACATCAACCGCCGTTATCACCGCATCAAGTATGCGCGCCACTAAAGATTCGTCTTTTAGCAACGCTGAGCCGGCCATGACGTTACAGACTTTTTTCGCCGGGCAACCCATATTGACATCGATAATTTGCGCGCCGTTGTCCACGTTGTAGCGCGCCGCTTGCGCCATCATGGCGGGGTCGGCGCCGGCGATTTGCACGGATTTAGGTTCGGCTTCTCCCGCATGATTGGCGCGCCGCAGGGTTTTTTCACTGCCCCATAGCAAGGAATTAGAAGACACCATCTCCGACACCGCCATGCCGGCGCCGAGCTTTTTGCATAACTGGCGAAACGGACGATCGGTGACCCCGGCCATGGGCGCGACCAGCAGATTATTCTTTAGTTTATAAGGTCCAATTTGCATACATAGAATTTTTGGCGCGCGGGAAGCGCATCATACCTAGAAAAGTCGTGCCTGGGAAAGGGGGTCGTTTAAATAATGCGCCGGCGAACTTTGGCGCTAGCAGGGTGATGAAAAACTCGTTTTTCATCACCCTGCGGTGGCCGCCCTCGCGCCTCCCTGCGCTACGGCCGCTCCCGGCGTCCCCGCCTCCCGCGGCATTACTACTTCCCTGTAGGGCACGGCACTTGGGCTTCCTGCCCGTCGCGGTATAGGGACGTATCGCCATTGTTCAAACACGCTACATGTTTGAACAATGAAGCAAAGCAAAAACCGTGCTGTGCAGGAAGTACGAATGCCGGTCGCTCTCGGCATCCTACCTCCCGCGACACTTGCACCTCCCTGTGCGTCGCGAGCGCAGGGAGGCGCAGGAGCGGCCGCTTTTTGCTTTGCGTGTTGACAATTTCTCCAGGAGAGAGTGGGCGCTACCTGGTAGCGCCCGTAGGGCGAGGACCAGGGGCGAAGCGGATCAAGAGGAAGGTCCGGTGGACCTTCCTCCCGCTGAGCGGGTTCGCCATGGAAGGCGAACCCCGGCTTTCGAGCACGCAGGGACTGCAAAGCGAAGAAAGGTCCGAGTCAAAAAGTCCACGGATGGACTTTTTCAACAACCTGCTTAAGACGGGGACGCCAGCAGCTGGATTTCATAACCAACGGCGCTATCGTCCGGTTGGGTTATTTCTAACAATGCCGAAGCAGTCATGTTCGGCACCATTCCATCCGCCGCCTTCTGCGGTTTCTCCAAATACTCCTGAGGGTTAAACGTACGCCGTGCCAAGACCACGCCGCTGTTATTGGTTAGGCTGATTTCCATTAATGGATAATTCTGAGCAAAGTTCGCATGGTTAACCAGGCTCGCTCTGATACGCAAGGCCTTATCAAACTTCGGGTGCGGGGCTATCTCGGCTTCGATCAGTTCGATCTTGCTAATATCTTTAGGCGAAGGAATTTCACAAGCGAGAAGCTCGCACGCTTCCGTTATCCACGGCGCTAGCTGCGGCTGTTGCGCAAGCTCGCTGCGGTAAATAAAAAAGTACTGCCCTATCAGCGCGAGCGATAATAAGAAATTGCCAAAGGCCCACAGTAACCGGCGCCGTCTGCCGTCCGATGATTTGGCGATTAAGGCGGGTTGGGGATCTTCTGGCACCAGCAGCGAAGCCTCCATTTCGTCCCCCTCATCTCGTGCGGGCGCTTGCGACATCGGTGGCAGGGAGCCTTCTTCTTGCGCGAAATTCCTTGCTGAAAGAGTGTCGAGCATATGCTCGTCTGCCTGGAAAATCGCCGCACACTGGCCGCAGCGCACCACGCCGGCGCGCGCCTCCAACTGCTTTTTGGTAAGCGCAAAAACCGTATGACATTCCGGGCATTGGGTATACATGATAATGTTCTTCACCGGCTTAAGATCAGGTTTTCGTCCCTATTACTAACGCCCATCCTTCGCGCATGCGGGTGCTAAGCGCAAAATCCCGTGCGTAATACGCTGTCACCGGTTTGATTTGTTCAACGAGCAGGCCGGCCAGCAGCAAACGCCCGCCTTTCTTTACCAGCTTAGTAAACAAAGGCGCTAATTCCATAAGCGGCTCGGCAAGTATGTTGGCCATTACGATATCCGCATGTAACTCCGGTGGCAAGGCGGTGGCCAGGCCGCAGGTAAATTTTTCTACTACGCCATTGCGCGCCGCGTTTTCATGGCTTATTTGCAGGGCGTCCAGGTCGATGTCAACGCCCCAGGCATGGTGTGCGCCGCGCTTAAGCGCGGCGATTGCCAGAATGCCGGAGCCGCAGCCAAAATCAACCACTTCGGCTCCAGCCAGCGGCTGCTTTGCCAACCACTCCAGGCATAAGGCCGTGCTGGCATGGGCGCCGGTGCCAAAGGCGAGCCCAGGGTCCAGGATAAGATTGATTGCATCCGGTCTCGGCGGCTGGCACCAGCTTGGGCATACCCAAAGATCACCGCCGAAATAGAGCGGCTTAAAGTGAGCCAGCGAGGCAAGTTGCCAATTTTGATCGGGAATAATCTCGGTTTCATGCGGCGTGGCTTCCGCGGCGCCGGACGAGACATGTTTGAGGACATTTTGCGGCGGCGTACCTGATGGGAATAAACCGCTTACCCAGGTATGCGCCCACAATGGATTTTGCTCGAGTGCCTTGGCAAATAGCGGTTGATCGCCGGCGTCTTCAAACGTGACCGCGATCGCGCCGAGCTCTTCAAACACATCAGCCACTTGCTCGGCGCGGTCGGGATCGATACGCAGCCTGAATTTCAGCCACGGCACTAACTTAACCCAAGACGTTTTTCCAAATAGTGGATATTAACACCGCCGGTCTGAAACGCGGCATCGTTGAATAGGTACTGTTGCAGCGGGATGTTGGTTTTGATGCCATCGACCACCATCTCGCTTAAAGCAATGCGCATGCGCGCCATCGCGATCTCGCGCGTGTCGCCGTGCGCAATCAGCTTGCCGATCATGGAATCGTAATAGGGAGGGACCATATAGTTATTGTAGATATGGGAATCAACCCGTATTCCCGGGCCGCCGGGTTGATGGTATTGGGTGATGCGCCCAGGCGAGGGCATGAAAGTTCTCGGGTCCTCGGCATTTATCCGGCATTCCATGGCATGGCCGCGCATCTCGATATCCTTTTGTCTATAAGCCAGCTTTTCGCCGGAAGCGACGAGCAGTTGCTGTTTAACAATGTCGACGCCGGTGACCATTTCTGTCGCCGGGTGTTCAACCTGTATGCGCGTGTTCATTTCAATAAAGTAAAATTCGCCCCTTTCGTACAAAAACTCGAAGGTCCCCGCGCCGCGATAGCCGATACGGCGGCAAGCCTCGGCGCAGCGTTCGCCGATTCGGCTGCGTACTTTTTCCGAAATACCGGGGGCCGGCGCCTCTTCCACCACCTTTTGGTGGCGCCGTTGCAGCGAACAATCGCGCTCGCCAAGATGAATCGCGCTGCCGTGCTCGTCGGCCAATACTTGGAACTCGATATGGCGCGGGTTCTCCAGGTATTTTTCCATATAGACGGTATCGTTATTGAACGCCGCTTTGGCTTCGGCACGAGTAATGGCGATGGCATTGAGCAAGGTCGCCTCGCTGTGCACCACCCGCATGCCTTTACCGCCGCCGCCGCCGGCCGCTTTGATCAAGATCGGATAGCCTAGGTCTGTGGCGATTTTAAATATCTTTTTTTCATCGTTATCCAGTGGCCCCTCGGATCCTGGCACGCACGGCACACCGGCCTTTTTCATGGTTTTGATGGCGGAAATCTTGTCGCCCATAAGACGAATGGTTTCCGGGCGCGGGCCGATAAAGATAAACCCGCTTTGCTCCACGCGCTCGGCGAAGTCGGCGTTTTCGGAAAGAAAACCATAACCGGGATGGATAGCGACAGCGTCGGTAACCTCGGCCGCGCTAATGACGGCGGGGATATTTAAATAGCTTTGTGCCGCCGAGGGCGGCCCGATACATACCGATTCATCCGCCAGCCGTACATATTTGGCGTCGCGGTCGGCTTCAGAATGTAAAGCCACGGTTTTTATGCCAAGGGTGCGGCAGGCGCGCTGGATGCGCAAAGCGATTTCGCCGCGGTTGGCTATGACAACTTTTTCAATCATGCGCGTGGGGGAAGGAAGGGGTTATTAAATTAATTATTCAATGATGAAGAGAGCTTCGCCGTATTCCACAGGCTGACCATTTTCCTTAAGTATCGCTTTTACGGTGCCGGCCTTGTCGCTCTCGATCTCATTGAGCATCTTCATGGCTTCGATAATACATATGGTGTCCCCGACCTTAACCACGCTGCCGACCTCGACAAACGGGTTGGCGTCCGGCGCTGAGGCGCGGTAGAAAGTTCCAACCATGGGTGAGGTAACGGGATGACCGGGGGGGTTGGCGTTCGGTGTTTCCGTTTCAGCGGCCGGCGCTGCCGCTGTGGCGGGTGCTGCCGGGCCGGGTGTTACATTAGTTGCCGATACTGTGGCCGGGCTTACCGAACTCGCGCGACTGATGCGAATCGACTCCTCGCCCTCCCGAATCTCGATTTCGCCCAAATTGGATGCCTCTAGCATTTCTATTAGTTTTTTTACTTTGCGGATGTCCACAGCCTGAAGCCCTATTTTTTTAAATGTTGGATAGCCGCGGCGAGCGCCAATTCATAGCCCTGTGCGCCAAAACCGCTGAGCACGCTGACCGCCAGGTCGGAAAAATATGAATGGTGCCGGAACGCCTCGCGTGCATAGATATTGGAGAGGTGAATTTCGATAAAGGGAATCCCACTCGCTGCCAAGGCGTCGCGCAAGGCGATGCTGCTATGGGTAAAGGCAGCAGGGTTCAAAAGGATAAAGGCGATTTTTTCTTTTATGGCTTGATGTACCCGCTCCACCAGCGCATGTTCGGCATTGCTTTGAAAAAAATGAACGCGGTGGCCGGCGGCTTCGGCTATTTGCGTGAGCCGATGGTTGATCTCCTCCAGGCCGGTAGTGCCGTAATAGTGGGGTTCCCGGCTTCCCAGCAAATTTAAGTTGGGCCCGTTTAGTACCAGTAATTCAGCCATTTGGTTGTCGTTTGAAAAAAAGCAAAAAAATGCACCCCATTGAAAGGGTACTATGGTCGCGCCCCATTGTGCACCAGTTATTTAGGATTTGTCCAGTTTGGTGAAGTTAAGCGCAATTCTTAGCAGATTCGAAGAAATTATTGCGATTTGGGCAAAAAGGATCGAATCAGAGACTCCAATTCGTCGGGCGCGTAAACCCCGAGTTTGCGTGCCACCACCTCCCGCTGAGGAGTAATGATCACGCTGTAAGGCAATGCCTGCTTGGAGTTGCCGTATTGTGTGAGAAGACTGACGGCATCATATCCGCCCAGTAAAATAGGGTAGTTAATGCCCTGAGAGCGACGATACTGATCAACCGCCTCCGCTCGGTCGATCGCAACCCCGATCACCTTCAGGCCTTGCGTGCCATAACGCTGCTGCATGGTTATCAGAAACGGGATTTCTTCCCGGCAGGGCGGGCACCAGGTGGCCCAAAAATTCAACAATATTAAATTGCCGCCCCACTCTTTTATGTTGTGGGGTTTGCCTTCCAGGTCGGGCAGCACAAACTCCGTCATTTGACCGAGCGGTGGCTTTGCTTCGCTAGGCATCCACAAGAACTGCCCCAGCCCGTAACCGGCAAGCATGGCGATCAGTGCCGCACCCAGCAAAGGTAATTTTTTGCGCAAAATAGATCCCCCCTCCTATCAATGATCAAATTTGAGCGAGAATCGCTAGAAATTCGTCGGCGGATTTGAATCCATAAAAACGCAAATCCTTCCGCTCTTCGCCGCCCGCGGAAAAGAACAGCGTAGCAGGCGGACCAAGCACGGCAAGACGTTGCTTGATCGCTTTGGTGTCAGGCGTATGGTCCGTGACATCGGCCTGCAACAGAGCAAACCCGCGCATTTTTTGGCGCACGCGTGGATCGGAAAAGGTAGCCCGCTCTAAACGCACGCAATCGATACACCAATCCGCGTAAAAATCGACGATCGCCGGCTTTCCTGTGACCTTAGCCTGGTTTAAATAAGCCTCCAGATCACGCAGGGTGGTGATACGTTGAAATGGCGCCACCGGCAAGCCGGCGGTGTTTAGACTCATGTTGCCGGGCATGGGACGGAAGATATCGCGATTTCCGGCCAATCCTCCCATGAAAGCGAATATTCCCCAAATAAGTAAAAGTACCCCCGCTCCTTTACAAAAATAATTCCACGGTCTGGTTCCTTTAGGTGCGACCCGTATGCCCAAATAAACCGCCGTAGCAATCAGTAAAGCCGACCACAATAGCAATACCGGGACTTTGGGCAAGGCGCTCAACAGGTAAATAGCAACGGCCAATAGCAGCACACCAAAGATATTTTTTACGGTATCCATCCATGGCCCGGCTTTGGGCAATAAAAAGCCGGCGCCAACGCCCATAGCGATAAGCACAACCCCCATGCCTAAGGCCATGGCGAACATGATTGCCCCGCCTAATACCGGATCTTTGCCGGAGATAGCGATACTTAACGCCGAGATAAGCAAAGGCGAAACGCAAGCACCAACAACCAGCGCAGACAACAGCCCCAGTATAAACGCGCCGAAGAAGGAGCCGCCTTTAATGGTTTGGATATGCTTTTGCAGGTAGGATTGAATAATCCCGGGCATTTGCAGCGAATAAAGCCCGAACATGGAGAGGGCGAGCAGGACAAAAACCAGGCTCAGAATGCCGATGGCCCAGACATTTTGAAAATAGGCTTGCAGTTGATCGCCGGTGGTGCCCGCGATCACGCCGGCGAAGGTATAAATTACGGTGGTGCCTACCACGTAGGAAAGCGACAACAATCCAGCCTGTAACTTGGTAAGACTTTTGTTGCCTTGGCCGACAATGATGCTGGATAGAATCGGAACCATGGGTAGAACGCAGGGAGTAAAGGTGAGCAGCAGACCGCTACCAAAGGCAGCCAGCATCGCGACCAGGAAGGTTTTGATTGAAGCGCCCCCCGCCCCGGTGTTTGCGGCGTTGAAAACGGCGGCAAGAGGTTGAGTTTCCGCCACCCCGCTCGCCGCCAACGGCGGTAATCGCAAACTTACTTTTTTGCTTATGGGCGGATAACAAATGCCTTTTTCCGCACAGCCTTGATAATTTATCAGGAGCGTGAGGTCGGTTGCGCCAGGCGTAGAACGTTCCAGGGTCAGTTGGGTGGTCAGCTGATCATGGTAGACCTCGGTTTTGCCGACAAATTGGTCAATCTTGACGAGGCCGCTGGGTAGCTGATAATCAGCCAGCCGGACACCGGTTACGGGGGTAATCTGAAACCCGGTCTTTTCACGATAGAGATAATAACCGGGGGCAATGTTGATTTGCGCCAACAGAGTGCGGGCATCGCGCACCATTACGTTTAATACAAACGCTTGCTCCGGGTCGAGAAACTCCTGGTCCCCATTAGTTCCTCTAACATCGTCCAATTTGGCAATCTTTTCGGTCGCGGGCACGTCCGGTTGCCAGGCGTGAGCGAAGGGTACGGCCGCTAAGAGCAGGAAAATAAAAGGATTTTTCATTATTTATCGGGATTTTTAAGCCAAGACAGATAATCGTTTGCGCCGGTGCGGATTGGGACTGCAATAATCTCGGGAAGTTCGTACGGATGCAGTGTCCGCACCCGTTCCTCGATCGCCTGGTAGCGCTCCACGGGTGCCTTGATTAGCAGCAAATGCTCATCAGTGGTTTCGATTTTTCCCTTCCAAATATAGCTAGACCGCATCGCGGGTAAAATATTGACACAGGCGGCAAGCCTCTCGTTAACTAACGCGTGGGCGATTTTTTCCGCGCTTTGCGTATCTGGACAGGTCGTTAAAACAATTTGAAATAGGTTTTCTGACATCAGATTGTTAGCTGCAAATCCTATTTTCGAGCGGATGTGGCCGGGTCCGCTTTCGTTAATATTCAAGGCGTCAAAGTTTACCGTAAGAAACCTGTTTTTGCCCGCTAAAGCGGAAAAGATCTGCCCCCTAACTCAGTAACCTTAGGAGGGTGATGAAAAACTCGTTTTTCATCACCCTGCGGTGGCCGCTCTCGCGCTTCCCTGCGCTACGGTCGCTCCCGGCGTCCCCGCCTCCCGCGGCATTACTACTTCCCTGTAGGGCACGGCACTAGGGCTTCCTGCCCGTCGCGGTATAGGGACGTACCGCCATTCCTCAATCACTTAGGTGATTGAGGAATGAAGCAAAGCCCCCTTATATTACAGGGCCATGCTGTGCAGGATGCACGAATGCCGCGAGCGCAGGGATGCGCAGGAGCGGCCGCTTTTTGCTTTGCGTGTTGAAAAAGGCCATGGATGGACTTTTTCAACAACCTTCTAGCGCCCGGGGCTTTGGCTGTTTCTTCTGAGCGGGTTCCGGCCCCCCGGCTTGACAAGTACTGAGCAGATATTATGCTAGCACTCCCTTTAAGTGAGTGCTAATATGGCGCTCAGCTTATTTTAGTTAATATTGAGAACAAAGGAGAAAACCACAATGAAAGTTCAGCCTCTTCATACGCAAGGAGAAAATCCAATGAACATCCGTCCCTTACACGACCGCGTGATTGTGCGCCGCCTGGAAGAGGAACGCAAAACCGCGGGCGGCATCGTTATTCCCGACACGGCCAAGGAAAAGCCCATTCAAGGCGAAATTGTCGCTGTGGGTAAAGGTAAAATTCTGGAAAATGGCGAAGTCCGGGCGTTGGACGTAAAGGTCGGTGACAAGGTGTTGTTCGGAAAATACTCCGGTACCGAAGTCAAAGTAAGTAACGAAGAACTGCTCGTGATGCGCGAAGAAGACATCGTGGGCGTTATCGAAGGCAAATAATTTTAAGAGGGTTAAGTTATGGCTGCTAAAGACGTAATATTTGGTGATTCCGCGCGTATCCGCATGTTGCGCGGCGTCAACATTCTAGCCGATGCGGTAAAAGTTACGCTGGGACCAAAAGGGCGCAATGTCGTATTGGATAAGTCGTTCGGCGCGCCGACCGTGACCAAAGACGGCGTATCGGTCGCGAAAGAAATCGAGCTGAAAGACAAATACGAGAATATGGGCGCGCAGATGGTTAAAGAGGTCGCATCGCATACCTCTGATATCGCTGGCGACGGCACGACCACGGCGACGGTATTGGCGCAGGCCATTTTACGCGAAGGTCTTAAATCTGTTGCCGCGGGCATGAATCCGATGGATTTGAAACGGGGTATTGATAAAGCCGTTATCGCCGCGGTCGAGGCGCTGAAGAACTTATCCAAACCCTGCTCCGATCACAAAGAGATCGCGCAGGTAGGTACCATCTCCGCCAACGCCGACGAGTCCATCGGCAAGACTATTGCCGATGCCATGGATAAAGTCGGTAAAGAAGGGGTCATCACCGTGGAAGAAGGCTCCGGCCTGGAAAACGAGCTGGAGATTGTCGAGGGCATGCAGTTTGACCGCGGTTATCTGTCCCCCTACTTCATTAATAAGCAGGAAACCATGACCACGGAGCTGGAAAACCCCTACATCCTGATTTATGAGAAAAAGATCTCCAATATCCGTGATCTATTGCCGGTGCTGGAAGGCGTCGCCAAGGCCGGGCGCCCGCTGTTGATTATCGCCGAAGATGTGGAAGGCGAAGCGCTCGCCACCCTGGTCGTGAATAACATCCGCGGTATCCTCAAAGTATGCGCCGTGAAAGCCCCTGGCTTCGGCGATCGCCGCAAGGCCATGTTGCAGGATATCGCAATTTTGACCGGCGGCACCCTGATCTCCGACGAGCTCGGCATGACGCTGGAAAATGTCACGATCGAGAGCATGGGTTCAGCTAAACGCGTTCATATCAACAAGGAAGACACCACCCTTATCGATGGCGCCGGTAATCCCAAAGACATCGAGGCGCGCGTCAAACAAATCCGTGCGCAGATCGAAGAAACCACCTCGGATTATGATAAAGAGAAAATGCAAGAACGCGTCGCAAAACTCGCGGGCGGGGTTGCATTGATTAAAGTCGGCGCCGCGACGGAAGTGGAGATGAAAGAAAAGAAGGCGCGTGTGGAAGACGCGTTGCATGCCACTCGCGCCGCGGTGGAGGAAGGCGTGGTGCCAGGCGGTGGCGTCGCTCTA
This sequence comes from Acidiferrobacterales bacterium, assembly GCA_035300145.1. GTDB lineage: Bacteria > Pseudomonadota > Gammaproteobacteria > Acidiferrobacterales > DATGVQ01 > DATGVQ01. Next base: position 5,688 of record DATGVQ010000180.1, on the reverse strand, counting down.
GTCCGCGCCTTGCAGGCGATTAAGGTCAAAGGCGACAATCACGAGCAAGAGGTGGGCATTCAGATCGCCTGCCGCGCGATGGAAGAGCCGTTACGTCAAATCGTCATCAATGCCGGCGCCGAGGGTTCGGTGGTGTTGAACAAAGTGACTGAAGGTAAGGGCAGCTTTGGCTACAACGCCGCGACCGGCGAATACGGCGATATGCTGGCCATGGGGATTCTCGATCCTACTAAGGTTACGCGCACCGCGCTGCAAAACGCAGCCTCGATCGCGGGTCTTATGATCACCACCGAGGCAATGGTGGCTGAGCTGCCCGCGGACGAAAAGCAAACCGCACACGGTGGCGGCATGGGTGGTATGGGAGGCATGGGCGGCATGGATGGCATGATGTAAGCCCGCCAACCTCCGTTAGCAGAATAAAAAGCCCCGCACTGCGGGGCTTTTTATTGGTCCCCGTTCCCGGCCACTATAATACCAAGCCGCCGCCAATTTCATGCAGGCGTTTACGTACGCCGAGATAGTCCGGCAGAATATGGTTGACCTCCGCCCAGAATTTATCGCTATGGTTGGGGTGCAATAAATGACACAGCTCGTGCACCACGACATAGTCGACAATGATCGCCGGCGCCAGCATTAACCGCCAATTGATACTGATGACGCCGCGCGCGGAACAGCTTCCCCAGCGAGTTTTTTGGTCTGCGATGCGAATGCGTCTCGGCGCAGGACACTTGATTAACGGTGTAAAATGTTTAATGCGCTGTTCTACATGGATCCTCGCTTGTTCTTTATACCAATTTTCCAGCAGCGAGCGAGTCCGGGCAGGGCCGGCCGCGCGCAGAAAAAGCGTGTCACCCTGCCTTGAAAGACGCGGCCTTATTATGGAAACGAAATGGGTCCGTAAAATTAATCTCCGGTCTAGAAAAGGCAATCTGGCGCCCTCCTCGAGTGAACGAACCAGCGGTTGCCGCCCGGAACAGAATCTATTCCGTTTTTTTATCACCCAATCCAGGTGTTGGTGGATAAAGTCACGAATGGCGCGAAGAGAGGTACCCGCCGGCGCACAGACTCGAATAACACCATTCATGTGTACCTGCAGGCACAGGGTGCGCCGCCGTGAGCTAAGCGAGATGGCGTATTTTAATGTTTGCCCGGCAAACGCCAGTTCATCCTGCCAGGAGGCGGCGTAGGCGGAGGGTCTCATGAGGGATTAAATTTCAATCATTTCGAACTCGTCCTTGCCGGCGCCGCAATCCGGACATTTCCATGTTTCCGGGATATCTTCCCAACGGGTGCCTGGCGGGATGCCTTGTTCGGGCAATCCCTTTTCTTCTTCATACAGAAACCCGCAAATTACACACATATAAACTTTCATATCGCCCCTTAGGGATCATGGTCGTGGTTATTTTCTCATTTTTGATGCATTGGTGAAATGTCGGTTATGGAAGGGTACAATGAAGCAAAGCAAAAAGCGTGGTTTTTGCTTTGCTTCATTGTTCAAACACTTAGCGTGTTTGAAAAATGGCGGTACGTCCCTATACCGCGACGGGCAGGAAGCCCTAGTGCCGCGTAGCGCAGGGATGCGCGAGAGCGGCCACCGCAGGGTGCTGAAAAACGAGTTTTTCAGCACCCTGCTAAGACGCCACCACCCGGGGTTGCATGCAAAACCGAACTGCTGTTGTGCTTTTTAATTTAGGCGGCCCGCTTTCTTTGCAGTCGGTAGAAGATTTCTTGTTTAATTTATTTTCCGACCCCGATATTTTCAAACTTCCGCTCGGGTTTATTACGCAAAAGGTTTTTGCCTTTATTTTCAGTAAGCGCCGGCTGCGCGAGGCGCGAGCCGGCTACGCGGCAATCGGCGGCCGCTCGCCGCTGTTGGAAAATACGGAAAAACAATCGGCGGCGCTGCAACAAGCCTTGTCCAGAGAGGGTCATTATGATGTCCATATCTGCATGCGCTACTGGCACCCGTTGACCGCTCAAGTGGTCGCTAAGCTGAAGCAGGCGCAATATGCGAAAGTGGTTTTATTGCCCCTGTATCCACAGTATTCGACAACTACGACCGGCAGCTCCTACAATGAATTTTTGCGTCAATGCGAGCGCCAGCATTATCATCCGCATATCGCGCTTATTGAACATTGGTACGAGCAAAGCGATTATCAACAGGCAATCGTTGAAAGCATTCAGCATGAAGCAAAAAAATTTTCCCGCCCCGCCCCGGGCGATATCAGCCTGCTTTTTTCCGCGCACGGGTTACCGCAAAAAATCATCAATAATGGGGATCCTTATGAACGGCATATCACCGCCACTTACGAGTCACTTAAGGAAAAATTAAATTGGCCTCACACCATGCTTTGTTACCAAAGCCGGGTTGGCCCGCTTAAGTGGCTGCAACCTTATACTGATCGGGTCATTCTGGAGCAAGCCGCGGCCGGCGCTAAACAAATATTGGTCTATCCAGTCGCTTTTGTGTCCGATCATGTTGAAACCTTGTATGAACTCGGAATAGTTTACGCGAAGCTCGCGCAGCAAGCCGGTATTAGTGAGTATCGCGTGACCCCGGCTTTAAACGACCACCCGCTATTAATCCGCACCCTTAAAAAGTTAACCCTGAATGCATTGGCTCAATCATGAATTCGAACCCACCTGTTGTGCTTGTGTTTGCCGGTAATGATCCGACTGGAGGGGCCGGTATACAGGCCGATATTCAAGCGCTGGTCAGCATGGGATGCCACCCCGCGCCGGTCTTAACCGCAGTGACCGTGCAAGACACGATCGGCGTGAAGCAATTTGTTCCGGTCGAGGCCGAACTGGTTGTCGCCCAGGCGCGCGCGGTTTTGGAAGACATGCCGGTGGCGGCATTTAAAACCGGCATGCTTGGCAACCTGGCGAATTTAAGCGCTATCGCCAGCATCGTCCGGGAATACGCCGATATCCCTTTAATTGTTGATCCGGTTTTAACATCCGGCCGGGGCGATGATTTAGCGGAACAGCCGTTAGAAGAGGCGTTCCGCATCTTGTTGTTCCCGCATGCTACCTTGATTACGCCTAATAGCGCGGAAGCGCGCCAGTTGGCACCGGATGCCGATACGCTAGATGCTTGCGCGCAACAGCTTTTGTCGCACGGCTGTAAATATGTGCTTATCACCGGCACGCACGAAGCGACGCCGGAAGTAATCAATCGTTTATATGGAAATAGGCGTTTGCTGGAAAGCTTTACTTGGGAGCGATTGCCGGAAGCCTATCATGGGTCCGGCTGCACCTTGGCTTCAGCTTGCGCCGCCACCCTTGCTCACGGTTTTGACCCGGTGAACGCAGTGGCCGAGGCGCAAGATTATACTTGGCATGCGCTGAAAAATGGTTTCCGCTTAGGCATGGGTCAGCTTCTTCCCGACCGCCTGTATTGGGCGCGCGCGACTGATGAACCTCGCGAGGATAAAAAATAGGATCGCCCCTGCCGACAGTACCGCAAAGTATGCAAGGTTTATACTTAATTACTGATCAAGCTGGTTTACGCGCGGCAAATTTTTTGCAACGCGTGGAGGCCGCCTTTTTGGGCGGCGCCCGCTTTCTTCAGTATCGCAACAAAAACGACAACGACAACGCCCGTCGGCAGCAAGCAGGCGCGCTTGTCCAGCTTTGTTCCCGCTACGATGTGCCGGTCATTATTAATGACGATGTCCAATTGGCGCATGAAACCGGTGCGGCCGGGGTCCATCTTGGCCGCGATGATGCTGACATTGCCGAAGCCCGGGCTCTGCTCGGAACACCTGCCATCATCGGTGTATCATGTTATAACGAACTTAACCGCGCACTGGCGGCGGAGGCGGTGGGCGCCAATTATGTCGCCTTTGGCAGTTTTTATCCTTCGGCGACCAAACCGTACGCGCTGCGCGCGCATGTGGATTTGCTGCGTTTAGCGAAAAAGAAATTGCACATCCCTATCGCAGCCATCGGCGGCATCACGCCGGAAAACGGAGCCATTTTAATCGCCGCGGGCGCTGATATGCTCGCGGTGATTGATGCGGTGTTTGGGCAGGCTGACCCCATGAGGGCCGCACAAGCATTTGCAAAACTGTTCTAGCAGCAACTGTGTTCCATCAAGCCATATCTATTGGGGCGCCCCCAAATAATTTGGAGCAAGACGATAAGTGACGCAATCTTCGCAACTTTTTAAGCAAGCGCAACGCTGCATCCCGGGCGGCGTAAATTCGCCGGTGCGCGCATTTAACGGCGTAGGCGGCGAACCGCTGTTTTTCGCCCGCGGTAGCAGCGCGTATCTGTGGGATGAAGACGGCAAACGCTATATCGATTACGTCGGTTCGTGGGGACCGATGATATTAGGCCACGCGCACCCGGCGGTTGTTGACGCGGTCAACAATGCTGCTAAATACGGCCTTGGCTTTGGCGCACCGACGCGCCGTGAAATTGAGATGGCGGAGCGGATATGCGGGTTCATGCCTTCCATTGAAAAAGTGCGCCTCGTTAGCTCCGGTACCGAGGCCACCATGAGCGCGATTCGCCTGGCGCGCGGCTACACTGGCCGCGATAAGATCATCAAATTCGAAGGCTGTTACCATGGCCACGCGGATTCCCTTTTGGTCAAGGCCGGCTCCGGCGCCTTGACTTTAGGCGTGCCGACTTCGGCCGGCGTACCGGCGGCGTTTGCCCGGCACACCCTGGCGCTCGAATATAACAATGTGTCCCAAGTTAAGGAGGCATTTGCGGCTTACGGCGATGAGGTTGCGGCGGTCATCGTCGAGCCGGTTGCCGGCAACATGAATTGTGTGCCGCCGGTTAGCGGATTTTTACCAGGATTACGCCGTCTGTGCGATGACTATGGTGCGGCATTAATCTTTGACGAAGTTATAACCGGGTTCCGCGTGGCTTTAGGCGGCGCCCAGGCGTTGTACGGCATTACACCGGATTTAACTACCCTCGGAAAGATTATCGGCGGTGGTCTGCCGGTTGGAGCGTTTGGCGGTCGTGCCGAGATTATGGATTATCTGGCGCCGGAAGGGCCGGTTTATCAGGCCGGCACGCTGTCGGGCAACCCGGTCGCCCTGGCTGCCGGGTTGGCTACTTTAAAAGAGGTTGGTAAGAAAGATTTTTATCCAGAGCTCGCCGCTAAAACTACCGCCTTAACTACCGGTCTGCATGCCCGGGCCCAAGCCGCCGGCATTCCATTTGTTGCGCACGCAGTGGGTGGAGTGTTCGGCCTGTTTTTTACCGAAGAAGCCGCGATTACGCGCCTTTCACAAGTAATGGCTTGCGATGTCGGGCGCTTTAAAAAATTTTTTCACGGTATGTTGAAACAGGGCGTGTACTTGGCGCCGTCGGCGTTTGAAGCGGGTTTCGTGTCAGCCGCGCATACCTATGAGGACATAGCGACAACGCTGGCGGCGGCGGAAAAGGTTTTTAAGCTGTTGTAAAAAAAAAAGCAAGGGCCGAGAAGGAATATCCCCAAGGCCCTTGCACACCCCACACACTAACCGGGAAATCTGCCGTTAAATGTTAACGGGATAACTGCAAGAAACTCTGAAAAAGTCGTCCCTGACATTTTTGTTCGGCGCCTCCCGGCAACTGCTCCCGGCGTTGCCCTACCTTCCCACATCCCTGTGGGTCGCCTGCGCCTCACCCCTAACGGGGTTAGCACGAAAATTCGCTCCAGGCGAATTTTTCAGAGACGAA
>DATGVQ010000179.1:0-17883 GCA_035300145.1 Acidiferrobacterales bacterium | reverse complement strand
GCAGCCCTTCCGCGACACTTCCACGTCCCTGTGGGGCGCGTAACCCACTGTCGGCCGCGTCCGGTGGGTTACGCCCTGACGGGCTAACCCACCCTACGAATACTACATTAATGGAAGCTCTGATCAAGTTGACAAATACGACTTAATCAGATTCTACTATCTTATTTCTCAGTCGCCCAATTTTTTCCACTTCGCATTCAACCACGTCTCCCGGCTTCATGAACTCGGGTGGTTTACGCGCAAAACCGACGCCGCTCAGCGTGGCAGGTGGCAATGAGATCGCCCGGCTCCAGCCTCATGCCGCGCGAGAGAATGCTGGTGGTAGTCGCGACATTGAAAATCTGATGGCGCGTATTGGACGATTGTTTAAGGTTGCCATCGACCCAGGTGCGCACATCGAGCGTCTTAAGTTGGCATGTCCGCCGGGTGGGCGCAAGTAATTGCTGAGCACTTCAAATTGAGGCATTATGGAAGCAGCCTCTGGCGCCATAAGCGCCTCACGATCTCAACCCTTTGATATCCAACCCCTTTGGAGGGACTGACAGATGGACGATTCAAGAAGGCAGTTCATGAAGTTGAGCCTGGCAGCGGCAGCGGCTGCGTCCGGCACGCTTTTACCTCCGGCAACACCTGCCGCCCCGCAATCGATGGCGGAAAACCCGATACCCGCAAAGCTTACCCCGACACGTGACCTGCGTCTTGTCAGTTTTGCACCCGGCGCCGGCGCGTCGATCCGAGTCGGCGCGGTGCAGGCCAGCGGCCGCGTCGTAGACCTGGTGGCGGAGGCGGCGCGTCAAAGCATCCCGCTTTCATTCGATCCGGCACATATGGTCTCGCTGATTACCGCGGGTAGTCAGGGGTTGGCGGATGTCCGGAAGCTGCTGGCAAAGGCCAAAGACGATGGTCCGCTGGTGAAGGACGTGCGGCTTTTTCCGCCCATTCCGGTCCCGGCGCGTAATGTCTATGCCGTGGGCTGGAACTATCTCGAGCACTTCGAAGAGGGCAAGGCGTTACGCGACCCGAAACAGGAGCTGCCCGATCACCCGGTCTTTTTCACCAAAGGGACCCACGTCGTGAACGGCCCTTACGATCCGATTCCGTTTAATTCAGCGGTTTCGACCATGATCGACTGGGAAGGAGAGCTTGCCGTCATCATCGGCAAGCGCGGGTTAAATATCCCCGAAGACAAGGCGATAGAGCACGTTTTTGGCTTCAGCGTGATTAACGACACCACCGCGCGGGACGTGCAACAGAAAAAACACGGTGGTCAGTGGTTCAAGGGCAAAAGCCTGGACGGCCATGGCCCGATCGGGCCATGGATCGTGACCGCCGGCGAGCTCGATTACAACAGTTTGCACCTAGTCACGCGTGTTAATGGTGTCGTCAAGCAGGATGCGAGTACCGGCCAAATGTATTTCAAGGTCCCGCGTATCATCGCCGAGCTTTCCGCCGGTCTGACGCTTGAGCCGGGAGACATCATCGCCACCGGCACGCCGCCGGGCGTCGGCTTTGCGCGTAAGCCACCGGAGTTTCTCAAGCCCGGCGACGTTATGGAGACGGAAATTAGCGGTATCGGCCTGATACGAAACGTAATTACGCAAGTGTAAAGCAGGTATAAAACGCTAAAGGCGGTAGTGCTGCATCGTGAACGGATGGAAACCGAAGACCGTTTGCAGCTCGACCAGATGTTCTCGCCGCGTCTGGCCGCGCTGGCCGTACTCGCTCCAGCTTTCCATCGACACTTTGAGCTGGGTCGCCACCAGGCGCAGCAAGGGCTGGAATGGTGCTTCGTCGGCACCGAGCATCACGCCGGGATAGCGCATGTTGTCTTCTCGTTAGAGCGATGAATTACTGATGCAGATTTTAGATGCAGCGAATGCCACAGCATCCTCGAGACGATCGTTACCCCAAAACATTTCATCTCCGGCGAAAAAGGTTGGAGCGCCGAACACGCCTCGATTTTTCGCCTCAGTGGTCTGATCACGCAAGCGCAACTTGTTCTCATCGGCCTGCGCTGCTGCCAATACCTCGTCCGGCTCGGGCACCAGGCCCGCCAGAGCGAGTCTGACGTTGGCGGGATCGTTGATATCGGCATCTTCGACGAAGTTCTGCCGCATGACTGCCTTGCAGAAGCCCCCAATCCAAGGCTGATTTGAAGCAAGCATGGCAACACGCATAGGAAGTACGGCGGTTCGCGGGAAGACCGACGGCTTGCGAAACTCCAGCCCGTACTTGAGTGCCTGGCGCTCCATGTCTTTCCACATGTACCGCCCCTTCTCAGCTTGTAGAACGAAAGGAGAGGTGTTCCAGCCGAAATCGCGAAAGATGGGGCCAAGCAGAAATGGTCTCCACGCAATCTGAACATCCGCCTTTCTTGCAAGTTCCTCAATGCGCATTACGCTCAGATAGCTATAGTTGCTTCCGAATTCAAACCAGAATTCCAATTGGGTTTTTGCCATACTCAAGATTTTTTCCTTCGTTTAAACGGCATCGAGATGCCTTATTCAACTTCCAAAAGAAACTGATGACGGGTCGATTCAGCCCCCGCAACTCACGATGCGCTTCCGTCGCTGACGGGATAATCTCGAACGTAACTGAGCGGCTTCAGTTTAGGCCGCTACGACTGCTTCCGCAGGCTTAGCGTACTTTAATTTTCCTTTCGTCAAACCGCCCCTATACCGCTTCACGTTCCGCGCTTATTGGCTGGACCATCGTGAATTTACTCAAGGCGTGCTGATTGGTATGATTATAGGGTACCATGCATACTGTCATCCTGAAGCAGGTCAACAAGACCTACCGCCTAGATACTGTTGGCGTAACGGCGTTAAGCGATATCGACCTGGAAATCCGCGCAAACCGATTTACTGTGATCTCCGGCCTGTCGGGTAGCGGCAAGACGACGCTGCTGAATCTGATCGGCTGTATCGACCGACCCGATCGCGGCGAGATCACCGTCGCCGGCGAGGCCGTGCAGACGCTGTCGGATGACGCCTTGTCCGATTTTCGCGCCCGCTTTATCGGCTTTATCTTCCAGAACTTCAATCTGCTGCCGGTGTTGACCGCTTATGAAAACGTGGAGTATCCGCTACTGCTCGCCCACGTTCCGGCCGCACAACGCAAACAGCGCGTCAACACCCTGCTAGAGGCAGTCGGCCTTTCCGACAAGGCGCGCCACCGCCCCGGCCAGCTCTCCGGTGGCCAGCGCCAGCGGGTCGCCATTGCCCGCGCGCTGGCGCCGGCACCGCAACTGGTCTTGGCCGACGAGCCTACCGCCAATCTCGATAGTCATACCGGCGCCGCCATGATCGCACTCATGCGCCAGATGCGGCGCGAACATCACGTGTCGTTCGTCATCTCGTCGCACGATCCCCAAATGATAGCCGAAGCCGACGATGCGGTGAAGATTCACGACGGCCGCATCATTGAGGTCAAGCACTTGAAGGACAGCGTTCTATGAAGACCTTCTCACTCGCCCTGCGTAACCTCTTACGTAACCGCCGCCGCTCGCTGACGACGCTGCTGGCCATGATCGTTGGCGTGTTGACGATCCTGCTATTCGGCGGCTACAGCCGCAACATCACCTACGGCCTGCAAACCGGCTACGTGCAGGGCAGCGGCCACCTGCAGATTCAACATAAAGATTATTTTTTGTACGGCAGCGGCAATCCGGGGGCTTATGGTATTGCCGACTACCCGCGCGTCATCGATGTGGTGAAGCACGACCCGGTGCTGGCACCCATGCTGACCGTAGTCACACCGACCCTGCAATTGGGCGGCATTGCCGGCAATTTTGCCGCCGGCGTGTCACGCACGGTGTTCGCTAACGGCATCGTGGTGGAAGACCGGAATCGCATGCGTGAATGGAACGACTATGGCTTTCCGGGCCGTCGCGGCCCGCTGGCGCTGACCGGTACCGGCCAAGACGCGGCGGTGATCGGCACCGGCGTGGCGCGGGTGTTGCAGCTATGCGGCCCGCTCAAAGTACAAAACTGCCAGCAACCGCAAGCGCAGGATGCGCAGGGGCGGCCGCCGGGAGCGACTAAAGGCGGTCAGCGTCTACCGAGCGACGTTGCCGCGCTTGCGGCCCAGGAAAATTCTCGCAGGTCAGCCGCGAGCGATACCCGCATTGAACTGCTCGCCGCTACCGTGCATGGCGCGCCCAATGTGGCGGAGCTGAATGTCGTCAAAGCGGAAAATCAGGGTGTGAAGGAGCTGGACGACGTTTACGTGGTGCTGCATCTGGCGCAAGCACAACGGCTGGTCTATGGCGGTGAAAAACCGGGGGCGACCGCGGTCGTGCTGCAACTGCAGCACACCAGTCAAATTCCCGCGGCCAAGGCGCGTCTGGAACAACTGCTGGCGAGTACCTTGAAAGGCGAGCCGCTGGAGGTCCTGGAATTCGGCACGCTCAATCCGTTTTACGGGCAGACCATTACGATGTTTGCCGCCATCTTCGGCTTTATCGCGGTGCTGATCGGCACCATTGTGCTGTTTACCCTCGGCAATACCATGAGTATGGCAGTGATGGAGCGCACCGTTGAAATCGGCACCTTGCGCGCGATGGGCCTGCGACGCGGCGGTATCCGCCGCTTGTTTGTGTGCGAGGGGTTGCTGTTGGGCGTGATCGGCGCGGTGCTCGGAGTATTGATCGCGCTGCTGCTCGCCGGCATTATCAATCACAGCGGGCTGACCTGGACACCGCCGGGGCGAGACGCCGTGCCGCTCACCATCTATGTCTGGGGTGAAACGCGGCTGGTCATAGCTAGTGCGGTCGGCTTGATACTCGTGGCCATACTCTCCGCCTGGTGGCCCGCCCGCCGCGCCGCGCGGATGAATATTGTGGATGCGCTGCGTCATGTTTAGAAACAGGTCTTTAACCCAAGCGCATTGCACTCGGGGAGAAAAGCAACTCAGGCCCATCAAACGATTCATCCTTGGCCTGTTAATGCTCGCGCTCGCGGGCATTGCCCATACCGCCCCCAGCGCCCAGGACATCCTGGCGGCGAGCGATGCCATCCGCAACCCGGGCAAGCCGTTCGGTCTGACGGTGACGCTTTTGGAATATCGCAATGGCAAACAAAGCGACAGCGACGCGCTGACGGTTTACTCCAAGGCCGATACCAACAGCGGACAATTCCGCAGCCTGATCCGCTTCGTCGCGCCGGCGCGCGATGCCAACAAGCTGATGCTCAAGAACGGCAACGACCTGTGGTTTTACGACCCGTCCAGCAAGGCCAGTATCCGCATTTCCCCGCAGCAGCGGCTGTTGGGGCAGGCGGCAAACGGCGATGTCGTAACCGTCAATCTCGCCAAGGACTACAAGGCCGACCTGTTGGCCGAGGAGGACACGCAAGACGGCGAGCGCCAGCTGCGGCATTGCTACAAACTGGCGCTTGTCGCCACCTCGGTGGATGTGACCTATCATCATATCGAAATGTGGATCGACACCGGCAACAGCCGTCCAGTCAAAGCCCGGTTCTACAGTGAAAGCGGCCACCATTTGAAAACCGCGTATTACCGCCATTTTCAAACCGAGCTTGGCGTGGAGCGGCCCACCGAAACGGTCATTATCGACGGACTCAATCCCAACTGGGTGACGGTGATGCGTTACAGCAACTACGCTTGGCGCGACGTGCCGGACACCTGGTTGCAGCGCGATTACCTGCCACGCTTCAAACCCGAGTGATGGTGCGCGCGCTTGCCTTAACATTGCTGGCGGCCGCCGGGCCTGCGCTGGCCGATGACGAAGATGCGGCGGCCCTGGCGCTGGCCGATAAGGCTCCTACCGTCGCCGAGCACGCCCGCGATTGGCGCGTGTCCATGCAAGCGGCGGCGCGCGAATCCGGACAGCGCAGTGGCAACGCCGCGGATGACGCCGAGTTCCTGGCGCTCGATATGCATTACGACCGGACGTTTGCGCGCAACTGGCGGGCGGTGTTTGCCGACCGGCTCGACTTGAGCTGGCAACGCCGGCTATCCAATGAAAATACGGTTAACACTCTCAAAGACGCTTATCTAAGCTGGCAGCCACAGCCGGATCGCATCGCGGATCTTGGCCGCATCAACACGCGCTACGGCGTAGCGTCCGGCTACAACCCCACCGACTATTTCCGCGCCGGCGCCATTCGTTCCATCGTTTCGATCGACCCCGCGAGCTTAAGGGAAAATCGGCTCGGCAGTGTGATGCTGCGTGGCCAGACGTTATGGAGCGATGGCTCGCTTACCGGTCTCTATTCGCCGAAGCTCGCAGACCGACCGAACGACGGCGCATTCGATCCGGATGTGGGCGCCACGAACCATAAAAACCGCTGGTTGATCGCTGCCAGCCAACGGCTGTCGGACAGCTTCAATCCGCAGTGGCTGTTTTCCGGCGAACAGGGTCGTGCGCCGCAACTCGGTCTGAATCTCACTACCTTACTGAACGATGCTACGGTGGCGTACTTCGAATGGTCCGGAGGACGCAGTCCGTCACTGGTCTCACAGGCATTAAATCGAGCAGACGACACCGCCTTTCGTAATCGGCTGGCTAGCGGGCTTACCTACACTACCGCCAGCAAACTTTCGCTCACCCTGGAGTACGAATTTAACGGCGCTGGCTTGGATAGAGACGGCTGGAATGCGCTAAGACAGGGGTCACCGCCCGCTTACTTGCAATACCGGACGTTCGTTCAAACCCTGCAGGACCTGCCAACCAAGCAGAACGCGTTTCTCTATGTCAAATGGCAGGACGCTTTTGTCATCCATTTCGACTTGAGTGCCTTTGAGCGTTTCGATGTGGTGGATCACAGCCATCTATCATGGCTGGAAGCGCGCTACCACTGGAATCATGTCGATCTGGCATGGCAATGGCAGCTTAACAGCGGCGACGCCGGCAGCCAGTACGGCGCATTACCGCAACGACAGATCTGGCAGGCGTTGATAACCTATTTCTTCTGACGGAAGCGAGATTCTCTCGCCGGGCGACGAGCCCGTGCTTCCCAGCGCAGGTATGTACAATCAATGGGTTAGGATGCGTATCTCGAACATTAATATTACGGCGAAGCGGTATTCTTTGCCGCCACATGTTCGAGTATCTTTCCCGTGGCAATCACGAAAATCGCACCAGCAACCGGGGCAATGATGTGCAATGAGGAGAAATTGGCATCAACCCAAGCTTTGATGGCCAGATCGGTAACAACCATGTCTCCCGCTACGTAACCAATGAGCCCCGCGCCAATAATTATAGTAATAGGATATCGCCCCATTATTTTTATTAATAACGCGCTGCAAAACAGAACAACTGGAATGGTAATGATCAGCCCGAAAATCAACATCCACACATGACCTTTGGCTACCGCCGCCATCGCGAGGACGTTATCGAGACTCATCACAATATCAGCAATGATGATGGTCTTTATGGCGGCTATCAAACCAGATTTTTCCTCAACTTTGTTATCGCCTTCGTCCTCTGCAATCAGGAGCTTTACACCGATCCAAAGCAACAAAGCGCCGCCCGCCATTTCCAGGTAGGGTAGGCTCAGCAGGAATACGACAAACATTGTTAAGATCACCATCAGTACGACTATTCCGACGCTGCCATAGATAAACGCCTGCCTCTGATGCGAGGGCGACAGGGGGCGACACGCTAAAGCAATGACCACCGCATTGTCACCGCTTAGAACGACATTGATCACCATGATCTGTACGAGTGCGACTACCGCATCGGACATTCCCGATAGCTCAAACATTTTTCACCTCCGCTGATAGTTATTATATGGTATTGTCAACTTAACCGAAAATTGGTCGATGGCGCTTCTGCTTACGCTACTCCATACTTTTTAAACCACGCGTGCAGCCGTTTCCAGCCATCCTCCGCCGACTGTTTGCGATAGCTCGGCCGGTAGTCGGCATGAAACGCATGCGGCGTATCGGGATAAACAATAATCTCGGACTTGTTGTTGCCCGCGGCCTTCAACGCCTGGCGCATTTGTTCAACAGTTTCAACCGGAATGCCTTGGTCGGCGCCGCCGTAAAGACCCAGCATCGGGGCTTTTATGGCAGCGGCGACATCGAGGGGATATTTAGGTTGCAATTCATTAGGCTCACCAACGAGACGCCCGTACCAGGCCACACCGGCTTTCAATTGCGGATTGTGCGCAGCATACAACCAGACAATGCGTCCACCCCAGCAGAATCCGGTAATACCCAATTTGGGGGCGTCGCCTTTGCCGGATTCCTTCGCCCAGGCGACCGCCGCATCGATGTCGGACATCACCTGCGCATCCGGCACTTTTGATACTATCGCAAAAATCTGTTGCATATCAGAAATGTTAGAGACGTCTCCCTGGCGCGCATACAACTCCGGCGCGATGGCCAGGTAGCCCAGCTTCGCCAAGCGGCGGCAAACATCCTTGATATGTTCATGCACGCCGAAGATTTCCTGCACGACTACCACGACCGGGAATCGCGTACCGTCAGCCGGCATCGCGCGATAAGCGGGTATCTGCCCGTCCCGCACCGGAATTTTCACCTCGCCGGCGGTCAACCCGGTTGTGTCGGTGATGATCATTGTTTGCGCCGACACCGGCCGCGCCGCCAAGGCAAAACCGGTAGCGAGCATAGTCATGACAAATTCCCGCCGGGTAAATTCAGTTTTTGGCATCAGGTCGAGTAAATCCTCCTCCATCTTGACATCCTCACGGAAGTGAATGTTGAAGATTCTCAAGTAAGATAACCTGCTTATACTATCGCAAGTATTTTTAACTTTCTAATCATATACGGCGCAATCAAATTATGCGCTACCTTCCTCCTCGAGCCTTGGAATATAATGCGACGGATTATAACAAAAGACCACAGCGCCCTCTGGTATGAAAAAACCATTGAACCTATTCAATCTCGTCGGTATTCTGGGTTATACCATCGCCGGTTTATCGTTGCTGAGTATCAGCCTGGCAATGCTTGTCTATGCGTTATGGGAAGTCTACGCTGCGGTTCAAGCGGGTGAGCGTATTATATTGGCCTGATCGTGTGTGATGGCCGGATTTGACGTATCTAAATATTTAATGGAAGAGGAGGTTCGGCAAAACCGAGAACTTCGTTCGGCACGCGAGGCACGCCAGACGCCGACGAAGTTTGTGGTGATTATCGTCATCGCCATCGGCCTCGAAGCGCTGGTCTTTATTTTTCGTGCCGGCAGCAAAAACTTTGCCGATTTACTTTATCCTACGTTACTTATAGGCGCCTCGGCCGCAAGCTAAGGAATCGGCCAATCTAATTATCGACTGGAGGAAAAATGAAAAAGCGATTTAGCGAGGGGAAAACTATGCTGTTTCGTCTCATGCTTGTCACTCTGGCGGTTTGGTGCAGTGCAACAGCGCAAGCCCAAAGCTTGAAAAAAATCACCATCACTCAACCGGTAGCCAGCTTCTCGTTTCTGCCGCTGGACTACGCCAAGGCGGCCGGATATTTCAAGGATGAGGGTTACGACGTGCAGCAAGTGGCCACCCGCGGCGCGGGGCCGGATCTGGCCGCGCTTGCTTCCGGGGACGTGCAGTTCAATGCCAGTCCGAGCACGACGCAAGTCGGCGCTATCCGCGCCGGACGCGATATCATCAATGTCTACAACTACTTCAATCGCAACTTGTTCGACGTCGTGATCAGCCCGGCGGCCGCTAAAAAAGTAGGCGTATCGCCGAATGCGCCGCTCAAGGAGCGAGCCGCGGCGCTCAAAGGTTTGACCATGGCGATGACGCGCCCGGGCGCACCCACTGATAAGCAGCTACGCCATCTCGCGCGCATCGGCGGTTTCGATGAAAATCAAATGAATATTGTCGCGATCGGCGATTCGCCCAGCATGATAAGCGCGCTGGAACGCGGGCAAATCGACGGATTCACCATTTCCATCCCGGGCGGACGCGTGGCGATCAAGCGCGGCACCGCCATCATGTGGGTGAATAACGCCAATGGCGATGATCCTTCGGTCGATCCGTTTATTTTCCAAAGTTTATTGACGACCGGGGAGTACGCCAAGGCCAATCCCCAAGTAGTCCGCGGCATGATCCGCGCGTTAAAAAAGGCGGTGAATGACATCGCCACCAAGCCGGCGGAAGAGATACGAAAGATGGTGCAACCGATTTACAGCAATATTGATTCGGAGACGATGATACTCAGCATCGAGGCATTGAAACCGGCGTTGAATCGTAAGGGCGACGTGACGCTTAAGATGGCGGAGAATACCATGCGCATGGAAGGGGCGAGCGATGTGACCGCGCAGCAATTGTTCGCCACCTTTATCGCCCAATACCAGTAAATGGCGTCCAGCCGGCCCCTGATTTCGATTCGAGGGGTGTCGCGCACATTCCGTGCTGAACGCGGAGATGTGGTGGCGCTCTCTAATCTCAGTCTGGATATCCATGAGGGTGAGTTCGTCACGGTGGTCGGGCCATCTGGTTGCGGTAAGTCCACTCTTTTGAATATCATCGTCGGGCTGCTCGAGGTCTCGTCCGGGGAAAAGCGGTTTCGCGGCGAAATCCTGCGCGGAATTAATAAGGAAATCGGTTATGTTACGCAACAGGATAATTTGTTTCCGTGGCGCACCGTGCTCGGCAACGTGATGTTCGGCCTGGAGATGCGCGCGATCGGGACATCTGCGGAGCGACGCGAAAAAGCGCGCGCTCTCCTCGACCATGTTGGCCTGAACGGCTTTCACCATCACTATCGTCATGAACTATCGGGTGGCATGCGCCAGCGCGTCAACATCGCGCGCACGCTGGTTTACGATCCCAAGGTTATTCTGCTCGACGAGCCCTTCGGACCGCTCGACGCGCAGACGCGGCTGCAGCTCCAGGACACGCTGCTTAAGTTGTGGCAAGAGCGGGCGGGAATAACTATTGTGTTTATCACTCACGATCTGATCGAAGCCATCGCGCTGGCCGACCGCGTTATCGTGATGACCGCGCGTCCGGGCCGCATCCGCGAGATCGTGCCGGTTTCGCTGCCGCGTCCACGCGATATTTATACCATCCACACCGACCCGGCGTTCCGCGCGATTTACGATAAGGTCTGGGCGTACCTCGCGGAAGAAATGAAGCACAAGAGCGAATGAATTGGTTTGCCATCAATGGCTGGCGCCTGCTGATCGCCTTGGCCCTGCTCGGCCTGTGGGAAGGGCTGTCCGGGCCGATCTTCGATCCGTTCTGGTTGTCGCGGCCGTCGGACGTCGCACTGTTCCTGTGGAAGTCCATCCTTTCCGGGCAGCTTATCAGCGATCTCTCCATCACCTTCCAGGCAACCGCAATCGGCTATGTCTTCGGCGCAATCTTGGGCCTCGCTTTTGGCCTCGCGCTTGCGCAAAGCGAGACGGTCGCGCTGGTACTCAAGCCCTTTATTTTGGCGATTTACGGCATCCCGCGGATCGCGCTGGCGCCGATGTTTATTCTGTGGTTCGGTATCGCCCTGGCTTCTAAAGTAATGATGGCGGCGATGATGACCTTCATGCTGGTATTCTTTAATACTTATGAAGGCGTGCGCACCGCCGACCTCGAGTTGCGCAGCGTCGCGCGTGTGCTCGGTGCGTCGCGCTGGCGGCTGTTTTTCTATGTCACGATTCCCAACGCGAGCCCTTGGATTATCGCCGGCTTGCGTATTAGCATACCGCAGGCCTTGGTTGCCGCGGTGGTCGCCGAATTCATTGCATCCACCGGCGGGCTCGGCTACCGCATCATGGAAACCACCAGCGGCCTGAATACCGCCGGTACTATGGCCGGAATTGTCGTCCTGATGGTCGTGGTCATGGTGCTCAACGGTCTGCTCGACCGCTTGGAAAAAAAGGCACTGCGCTGGCGCCCCAAGGAATCAGACACGAAAAATGTGTAACCATAAGGGCAAGGCATATGACAAAATCAGCAGGCGAAAAAGCACGAAACTAAGCGCCAAGCAGCATACAGGCAAGAGATTCAAGATGACAATTCTTTAACAATAACGCAGGAGAATTTATGATCACTCGATTGCTCAGCGCACTCTTTATGTTACTGCTTGCGGCGCCGGCCTTAGTGTACGCCGAGGAGCGGTTTCCCAGCCGTCCGATTAATCTCGTTGTTCCGTTTCCGCCGGGTGGCGTTGCCGATCAGACCGGCCGGCCGGTCGCGGCCGCCATGGAAAAGATCTTAAAACAACCGGTGGTGGTGGCAAACAAACAAGGAGCGGGCGGGGCGGTCGGGATGTCGGCGGTGGCCAATGCCAAGCCGGACGGCTACACCCTGCTGATGGCGCTGTCCAGCATTTCGATTATCCCTGAGGCGGATAAGCTTTTCGGCCGGGCGCCGGCCTATAGCATGGACCAGCTTACGCCCATCGCGCTGATCACCGCCGACCCGACGATCCTGGTCGTGCGCGCGGACAGCCCATGGAAAAGCGTCAAGGAATTGGTGGAGGATGCTAAAAAGCGACCGGGGGAAATTTCTTTTTCCTCCTCCGGTATTTATGGAACGCTGCACATGGCGACAGAAATGTTCAGCCATGCGGCCGGCATCAAACTAAAGCACGTTCCCTACAACGGCGCGGGCCCGGCCCTCACCGCCATTCTCGGCGGGCACGTGGACGTGTTGGCTTCCGGACCCGGGGTAGTTCTCCCCCAAATCAAAGCCGGGAAGCTGCGGCCGCTGGCCGGCTGGGGCGCAAAGCGCGTAGCCGCCCTGCCTGACGTTCCCACTTTTAAAGAGCTGGGTTACGATATTGAATTCTACATCTGGGCAGGGATGTTTGCGCCGGCCGGCACACCCGCACCCATACTCAAGACGCTGCGAGAGGCCGTCGGGCTAGCGGTGCGCGACCCGGAGTTTAAGGCGATCATGGAGAAGCTGGAAACCCCGGTCACCTACATGGATGCACCCGGGTTCCGGAAATTCTGGGATAAAGACGCGAAGATGTTGGCGGATGCGGTCAAGCGGGTCGGCAAGATTGAAGAAAAGAAATAACGCCGGGCCGCAAGCAGCCACCGCTAAAAACCCGGGGCCGAACCCGCCGCCTCCGGTAGCAAAGATACGCAATGATCACATCGCCGGGCTGGTTTTATTTTGTTTCGCGCTCGCCATCGCCTGGGAGGCGCACAAACTTCCGCTTGGTTCGCTGCATGAGCCGGGGCCCGGCTATATGCCCATGGCGCTCGCGATCGTGCTGGGCCTGCTGGGCCTGCTGGTGACGTTGCGCGGAGGGCAGTCCCCGCTATTGCAATCGCTCCACTGGCCGGAGATCGGACACGCGGGCAAGATCCTGTTGGCCTGTAGCTTCGCCGCGCTCGCCCTGGAACGACTCGGCTATCGCCTGACAGTTATTATTTTACTGGTCTTTTTGTTAGGCGTGATAGAGCGCCAACGGCCAGTGATAGTAACAGTAGTCGCCCTCGGCTTCTCGCTCGGCACATTTTTCCTTTTTGCCGATCTGCTCAAAGTTCCGTTGCCGCGCGGGCCGTGGGGTTTTTAGTGCATGCGCTTGAGGTGGATCAGTGATTGAGACGTTGCAAAACCTGTACCTCGGTTTTTCGGTGGCGTTATCGCCGTCCGTGCTGTTTTATGCTTTTGTCGGCTGTGTCATTGGCACCTTGGTCGGCATGCTGCCCGGTCTCGGCCCGCTCTCTGGAATTAGCCTGTTACTGCCGCTCACGTTTGGCCTGACTCCGACTACCGCCATTGTATTGCTGGCCGGAATTTATTACGGGGCCATGTACGGCGGATCCACGACCTCCATCCTTATGCGCATCCCGGGCGAGGCGGCCTCGGTGATGACTTGTATCGACGGTTATGCCATGACGCAAAAAGGGCGCGCCGGCCCGGCGCTCGCGATCGCCGCGATCGGCTCCTTCGTCGCCGGCACGCTGAGCGTGGTAGGGTTGATGTTGCTCGCGCCGCCGCTCGCCGCGTTCGCCCTGCGTTTTGGGCCGCCGGAATATTTCGCGCTGCTCCTGTTGGGCTTCTTGGTGCTGGCTTATATGAGCAGCGGCTCGATGCCGAAGACGCTGGCGATGGCGGCATTGGGACTGTTTCTAGGGATGATCGGCATTGACGCGATGAGCGGATTTTTCCGCTTCCATTACGGCGTCGTCGAACTGGGTGATGGTATCGGTATTGTACCAGTGGCCGTGGGACTTTTTGGCATCTCGGAGATCCTGTTGACCGCGGGCCAATCTGCGCGTCCGCCAATACAAAGGCCGAAATTGCGCGAGCTCCCCCCCTCAAAGCAAGAACTGCGCGAGTCGGTCGCACCGATCGCACGCGGCACCGTGCTCGGTTTTTTAATCGGCATTATCCCGGGCTCCGCCCACATTATTTCTTCCTTCGTCTCCTATGCGGTAGAGAAGCGCTTATCTAAACATCCGGAGCGCTTCGGCCGTGGCGCGATTGCGGGGGTAGCCGGCCCGGAGTCGGCGAATAACTCCGCGGCATCCGGCGCCTTCGTGCCGATGCTGGCGCTCGGCGTTCCTTCCGGGCCGATCCCCGCGGTCATGCTGGCGGCGCTCATGGTGCATGGCGTCTCGCCCGGGCCTCTGTTGATCGATCAGCAACCGGCGTTATTTTGGGGGTTTATCGCCAGCATGTACGTGGGTAATGTAATTCTTTTGATCCTGAACCTGCCGCTGGTGGGCGTGTTTGTGTACTTGCTCCGCGTCCCTTATTCATTCCTCTATCCGTCTATTCTGATCTTCTGTATCCTCGGGGTGTACGCGGTAAATGAGAGCGTGGTCGATCTCTGGATCATGATGGCGATGGGTGCGCTTGGCTATCTGTTGCGCAAATTCGATCTTGAAACCGCGCCGATCGTGCTGGGGTTGATTCTGGCGCCGATGCTGGAAATGAGTTTACGACAATCTCTCGCGATGTCGTCCGGCCGCTACGCCATTCTCCTTAGCCGGCCGATTGCCGCGACCATGCTTTTCATCGGTGCAGCGCTGCTGCTCCTGAGTTTACGGCCCTTATTCACATCTGCCTCCGATTGGCGTCAACATGCCGGCCTGGAGATTCCATCAACCCCGCCAAATGAGGAGAAATAAGTGTGCTGAAATTTACTAACGCAACGATACCGGGCTGTTATGCTGATAGACGGGAGCGCGCCGTATGACTTCCGCATCAACCGCTATCGACGTGCATACTCATATCATGCCACCCGGCTGGGAGGACTTTGCCAGCCGGTTCGGCGTCGCCGGATGGCCGAGCGTGCGCCAGCACAGTAATTGCCAGGCGACCATTATGCTCGGCGAGCGCGAGTTCCGTACGGTCACCGATCAATGTTATGCGCCGGTGCGCCGGATCGCCGATATGGATACCGAGCAGGTGGATAAACAACTGATTTCGCCGGTACCGGTCATGCTGTGCTATTGGGGCCCGGCCGAAGCCACGGCCGCGTTCGCGCGCCTGCAGAACGATTTCATCGCCGAGGTCGTCGCGCGCCACCCGGATCGGTTTCTTGGCGCTGGAACCGTTGCCATGCAGTCTCCGGCGCACGCCATTGCCGAGCTCGAACGTCTCAAGAAAATGGGCTTCCCGGCGATAGAAATCGGCACTCATGTCAACGGTCGCGATCTCGACGATCCCGCCATCATGGACATCCTGGCCGCCGCGGAGGCGCTGGATATGGCTATCTTCGTGCATCCCCAGGGGCCTTCCATTGGCGAGGAGCGGATGAAGGTGTTCTATCTGCCGTTCATGGTCGGCTATCCGGCCGACACGTCGCTCGCGATCGCGCGGCTGATCCTCGGCGGAGTATTAGAGCGATTGCCGAAACTGCGCATTTGTTTTGCCCATGGCGGCGGCAGTTTGCCGGCGCTGCTCGGGCGCTTGGACCACGGCTATTCGGTCAGACCCGAGCCGAAGAAATTTATCTCGCGCGAACCTAGCACCTACGCGCAAAAATTATACTTCGATACGCTCACCCACGACCCGCGTATGCTGGAATTGCTGTGCGAGAAATTCGGCAGCCACAGAATCATGCTCGGTAGCGACTATCCGTTTGATATGGGGGTGGAACACCCGTTACGGCAATTAACCGGCGTCAGCCTCAGTCCGGAAGATAGGAATAATATCCTGTTCAAAACCGCCCAAGAGTTCCTTCGGCTTATTGTTTAGCCGAAGCCTTTTAAATCAAAGCGAACCTGAGAAAAACACAAAAAAATGGAATGGTGGCCGGGTTACCTATTATTGGGCGCGTTTATCGGTTTTTTTGCCGGTCTCCTGGGGCTCGGCGGCGGCATGATCATGGTGCCGCTTCTGGTCTTCTTGTTTGACGCGCAACATTTCGCGGCTCGCTATATCCTGCATATGGCGCTCGGCACCGCCATGGCAACCATTGTTTTCACCTCCATTTCCAGCTCACATGCACACCACCGCCACGGTGCGGTAAATTGGCAAATCGTGCGTGATATTTCCCCCGGCATCCTGGTGGGGACGCTCTTAGGCAGCTTGCTTAGCGGATGGGTTTCTATCAAAGTGCTCGCGGTTTTCTTCACGGCGTTCGTCTACTACGCCGCCACGCAAATGATTCTTGGTTTGAAACCGAAAGCTACACGGCAATTGCCCGGCAGGAGCGGCATGTTTGCCGCGGGCGGGATTATCGGCGGGGTGTCGAGTCTGGTGGCGGCGGGCGGCGCCGTGCTATCTATTCCGTTCATGACCAGGCACAACGTCAAACTGCACCAGGCCATCGGCACCTCCTCCGCCATCGGCTTTCCCATTGCCGTGGGCGGCACCCTCGGTTACATTGCCGCCGGCATGGCGGCGCCGATGCCGCCTTACAGCCTGGGATTTGTCTACCTGCCCGCGCTTGCCGGCGTGGCGATAGCGAGTATATTAACCGCCCCGCTCGGAGCAAAAATGGCACACCGTTTGCCAATACCGATACTGAGAAGAATTTTCGCCGTCATTCTGTACATCCTCGCTAGCAAAATGCTGATAAGCCTACTATAGTTTAAGGCTTTCTGCGTTCACCGAAAATCGCCGTACCTATCCGTACCAAGGTGGCGCCCTCCATAATGGCCGGCACGAAATCGCCGCTCATTCCCATCGATAGCGCAGTGAAACCGGTAAGTCCGAATCGTGGCGCACAGGCATCGCGCAGTTCACGTAATTTGCTAAATGCTGCGCGCAGCGCGCGTTCATTCGCCAAAGGCGGCCCGATCGCCATTAATCCGCGCAATTCCAGACCGGCGAGCTGCGCTTGTAACAACTCTTCAATAAAATGAATCAGGCTGGAAGGCGCAATACCGTGTTTATTTACCTCACCGGTAATGTTAACTTCAATCAAGACCTTAAGCGGAGTGGGTTTCTGCCTTGCTAAGCGTGACAATTTTGTCGCAAGCGCGACACTGTCAAGTGAATGCAGCCAAGCAAAATTAGACGGAATGTATTTTGCTTTGTTGGATTGCAGATGACCGATAAAATGCCACTCGATGGCGGGATGAACGCAGCGCGAGATCTTGCTCATTGCGTCCTGGACCGTATTTTCACCGAACCGCAACTGGCCGGCGGCGAACGCCGCTTCCACCTGCGGCCAAGACCGGCCTTTGGAAACAGCAATCAGTTTAATGTCGTCGGGATGTCTGCCGGATTTCGCCGCTGCCGCTGCAATCAATTGTTTAATGCGCTGCAGGTTCTGGGCAATTTCTGACGGGTGCATTTATTCAAAATGAAATAAAACCCCGGTAAAAGCAAGTGATTCGATTAAATGAGGAACCGCTACCGCTTCGCCACCCGCAAATACCCTTGCGGATTGACCGCATGACCGTTCTGCCACACCTCGAAATGCACATGCGCGCCGGTGGAGCGCCCGGAGGAGCCGACCAGGGCGATGGCCTGGCCTTTGTCGACCTTATCGCCGGCTTTCACCAGCAGCGTCTTGGCGTGGGCATAACGGGTGGAT
>DATGVQ010000178.1:0-21382 GCA_035300145.1 Acidiferrobacterales bacterium | reverse complement strand
GAGGAGAGGCGCCGTGAGGCTCCTCCCTATCCCAAATATATATGTCATGGAAGCAGCTCCGCTAACCGACCAAGAGACCTTGGCAGAAGCCAAGGAGTTTGCTGAGCGGCTTGCGGCGTCCCTACCGGACATAATTCCGGTAGCCGGGCTCACTCTGAAATCAAAGTTGCCGTTCAAGGCGCTTTCGATCCGAGAGCTGTTAATTCATCGTGTGTCCGAACTCGCGTCCTCCGCTGTGGAAAATTTTGAGCGCGGCCGAACGGTGGCTGCAATCGCACTAACGCGCGGCGTGATTGAAACCGTGGCCGTACTTTTTGCGCTGCATGAAAGGGTTGAACGATTCCTCGAGGACAAAAATGTCGACGAACTTGACGCCTTTCTGATGAGAACTTTAATGGGTAGCCGCACAAACGGCGACCTGCCGGTTGCAGCAAATATCCTCACGTTGATTGACCGCCTCCACTTGGCGGTGGAGGGGACGCGCACAACATACGACGCCCTTTGCGAAATTACTCACCCCAACTGGGCAGGGCTTCTTGGTTCATTTGGGGAACTCGACCGCCAAGCTATGGAACTCAGACTTGGGGCGACAGGGCGTTCTCGTGGAATGTCAGCCGGAGTCAATGCGCTCTCTGGAGCCTTGATGACATTTCAGCACTACTACAACGAGCTAGCAGGACTGATCGGCCAACTGAATGAACACTTTGAGACTAGAACCAAATGACATATAACAAAGGGAATGAAGCCAGAGGGTCAGGTCTTGAAATACTTGAACATTAGATGAGTTTAACCATCGGCATGGCGTACGAGACCGTATATCGCAATGAACAGGGACGCCTCAGGCTTCCGTACGGTGGACTGTCACTACTCCTACGGTTACATGAGGTCCCTATCTCCGCAGTAGAGCGGCCTGCCGTGGAAAACCTAACTCAATTTCTCTCAAGCGCCATGATTCTTGCTGTACGCTTGAGGAGTCATCTTTCTCGTTATGAAGAAAACACATGGATCAGGGTACCGTTTGACGAGCTATTCCTTGATACGCAGTCGATCCTTCTTTTTTTCCGTCAGTTTATGGAGGACGTTGCCTTTGTAATGCGCGCGGTTCTTCCACGGGCCGTGCGAGCCCAGATGCCGCCAGGTTTCACTGACCTTGTGAAGCGAATATTGGCGTCCGATTCAACACACGATTCAGGTTTAAATGCAGTATTGCTACCGTCAGACCCTCTCCGTCGATTTCTCACTGATGAGTGCAAGTGGTTTGAGGAAGCTAAAGATCTTCGAGATGACATCTGCCACCGGAGCGCATATGGTCGACTGCGCACTGCTACTTTCCCAGGTCTAATCGATTTAATTGGCTCCGCGGGCGGAAAGGCGCCATTCGCGTCAGAGGCGGACCTCCGCTCGTACCTTCGCGGTTTATTTCAACGTTGGTTGGCGTTTGCTTGTCTATCCAGCGAATTTATCCGTCGCCGGATTTGTGAAGAACACCCTTCGCCTGCGGTTCCTTACGCCAATGGTTTTATCGTGCGAGCGGGCGAAATAGATTTCACGAAAACTAGCCAGGAGCCACAGTTTCCTCTGGGCACGACAATCCTGTCGGTGGCGCCCGCACGTCTTGATGCACTGGAGTATTTCGTGAGTACTTGATAAAGCGCAGCGGAATCCGGAGTTTTGCGAGACCGCTTCTCGCTCGTTAATTGGCAGTATCATCTGATGCACTTAGCTGCTCCTCCTTATCTATTAATAATCTTGGAACGAAAAAAGATCAAAAAGAAGAACAAGTAATTGTCGAATAATTTCGATACTATGTTTCGAAAAGTTGATATACTGTCGAGGCATCACACGGCGTCACCTGGAAGGTGTTACAGCACCCTCCAGGCGACTAACCCCAAACTTGATATGACAAGCTCGGGGCTGGCGAAACTATACACCCTGGGTGTACAGCGTCGAAGGCCCTGAATAAAAAGGAGCCAACGATGTCGAATAATGAAAAAGCAGGTATTACCTCCACCCGCCGTATTCTCGCAAAGAAAATCAAACTCTTACGCTTCTCACGCGGCTGGTCACAGGAGACGCTCGCGGAACTCTGTGGTTTCTCCCGCAGCTACATCGCCAATATCGAAAGCGGCAAACACAATCTCAGCCTCGATAACCTGGAACGCATTGCCGAGGCATTTGAAGTGCCGATTGCCGAATTATTGAATCCGGATTTCAATCTGCGCATCGAACAGCCGTGGGCTACGTATTCTCTTGATGTTGCCTTTGGTTGATTTCAGCTTTCTGCAGTCGCGGCCGGCGTCGGCTTAAACGCCTAAGTCGAGCGGCGCGCCGATTTTGGCGCACCCTCTCGAACGCCGAGTTGGGTGTTATTACGCCGTGGCATCGAATTCGGCACGAATTTGACTTCGAGTCTGCAGCCAACGGCTTTAGCGTATTTCTTGAGCGATGCCACGGATGGGGCGTGCTTCCCGCTGGCTTCGAGGCGTGAAACCGCGCTTTTGGTTGTGCCCATGCGAACCGCGACAGCTTCTTGCGTGAGGCCCGCACGAGTACGAGCTGATAGCATTTCACGCGCGAGCGCATACTCGACCGCAAGGGCGTCATAGGCTGTGCGAAAACCACGACGTTTCAACGCCTTTCTGAGGAAAGCCTCATGATCATGACGTACAGGTTGGTATTTAAGTTCAGCCATTTCGTATCTCCTTCATACGTTTACGGGCAATCTTGAGTTCGTGCTCGGGCGTCTGCTGGGATTTCTTGATGAACGCGTGCAGTATGACTACACGCCGGCCCACGAGAAAGCAGTAGAACACCCTTCCAATGCCCGATTTGCCTCGCGGTCGGAGTTCGAACAACCCTTCGCCGAAGGCGCGCGAATGCGGAAGCCGTAAATTCGGGCCGTGCTCAATCAGCAGCTCTACGATTCGGGCGTAATCAGCGACCATATCCACGGGCCATGATTCGATCTCAGTCCGCACCCGGACGTTGAAATACTCGACTGAATAGCCCATTCCGCGATGTTAGCAAATATGCGAACAATCGTCAACGATAGAGACGCCCATTCAACAGCCACCGGGTATGGGGAGGGGTCACGTCTTGCCTTTTGATATTTCGCCCTAGACCCCACCAAATACCCTTGGAATATATATAGCAAATATGCTATAGTCTGCCAGTGAACTGGCGAGTCACCTTTTACAGTGCCGCGTTTGAGAAAGAAGTGCTGCAGCTGCCAGCTGGCTTCGTCGCCCGCTTTCTGCGGTACGCGGAACGTATGGAGATCTACGGCCCGGACCTCATGCCGCCGCGCCATGGGTGATGGGTTGTTCGAACTCCGGCTGAAGGCTGCCGAAGGCATCGCCCGGGTATTTTACTGCACCCTTATTGGCCGAAGAATCGTGATGCTTCATCAGTTCATAAAAAAATCGGAGAAAACACCTCGCAAGGAATTGGAAATCGCCAAAAGACGCAAGCGTGCGCCGGCCCTCAGTATGCGCGACGGGACTTCCAAGTCTCCCTCGCGCCCTCGGTCTCGGCGCAACCTTGCGGTGTCAGGCTCCGCCTGCACCGCCCTCGGCCGCCCTGCGGTCGAGCCATACACCGGCTCGCCCACAATGGCTTTACGGCGCGATGGGCTGGCTGCTTCGCCCGCCAGCCCGCGCCTACCTCGTACTACGCGCCTTCGCTTCGCTCTCCGTGGCGCGCAGCGTTTGAAGAAAACCGACATGAAGGTTCGCTATGTGATTAAAGCGGGCGCTTGGGTTTAAGCTTCCGCACGACTTTGAAGAGATAAACGTTATGAATAACACATCTACAAGACAACAGGTTCTACTGCTGGCTGTGGCGCTGGTGCTGGGGACCATCGCCATGGAGGTAGACCTCAGTGCCGCGATTACTGGGTATTTGACGGATCAGCGTGCCGCAGCGATAAACAGCGGGACCGGCCTGTGCCGGTACAACAGCTCCTGGACACCAGCGACTGTCGAATGTGACCCCGATCGGGTGCCAGCGATGGCAGCGGCTCCCGCCGCTTCGGCGCCGGCCGCGGACACGCTGTTCGACGTTGACAAGTCCGTCATTACGCCGAAAGGCAAGGCCACGCTGGACGATCTGGTCAGCAAACTCGGAGGTAACCTCAGGGTCATCATCCCCACAGGCGATAGCAACAACCCCGGCGGCGATGCCTACAACATGGATCTATCGCAGCACCGCGCCGAAGCGGTCAAGGCCTACTTGGTCGGCAAGGGCCTCGACGGTAACCGTATCTACACCGCAGGTACGGGCGAGCGCGATCCGATCACCGCTAACAAAACCGCGGAAGGCCCCGCCGAGATCGAGGTGATGGCTACGTCCAAATAGACTGGCAGGGTGATGAAAAACTCGTTTTTCATCACCCTGCGTGGCCGCTCTCGGCCGTGCCCTCCGTCCCGCCTCCCGCGGCATTACTACTTCCCTGTAGGGCACGGCATTCATGCATCCGTGCACAGCATGATTTTCGTTTTTCTTCATTTTTCAATTACTTGCGTAATTGAAAAATCCGTCAGGAGCGGATTTTCGCGTTAGCCCCGTAGGGGCTTGGCGCAGGGATGCGTCAAGCAAAAATGGCGGCACATCCTTATGCCGCAGGAACCTCTGACTTAATCAGAGGTTCCTTAGATTAATTTTTTGCTTGAAGAGATTTTGGTATAGGAAAAACCACGTGTTCAGGCTTGCCCGCGCGCTCTTGCACAACTTCAGCGCCCCAGGTTCGTAACCGCTCAACGACGCGTTGAACCAAAACTTCGGGCGCCGAGGCACCCGCGGTTAACCCAATCTTTTCCACATTATGCAGCCATTCCCGCTGAAGATCGTCGGGCCCGTCAACCATATACGCGCGGGCGCCTTGCGCCTGCGCCACTTCTCGCAGGCGATTGGAATTGGAGCTGTTAGGCGAGCCGACGACCAGTATCACCTCACAGCGGCGCGCTAAGTCCTTCACCGCATCCTGCCGGTTCTGAGTGGCATAACAAATATCATCCTTACGCGGCCCTTTGATTTTTGGAAAACGCGCACGCAAGGCATCGATAACCCGCGCGGTATCATCCATGGACAACGTGGTCTGGGTAACAAAAGCAAGATTAGCGGGATTTTGCACTTGCAGGGTCACCACGTCTTCCGGCGTTTCGACCAAGTACATGCCGCCATCAACCTGCCCCATCGTCCCCTCCACCTCCGGGTGCCCGGCATGGCCGATAAGAATGCATTCCGTATTAGTTTTGCGGTAGCGGACAACCTCCATATGCACCTTCGTCACCAACGGACAAGTGGCGTCAAACACCTTAAGGCCGCGCCCGTGCGCCTGCGTGCGCACCGCATTCGAAACCCCGTGGGCGCTGAAAATCACGATCGAGTCATCCGGCACGTCGTCCAGCTCTTCCACGAATACCGCGCCGGCGGCGCGCAATTGCTCGACCACGAAGCGATTATGCACCACCTCATGGCGCACATAGACCGGCGCGCCGAACAGGTCCAACGCGCGTTCAACAATCTCAATGGCGCGGTCGACACCGGCGCAAAAACCGCGTGGATTGGCGAGAAAAACGTGCATGGTCAGGATCTCAAAGGGAGGCTTATTATGACGCTATTCATCTACCCGGTCTATGCCGCTATACAAATCAATCACGCCTGCTTTTTACGGAGTCCAATTCCCAATGCATCCAACAGCAAAAAAACCGCACCGGTGCTGATTGCCGCATCAGCGATGTTGAAAGCGTACCAATGCCAGGCGCCAAAATGAAAATCGATAAAATCCACCACATATCCAAAACGCAAACGATCCAGCAGATTGCCCACGGCGCCGCCTAAAATCATCATGAGTGCTATTGCTGTTTGAATATCATTCATACCCAAACGGCGAATAATAAAAAAAATAATAACGGAAACAGCGGTAGCAATAACGATGAAGAATATATTTTGCCAACCGCCGGCGTTGCTTAAAAAGCTAAATGCCGCACCGGAATTATAGAGCAATGTAAAGCTTAAGAAAGAAGTAACCGGAACCTCGACATGATAGACCAAATTTTTGATCGCCATATACTTCGTCAACTGATCCAAAATAAATACCAGCAGCGTGATCCAGGATAACCTAAACATCAGGCGTACTCCCGGATTTCGCCGTTGCCAGTGACATTTTCCACGCAGCGTGCGCAGATTTGTGGATGTTTGTCATCCGCACCGACATCGGCGCGATGATGCCAACAGCGAATGCACTTGACATGAGTGGAGGCCTTAACCCTAATCCAAAGATGATGGGCAGGGATTACCGCCTGTATTGCATCGCTGGGATGATCAGTTTCTGCGTGCACATGCACGTAAGACGTAATAAAAGCGAAACGCAGCTCGTCGTCCAGCACGTTGAGTTGCCCATATAATTCCGGATCACAATATAATTCCACCTCAGCATCGAGCGAGGAACCGATTTCCCCGGCCACACGCAGTTTCTCCAATTCACGCGAAACCTGTTCGCGCGCGGCGAGTACGGTATTCCAAAATTCATCGGTAGTGTCCCGAGTTCCCGGTGGGGTTTTTACCACAGGGAATTCATGCCAAATCGCAAACAATACGTTCTCGGCCCGTTGCCCCGGCATAAATTGCCAGATCTCATCAGCGGTAAAACTCAAGATCGGCGCTATCCAGCGCACCAACGCCTCCAGAATATGAAACATTGCCGTTTGCGCCGAACGACGCGCACGGCTGTCGGGTTTTGTCGTATAAAGCCGGTCCTTAAGCACATCTAAATAAAAGCTGCCTAACTCAACCGAGCAAAATTGATGCACCTTTTGATAGATCAGGTGAAAGCTGAAATTTTCATACGCTTGTTGAATTTCTTCCTGTAAGCGATCTGCCTGCTGCACCGCCCACTGATCCAGCGCCAACATATTCTCAAAACGCACAGAATTTATCGCTGGATCAAAACCCGTCAGATTACCCAATAGATAACGCGCGGTGTTGCGGATACGCCGGTAAGAATCGGCCATGCGCGTCAGAATTTCCTGAGAAAGCGATAACTCGCCGGAATAATCGGTGGAGGCCACCCAAAGCCTGAGAATATCGGCCCCTAATGTGTCCATTACCTTCTGCGGCGGGGTGTCATTGCCCCCGGATTTGCTCATCTTATGGCCGTGACTATCGACGACAAACCCGTGGGTTAAAAGCGCGTCGTAAGGTGCCTTACCGTTAATCGCGCAGCCGGTTAGCAACGAGGACTGAAACCAACCCCGGTGCTGATCCGAGCCTTCTAAGTAAAGAATCGGGTTAGGGTTTGAATTGGAGGGTTTGAGATCAGCGCGCTGGCTAAGAATGGTGTCGTGGGTGGTGCCGGAATCAAACCACACATCCAGGGTATCGGTGACTTTACGATACAGCGCCGCCTCATCACCTAATAGCTCGCGCGCATCCAGGCTAAACCAGGCTTCAATGCCCTGCTGCTCCACGCGCTTTGCGGCCAGCTCTAACAGCTCCAGCGTGCGCGGGTGCAGCTCCCCGGTTTCTTTATGTACAAAAAATGCCATGGGCACGCCCCAGTTGCGCTGGCGCGACACGCACCAGTCCGGGCGGTTTCGGATCATGCCTTCCAGGCGGGCGCGCCCCCACGCGGGGAAAAATTCGGTCGCATTCGCGGCGGCCAGGGCGATCTCGCGCAACGTCGGCGAGGCGGGATTAGTTTTGTTTTCCATACCGATAAACCATTGGTGGGTAGCGCGGAAGATGAGCGGTGTCTTATGCCGCCAACAATGGGGGTAGCTGTGACGCAAAGCCTCGACATGGATTAAGGCGCCGCGTGATTTGAGTACTTCGATCACATGGTCGTTGGCCTTGAACACGTGCTCGCCGGCGAATAAATCCGTCCCAGGCAGGAATTTCCCGTCACCACCGACCGGGTTATACACCGGCAACCCATAACGCGAACCGACGACATAGTCATCCTGACCATGGCCGGGAGCGATGTGCACCGCACCGGTGCCGGAATCCATGGTGACAAAATCGGCCAATACGATCGGCGCCTCGCGCGCATAGAAGGGGTGTTGCAGCTTAACGCCTGCGAGATTGCTGCCCTGACAGGTCGCTAACACATGATAGCTGTCGACGCCATAGCGCAGCATGGTGTCTTTTAACAGCGCCTCCGCCAGCAATAACCGCTCCGGCCCATGCTCGCCGTCGCCCTGGACCAAGGCATAGGTTTCTTGCGGGTTGAGCGCGACCGCCTGGTTGGCCGGCAAGGTCCACGGCGTGGTGGTCCAGATCGGCACCGCGATCGGCCCTCTTCCAATATGCTCCGGCACATGTTGGCACTGGGCGAACAACGCGGCGTCATCCAAGACCGTAAAGCGCACGTCAATCGCAGGCGAGGTTCTGTCTTCATACTCCACTTCCGCTTCCGCCAAAGCGGAACCGCAATCCACGCACCAGTGTACCGGCTTGCTGCCCTGATAAAGATAACCCTGCTTATAGATCTTGCCCAGCGCCCGGATGATATCCGCTTCCGTTTTGAAATCCATGGTGAGATAGGGATGATCCCAATCCCCCACTACGCCGAGGCGGATAAAATCCGCTTTCTGGCGTTCGATTTGGGTCTCGGCAAAGGCGCGGCATAGTTGCCGGAATTGCGCCGGCGGGATATTTTTGCCATGCAACTTTTCCACCTGATGCTCGATCGGCAGGCCATGGCAATCCCAGCCCGGCACATAGGGCGCATCGAAACCGCTTAAGGTTTTGGACTTAACAATAATATCCTTCAACACTTTATTTACCGCATGGCCGATATGGATGTCGCCATTGGCATAGGGCGGGCCGTCATGCAGGATATATCTTGGCCGGCCCGTGCTCGCCTCGCGTAACCTGGCATACAACTTCATCGCCTGCCAACGCGCAAGAATTTTGGGCTCGCGCGCGGCGAGATTGGCCTTCATCGGAAAATCGGTATGCGGCAAATTCAAGGTATTTTTATAATCGTTTTCGCTCATTGCTTAGATCTTGTGGGCACGTAACCAAGTTTGCGCTTCTTCTATATCATCAAAAATGCGCCGTTTTAGTTCTTCGACGGAAGCAAAACGTTGTTCATCGCGTAATTTACGCAAAAACCGCACTTCGACATCACGCCGGTAAATTTCCCGGGCAAAATTAAATAAATGTACTTCCAACGAGCTGCGCATCCCATCGACGGTGGGACGTGTACCGATATTCGCCACACCGGGAAGCGGCCCAGGTTCAAGTCCAACTACCTCCACCACGTACACGCCTTTAAGCGGAGCGGTTCTGCGTTGCAGAGAGATGTTCGCCGTTGGCACACCAATCATGCGGCCGCGCTTGTCGCCGTGAATTACGCGTCCGCTTATTGCGTAAGGCCGACCCAATAATTTCCCGGCGGAACCGAAATCGCCGGCCGCGAGTAGCCGGCGGATACGGGTGCTGCTTACCCGTTGTCCATCAATATTCACCGTCCGCATGGGCGCTACGTCGAAATGGTATTCCTGGCCGGCCTGTTGCAATAAAGCGAAATCGCCTTGCCGATTTTTTCCAAAATGGAAATCGTCGCCGACAACCAGGTAACGCACCCCTAAATTATTCACTAAGATGCGACGGATAAACTCACTCGCCGACATATCTGCCAAGCGCGCATTAAATCGCAGGCAAAGCACGCGGTCTACTCCGCAGCGCCGTAAGAAATGAAATTTTTCCCGGAACCGAGTCAGCCGTGCCACCGCTTCGGTCGGCTGAAAAAACTCCTGGGGCTGCGGCTCAAACAACATCACCGCTGCCTGCAACCGGAACTCGCGTGCCTTTTCTATCAATTGGCCGATAACCGCCTGATGGCCGCGATGCATGCCGTCAAAATTGCCGATCGTGGCCACGCAACCACGATGGTGCGGCTTCAGGTTATGCAATCCACGTATTAATTCGATCACTTTGTGCGCCTGGTTAAAAACGCACAAGATTACCGTCTTGACCTGATCTGGTCCAGCAATGAAACAATGAAAAGGGGGCTAAGGCTGCGTGCTTAACAGGCCCAATCGGGATCGAACTCCTCAATCACTTCACGCAACGGGCGTCTGCCGGGATAACCTTCATGATAACCATGGTAGTGGGCCAGTTTTAATTCGGGAAATTTCCAGCACACATAGCCGTCGCCGGTATCGAAATCCACCAGCCATAAGCCTTTAACCACCAATCCCAGGCGCTCCATTTTGGCGACCCAGCGCCTGACGATGATCTCATATTGTTTTTCCACATCACGAATAAGCGGATTGCTGGGGATCATGGCTTCAAGATTATGCCGTACCGGTTCAAGTTCAGCATAGGCCGCTTGCGTGATTTTGCGTACGAGCGGAAACAGCGCCTGCGCCTCGGAAAGAGTAAAGATACGCGGATCATCGCGCGCTACGATCTGATGGATCTTCGCCATGTTTACGCGTCCTCTTTGAAGCCAATTGGCTTAAGCAGTAATTCTCGCAATTTCACACCCAAAAAAATCATCGCGGTAGTGTAAATAAGCATACCAATAATAATCCAAAAGGCTAGCCGGGTTACCCGCTCGCCGGCGGAGGCATTTAACCACGTGGCGGTATCAGCGCCCTCCCACCAAAGAACTATCCCCATCAGGGCGCTGGCCAGTATGATTTTGCCTAACAACCCGCTCCAGCCCGGCAGTGGAATATAGACACTCTGTCTGCGCAAGCCTTGAAACAATAAACCGGCATTAACCATGGCCGCCAACGAAGTGGCTAACGCCAAACCGCCGTGGGCAAGAGGAAATACCAGCAACAAGCTTATGACGATATTGACCACTATGGCAATAATGCCGATGCGCACCGGCGTTTTCATGTCCTGACGGGCATAAAAGCCCGGCGCCAAAATTTTAATCAGCACAAACGCCGGTAATCCGACGACAAAAGCAATTAAACTGTATTGCGTCATTTCAACGTCATGGGCATTAAATTTGCCGTATTGAAATAAACTGATAATTAAGGGCGCGGACATCACCAAAAGGCCGATGGTGGCCGGAATGGCAATGATAAAAGTTACGCGCAACGCCCAATCCAGCATGTGGGAAAATTCTTCGCGCGAGGCCTGCGCGTGCTTTTGCGATAAGCTTGGCAAAATGACGGTGGCAAGCGCCACGCCAAACACCCCCAGGGGGAACTCCATCAGGCGATCCGAGTAGTAAAGCCACGATACGCTGCCGGTAACCAAAAATGACGCCAGCAGCGTATTCACCAGGAGATTGATTTGCGCCACCGATACGCTAAACACGGCCGGCAACATCAAACCGAACATCCGCCGCACGCCCTCGTGCTTGAAATTAACGCGCGGACGTGGCAGCAAATGTAACCGATGCAATGACGGCAATTGAAACAGAAGCTGCGCCACGCCGGCGATAAACACCCCCCAAGCCAGCCCGGTGACCGGTTGCGCCATACGGGGCGCCAGCCACAGGGCGGCGCCGATCAGCGAAAGATTAAGCAACACCGGCGTGAACGCCGGCACCCCGAACCGCCCATAGGTATTAAGGATGCCGCCCGCCATGGAAACCAAGGAAATAAACAATAAATAAGGGAACATGATGCGCAGCACCTGCACCGTCAGATTGTACTTTGCCGGATCGGCCAGAAATCCCGGAGCAAGAATCATCACCACCAGCGGTGCGATCAAGGTAACCACCAACGTAACCAAAATCAGGACCAGGCTCAGGATGCCGGCGACGTAATCGAGGAACTCCTGTGTGAGCTTCGCATCACTACGCGTCTTATATTCAGAAAACACCGGCACAAATGCCTGGGAAAATGCGCCTTCGCCGAAAATGCGACGCAAGAAATTAGGGATGCGAAAAGCGACATAAAAGGCGTCGGCGGCAATGCCGCTACCTGCGCCGATCATCTTGGCAAAAATCATGTCACGCACTAGGCCGGTGATGCGTGATAGCAGAGTCATGCCTGCCGTCACTAAAGTTGATTGAAGAAGCTTGCGCGACATATTGTCATCATTTAGGGTTAGTCAACAGTAGAATAACGGCCAATCGGCCGGAACGCGAGATTGACAAATATCGGCAAAATGCGCATAGTGGCGCGCTCTTAAAATTAGCTGGTGAAGGAAATCAACCTTGGCAAACACAATCCAGGCAAGAAAACGCGCACGCCAGGCGGAAACGCGGCGGCACCATAACGCTTCGCTGCGGTCGGTGCTGCGGACTTATATTAAAAAGGTTACAAAAGCAGTCGAAGGCAAGGATAAAAATGTCGCGCAGCAGGCTTATAAAGAAGCCGTATCCGTCATCGACCGGGTAAAAAATAAAGGGTTAATCCATAAAAACACCGCCGCCCGTCACAAGAGCCGGCTTAACACCCGCGTGCGCGCGTTATCGGGCTAACCCGAAAGTTATACCCACCCGGACGAGGCGCGTGAAACTGAGGCAGTAACTTACGTACGTAAGGAAGCGGGCAGCCGAAATTTTCAGTTTCCATAGTGGTAGCGGCAGGCGGCGATAAAGACCTTGCCCGTTGATGCCTTGTAGACCAGCCGATGCTCTTCCGTAATACGGCGTGACCAGTAGCCGACCCATTCGTGCTTTAACGGCTCCGGCCGATCCCGCGGAAGGGATCTTTCTGGATAGCGTCAACCAGACGGTTGATGCGTTTTTGGATCCTCGGGTCTTTTGCTCTCCACCACAGGTAGTCCTCCCACGCTTCATCCGCCCACAGCAGTTTCACTTCACTTAATGAGCCGTCGCGGCTTTGCCTTGTCCCTTTCAATCCGGGCGACAGCCCGGCGCAGGCGGCGCGCCATTGCCGGGCTGCGTAAGAGGTAAGCGGTCTCCTGCCAGGATTCGAAATCTTCCAGTGAGATCAGGACGGCCGAAGCTCCCTTCTGCCGGGTAATAATGATCGGCGCATGATCCTCGTTCACCTGGTCAATCGCCTTGGCCAGATTGTTGCGGACAGCCGCGTAGGAAAACGTTTTCATGTCAACTAACCTGTACAGATTATTGAACAGGTGTATGCTAGCATAGCATTTTCTGTTATCGGAATTGGATAGCTGTTATGTGTCAAGCCGGACAACCGAATCGCAACCCCTGCCTTTAGCCTTTAGAAACCCGTGTTCACAATGAAGCCGGCGCTAATGATTTAAATGGCACTAGTTTGTTTTATAACCTTAAATCAACACCATATTATCGCGGTGAATCAATTCAGGTTCGTCGATATATCCCAAAATCGATTCGATTTTGTCGCTCGCATGACCGATGATGCGCGCGCTCTCCTCGGCGCTGTAATTAATCAGTCCGCGCGCGACTTCCATTCCCTCCAGACTTAAACAGGCCACCATTTCTCCGCGTGAAAAGTTTCCTTCCACTGATTTAACGCCAACGGGCAGCAGGCTGCGCCCGGATTCGCGCAACACCTTAACCGCCCCGGCATCCAAAACCAGCCTGCCGCGGACCTGCAACTGCCCGGCCAGCCATTGTTTGCGTGCGGCAAGACGGCTTTGTTCCGGCGTTAAATGAGTACCGATCATCTCACCGGCAAGAATGCGTAATAAAATATTTTGCTCGCGTCCGGAAGCGATAACGGTAACGGTGCCGGAGCGGGCGGCTTTTTCCGCGGCAGCGAGCTTGGTGCGCATGCCGCCGCGGCCAAGCGCGCCCGGCTCCCCGGCTATTTCCTGTAATCGCTTATCGCCGGCTTTGCCGGTACTGATCAAGGCGGCGTCGGCATACCGGCGCGGATCTTTATCATATAATCCGGCTTGATCGGTCAGAATAATCAACAGCTCGGCCTCGACCAAATTAGCCACTAATGCGGCCAAGGTGTCGTTATCACCGAAACGGATTTCTTCCGTCGCCACCGTGTCATTTTCGTTAATAACCGGGATAACCCCCCAGCCTAATAAAGTAGAAAGCGTGCTGCGCGCGTTCAAATAACGTTGACGATCAGCGAGATCATCGTGGGTGAGTAATACTTGCGCGGCATGCAAGCCATGGCGCTGAAATTCCGATTCGTAAATTTGCACAAGTCCCATCTGCCCTACCGCCGCCATCGCCTGCAATTCATGCAAGGCATGAGGACGAGTGCCTAAACCCAAGCGTTGCATGCCTGCCGCCACCGCCCCGGACGACACCAGCGCTACGTCAATGCGCATGGACCGCAATTGCGCTATCTGGGCGGCCCAGGCGGCAATCGCGGGCGCATCCAGCCCTTGGCCGGACTTAGTTAATAACGTGCTGCCGATTTTAATAATGCACCGGCGTACCTGTACTTCAATTCTATTCTGCTTGTTCACGCATCCTCCTGCAGCTTTTTCACCGTCTCCTCTTGCTGTTGCTGCTTTAACTGTTCCAAACGATCCATGAGCCTACCCACTAATTCGTGGCAACCTTCACCGCTAATAGCGGAGATCTCAAAAACCGGGGCGCGCGAGGCAAGGCTTTGCACTAAGCGGCGGCAATGCGCCTCCCGTTCTTGTATCGGGATCAGGTCGATCTTATTTAATACCAGCCAACGTTCACGCGCTGCAAGTTCAGGACTGAACTTTTCCAGCTCGGCGGCGATGGTTTGCACATCATGGACAGGATCGGCATCTTGGCCGAACGGCGCTACGTCCACCAAATGCAATAAAATCCGAGTGCGCGCCAAGTGTTTTAGGAAACGAATCCCAAGACCGGCGCCGGCATGCGCGCCCTCGATCAGGCCGGGAACATCGGCGATAACAAAACTGCGATACCGCTCCAGCATCACTACCCCTAAATGCGGGTGCAAAGTAGTAAAAGGATAATCCGCAACCTTCGGGCGCGCCTCTGAAACGGCGCGCAAAAAAGTTGATTTACCGGCATTGGGCATCCCCAATAACCCGACGTCCGCCAGCAATTGCAGTTCCAGTTTTATCTCGCGCCGTTCGCCGGGGGTACCCGGAACCGTACGCCGGGGCGCGCGGTTGGTGCTGGATTTAAAATGGGTATTTCCCAAGCCGCCCCGCCCGCCCTTGGCCACCAGCAAGGTTTGCTCATGCCGGGTTAAATCGCCGATCTGCTCGCCGGTATCGGCGTCATGAACTAGAGTACCAAGCGGTACCGGGACCATTAAATCTTCCCCTGCCTTGCCGGAACAATTTCGTCCACGCCCTTTTTCCCCATGCGGCGCCCGGAATTCCTTGGTATAACGAAAATCGGCCAAGGTATTGAGGCCGCTATTAGCGACGAGATAAACGCTGCTGCCGTGGCCGCCGTCGCCGCCATCCGGTCCGCCGCGGGGAATAAATTTTTCCCGCCGGAAACTGAGTGCGCCGTCTCCGCCATTGCCCGCGATGACCCGAATTATCGCCTCATCAACAAATTTCATGTTTTAAAAATAAAAAACCCCGCCGGTTTACCGAGGCGGGGGTTTGTGCCCTGGAGAAACTATTGTGCGACTACGCTGACGGTTTTGCGCCCGCGCGGACCTTTGATTTCAAACAATACTTTACCGGCGGTCTTGGCAAATAACGTATCGTCTTTACCGATCCCAACATTGGTCCCCGGATAGAATTTAGTGCCGCGCTGGCGGACTAAAATATTGCCCGCCAATACGGTTTGCCCGGCATAGCGCTTTACGCCTAAACGCTTCGATTCGGAATCTCTGCCGTTACGTGAACTGCCGCCCGCTTTTTTGTGTGCCATTGCTAAATCCTCGTTTTACGTCTTTCAGGTATTCGGGGAAGTTTGATCTTTCGTGGCGCGGTGGCCGGCAATATCGACTATCTCCAACTCGGTATAATCCTGCCTGTGCCCGGCATGCTTACGGAAATGTTTACGCCTGCGCGTCTTAAAAATTCGGATCTTTTCCCCGCGCCCATGTCCCTTAACCATAGCGGTTACTTTGGTTTCGGCTAATAGTGGGCTGCCCACGCGCACGTCCGCGTTATCGGCGATCAGCAATACCTTATCTAAATTCACCGATGCACCCGCGGCCAGCGCTAATTTTTCCACGCGCACGACATCGCCCACCGCTACGCGATACTGCTTGCCGCCGCTTTCAATCACTGCGTACATACATCTCCGATCCCGGATTTGAAAAAACAATTTTAACGGCTGGGCCGATCGAGGTCAAACGCCTTGACAGGCTGCCGCACAAGCCCCAGCATCCAACTTTTACCTATCACCTTAATAATAACCGGTATTTGTATGGATCTTGAAGCTATCCACGCGCTCATCAGCAGCGAGAGGCAGGCTGTGGATCGCGAAATTAACCTTAGGCTGCAATCCGAAACCGCGTTTATTAATCAAGTAGGCGCGTATATCATTCACAGCGGCGGTAAGCGGTTACGCCCCACCATTGTGCTGCTGAGCAGTAAGGCGTTCGCCTACGAAGGCCCGGCCCATATACAGCTTGCGACGATTATTGAATTCATCCATACCGCTACCCTGTTGCACGATGATGTGGTGGATGCCTCACAGATGCGGCGCGGCCAGTCCACCGCCAACACGATTTGGGGTAATGAAGCAAGCGTCCTGGTTGGTGATTTTCTATATTCGCGGGCGTTCGAAATGATGGTCGAGGTCGGCAGTCTGCGGGTCATGGAGATTCTGGCGAAGACCACGAATACCATTGCTCAAGGTGAAGTTATGCAATTATTAAATTGCCATGACCCGGAAATTACCGAAGCCCATTACATTACTGTAGTACGCAACAAAACCGCCAAATTATTCGAGGCGGCGGCACGGCTAGGCGCGGTGATCAGCGATCAAGCAGAAGCCATGGAAACGGCGCTGGCCGCCTACGGCACGCATCTTGGCACCGCCTTCCAGTTGATCGATGACGTCCTGGATTACGAAGCCGATGCCCGCACCTTGGGTAAAAATATCGGCGACGACTTGGCGGAAGGCAAGCCTACGCTGCCGTTCATCTATGCCCTGCGCCAGGGCAATACTGGCCAACGCCAATTGTTGCGCCAGGCCATTCAAAATGGAGGGCTGGAGCATATTGACGCAGTAATCACCGCCATTGAATCGACCGGATCCATCGCGTACACTGCGCGTCTAGCCGAAAACGAGGCCCTTTTGGCAAAACAGGCCCTAGCGGCGATACCCGATTCGCCCTATAAGCAAGCGTTGCTTGACCTGGCCCACTTTTCCGTGCATCGCGATTATTAATTGGTTTATTCAGGCAAACATCTCCAACGCGAAAAGATTTTAAATCAGAAATTAACTACGGGGTGTAGCTCAGTCTGGTAGAGCACTAGCTTCGGGAGCTAGGGGCCGGAGGTTCAAATCCTCTCACCCCGACCAACTGGTTTAAGGCAAGTCAACCATGGGACAACTGCTACGCATCTTCCTTATTTTGCTGGCGCTGTGGCTCACCATCCGCCTGATCCAAAGATATATTAAACGCCGTCCGTTTTCGCGACCACAACAAACCACGCCAACGCGCATGCTGCCTTGCGCCCAATGCGGCACCTATATTCCCGAATCTGATGCCCTTGTTCTGCGCGGGAAGGTCTATTGCTGCGCCGGTCATTTACCTCCCGATAGTTAGCCGCTAGTTAAGTACGCTAAAAAAGTCCATCCAGGACTTTTTTAGCCACGCAAAGCAAAAAGCGGCCGTGCCCTCCGTCCCGCCTCCCGCGGCATTACTACTTCCCTGTAGGGCACGGCATTCGTGCATCCATGCACAGCACCGCTCCTGCGCCTCCCTGCGCTCGCGGCATTCGTGCGTCCATGCACAGCATGATTTTTGCTTTGCTCCATTCTTCAAGCACTTACGCGCTTGAAGAATGATGCGGCGCGTCTCTGCGGCGCCTACCGTTGCTGAAAAATACTTTTTCAGCAACCTGGTAGTAAGCATCCATACTTTGCCTTCACGGCAAAACTGTGCTACTTCATAAGGTTATGGATGCCATGGACAACGTACTGCCGGATACCGGCATAACGGCGGCGGAAGCCCAGTCGGCCGTCGTAGAACAAAACTGGAAGCTACTACATTATTTCAATCTCTATCGGCTAGGGATGGCCGCTTTAGCGATCGCGGTAGCATTTTCTTCGAAAAAAATTCCACCCCTTGGTGACATTTCGCCGGCGTTATTCGCCTTTTTTAGCCTGGTCTACGGCGGAATTGCCTTGGCCAGCCTGGAAACCATTCGCCGCCGCTTACCGGGGTTTGAAACACAGGTTACCGTGCTGGCTTTTGCCGATGTCGCCGTGATTACCCTTTTAATGCATACCAGTGGAGGCATGACCAGCGGCCTGGGATTATTGCTCATGGTAGCCGTGGCCGGTACCAGCCTGATGCTGGGCAAGCGCATGACGATTTTTTTCGCTTCTCTCGCGACGATATCGGTATTGATTGAACACTCCTGGGGTTTTCTTACCGGCAGCGAACAAATCGCCGACGGCTATCCTCAAGTTGGGATGTTGGGTCTTGGCCTGTTTGCCACCGCGACGCTGACCTATACCCTCGCTAATCGATTGCGCTCGACCGAGGCATTAGCCGAGCGCCGGGGTGTAGATTTGGCAAACCTCGCTCAGGTTAATGAATTCGTTATCCAGCGTATGCAATCGGGCGTAATCGTTTGCGATCGTGCCGGCCATGTGCGCACCATCAACGGTACGGCGAGAAATTTCTTAGCCGTGCAGCATGAAATCAGGGGGAAACCCTTATTAGCCGACCTTTCGCCTGATCTTTCCACCCAATTATTTCAATGGATGCAGGTCCCCGCCAATCGCACCCGTAAATTATTGCGAACACGTCCCGGTTACACCTTGTTGCCGCGCTTCGTATTAGCTGGTGAGGACCAGAATTCCGGAATTTTAATTTTCTTGGAAGACACCTCCATCCTGCGGCAGCAAGCACAACAGCTTAAAATGGCGGCGCTCGCACGACTTACCGCCAGTATCGCGCACGAAATACGCAATCCTCTCGGCGCGATTACCAACGCCGCCCAACTATTGGGAGAATCATCGAGCGAAAACAATGAAGAGCGGCGTTTGTTGAGAATCATTGAAGAACAAAGCCGGCGCATGAATACGATCGTGGAAAACATCATGCAATTAAGCCGACGCGATCATGTCAGCCCGGTCAAGCTCGAACTCGAGCCGTGGGCACAAGCGTTCGTCCCACCCTTCTGCCAAACCTTACAAATACCGACTGAGGCGATTTCTATTGTCGGCGGCAAAGGGATCCACGTTTGCATGGATCCTGACCAACTCTATCAAGTGGTCGCCAACTTATGCCAAAATGCCTTCCGCCACAGCCCGGCCTTTTCCAGCCAAGCCTTAATTGAGCTTGAAATCGGCATCGATGAGGAGGAAAAACGCCCATTCCTGGACATAATTGATTGGGGTACGGGTGTACCGCCGGAAATTGTCGATAGTATCTTTGATCCGTTCTTCACCACCACTCCCAAGGGCACTGGACTTGGCCTATATATTGCTAGAGAACTGTGTGAAGGAAACGGCGCCAGGCTGGATTACCACTTCGGCGAGGGCGCGGGGAGCCGTTTCCGCATAACTTTCTCCAGGGATGAAGAGTGCACCGAGTTTGGTTTATAAAATATGTCCAAAAGCCAGGTTTTAATTATCGATGACGAAGCAGACATTCGAGAACTGCTGGAACTTACTTTAGGCCGCATGAATTTGGAAACCCGCGCCGCTGAAAACGTCGATCAGGCGCGGCATATGCTGGCGGAATTTAAATTCGATTTATGTCTGACCGATATGCGGTTGCCGGATGGCGACGGCATCGATATCGTACGCCATATTCAAGAAAAGCATCCCTACCTGCCGGTAGCGGTAATCACGGCGCATGGAAACATGGAAACCGCGATCGCCGCGCTTAAGGCCGGCGCCTTCGATTTCGTCTCTAAACCATTAGATATTAATGACTTACGTAACTTAGTGCGCTCGGCGCTAAAAGTCGGAAAATCCGCACCGCCGAGCGAACAAGCGGGGGTTAAGAAACTATTAGGCGAATCCCCCGCCATGCAAAAAGTACGCGCGCTCATCGAGCGCCTCGCGCGTGGCCAAGCCCCGGTTTACATCAGCGGCGAATCAGGCACCGGCAAAGAATTGGCCGCACGCCTGATTCACGAATTAGGCCCACGCGCCGATAAAGCGTTTGTGCCGGTGAATTGCGGCGCCATCCCGGAACAATTGATGGAAAGCGAATTCTTCGGCCATAAAAAAGGCAGTTTTACCGGCGCCGTGCAAGATAAGGAAGGCCTCTTTAAAGCCGCCGATGGCGGTACGCTATTTTTGGACGAAGTGGGTGACCTGCCCATCCCAATGCAAGTTAAATTGCTGCGCGCCATTCAAGAAAAATCGATACGCGCGGTCGGCACGCAGGCGGAAATCCGCGTCGATGTCCGGATTTTGAGCGCCACCCACCGCGATTTGCATGAACTGGTCAAAGCAGGCAAGTTCCGCCAGGATTTATATTATCGCCTCAATGTCATTGAGTTACCTATTCCCAGTCTCCGTTTTCATCCGGAAGATATTCCCTTATTGGCAGAGCAATTATGCGCCAAACTGACCGGAAATCTTGCCGACAAAGCCCCGCGTTTATCCGCCGAAGCGATAACCGCCCTGGGCAACTATGATTTTCCCGGGAACGTGCGCGAATTGGAAAATATCCTGGAACGCGCCTTAACGCTGTGTGACGGCTCCGAAATTTCCGAACAGGATTTGCGCTTGCCGCAAACTCAAGATGAACTTGGCCACGAAACAAACTATTCCGGCAGTCAGTCTCTGGAGGGCTATCTGGAACAGGTAGAAAAAGAAGCCAT
This sequence comes from Acidiferrobacterales bacterium, assembly GCA_035300145.1. Taxonomy (GTDB): domain Bacteria; phylum Pseudomonadota; class Gammaproteobacteria; order Acidiferrobacterales; family DATGVQ01; genus DATGVQ01. Next base: position 604 of record DATGVQ010000178.1, on the reverse strand, counting down.
CCAGAATGCGCTGGCACAAACAAACCAAAATAAAACCGCGGCGGCGAAAGTGTTGGGCATCACCTTTCGCGCCCTGCGTTACAAGCTGGAAAAACTGGGTATAGAGTAACCGCTTAATTGGTTTTTAGCCTTCTTTAAAGCAAAAGTTTGACTAAAAAATAGACAATAATGCCAACCGGAACCGCGCAAGTGACGTTCTGCCGAAAAACGTCACTCAGTTAGTTAAGGTAGTTCTACATAAGGCAGGCTTAACTTGTTGTTAAAAAAGCTGCTCTTTTCTTTATACTTGCTGGTATATTTCTTGCCCATATCTAGCCTAGAGAATGCTTCGCTATTGCTGAAATGCATAAGTTCAGAAGCCTTTGGCACTCCTTTAGCGAAGGAGTGTCATGCTTAATAAACGGCGACTAAGGAAATGGGCCGGTTTTTTAAAGCAGCCCGATCGTACTAAAACTAACTGGATGCTTCTCAATGTATAATCTGCAACGCGGCTTTACTTTAATCGAACTGATGATTGTGGTCGCCATCATCGGCATCCTGGCGGCCATCGCCATTCCGGCTTACCAAGACTATACCATCCGCGCCAGGGTGACTGAAGGCGTAG
>DATGVQ010000177.1:0-11067 GCA_035300145.1 Acidiferrobacterales bacterium | reverse complement strand
GCTTTTTTGCGCCTTTATATCATAATAATATGCTCACATCTTAAATAATAGGTTTACCTTCAATGAAGCCGATAACCCGCAAAACGATGGCGAGCCGTCATGAATAAAAAAACCGATGCAGAGACCGACACGCTGATGGACGGCCAGGAGTATCTGGAAAGCCTGCGCGATGGCCGTGAAGTTTACATTTATGGAGAGCGCGTCAAGGACGTCACCACCCACCCGACCTCGCGCAACGCGGCGCGCTCGATCGCGCGCCTGTACGACGCGCTGCACGATCCCGCCACCCGCGACACGCTCACGATGGTAGATCGGCACGGCATCCGTACCCATAAATTCTTTACCGCGAGCTATACCCCGCAGGAACTCCTGGCGGCGCGCGAGGCCATCGCGGTCTGGGCGCGGATGACTTACGGTTTCATGGGCCGCACCCCGGACTACAAGGCCGCCTTTATGGCCACCCTCGGCGCCAACCCCGAGTTCTACGCGCCCTATACCGAAAACGGTCTCAATTGGTACAAGAAATACGCGGCGAAAGGGCTGTTTCTAAACCACGTCCTGGTGAATCCGCCGGTGGATCGCAAACGGCCGGTGCACGAGGTCAGCGACGTGTTCGTGCACGTGGTCAAGGAGACCGACGGCGGCATCATCGTGAACGGCGCCAAAATGTTGGCGACCGGTTCCGCCCTGACCAACGCCACCTTTGTCGCGCAGAACAGCGCCGTGCATCTCGAGAAAGGCAAGGCTGAGGATTTCGCGCTGGTGTTCATCGCGCCGATGGATGCGCCGGGCTCCAAGCTGATCTGCCGGCCTTCCTATGAAGCTGCTGCGCATAGCCCGTTCGATTATCCGCTCTCCAGCCGGTTCGATGAGAACGATGCGGTCATTATCTTCGACAACGCCTTCATCGCCTGGGAAAACATCCTGGTGTACCGCGACATCGAACGCGCCCAGCGGTTCTACGCCGCCTCCGGATTTCTGAATCGCTATAACCTGCAATCCGGCACCCGCCTCGGCGTCAAACTCGACCTGATGTGCGGGCTGTTGGCAAAAGGACTGACGGCCAACGGCACCGACGACTTCCGCGGCATCCAGGCGACCTTGGGTGAGGTGGTCGCGTGGCGCAATCTGATCTGGGCCCTCACCACCGCGATGTGCCTCGATCCGCAACCCGGGCCGGGTAATTCCATGATGCCCAAACTGGAGAACGCCGCCACCCTGCGTCTGTTCGCCACCCTGGCCTGGCCGCGCGTCAAGGATATCTTCGAAACGATATTGGGCGGGGCGCCGATCGTCACCCCTTCCAGCCATAAGGACCTGGAAAACCCGGAACTGCGGACGCTGCTGGACCAGTATTATCGCGGCTCCGACAGTTCAGCCGAACAGCGCATCAAATTATTTAAGCTGATCTGGGACGCGATCGGCACCGAATTCGGCGGCCGCCACGAACTCTACGAGCGCAATTATTCCGGCAACAATGAACAGGTCCGGCTGGACGTGCTCACCTTCGCCAAACAACGGGGCATCATGGACCAGTGCTACAAACTGGTGGAACAGTGCATGAGCGACTACGATCTTAAAGGTTGGACTTCGCCGACGTGGACCTTCAATCCGGAGAAATAATGGGGCGTGCGCTTCGCACGAAGCACGCATCTAAAGCGGTTCGGTTCTCACGAGCTGCGAGAAATACAGAGGCATGTGGAAGATAATAGAGACCTATTCCTGGAGGCGCGGAATGAGCACATTACCAATTGAAATACATCCCTTGGCGCAGGACATTCAATTTACGGATGACGATTTGATCGTGTCACTCGTTGACGGCCGAAAAGTTACAGTGCCATTAATATGGTTTCCACGATTGTCAAATGCCACAAAAGAACAGCTGGAAAATTATGAAATTCTTGGTGATGGCGAGGGAATCCACTGGCCTGACATTGATGAAGACATAAGTGTAGAGGGTTTATTGAGGGGTACGCACTAGCTAGGTAGTTTGGATGAAGAGACGCGGTCGCTCCCGACATCCTGTCTTCCGCGACACTTCCACGTCCCTGTGGGGCGGAATCCAGGAAAGTTGTCCCGGATTTCACTGCGTTCCATCCGGGCTACCCTCGCTCTTCAGGAGCGCAAAGCAGCGGTCGGCGAGTTGCTGAACGTGTGTAGGAAGCGAGCGGTAACAGTCCCATAAATCGGGCGAGGCGTAATGACTCAAAGTTTGGTCGTTGCGCCCGAAGCATGAGCCTTCAGGGCATTTTCCGCGAGGGTATCGAGCTTCCCGGCGGCGACATCCGCTTCGAACTGACGATCCCAGGCTTCGGCGTCAAAAGCTGCAAACCACTCGCGAAAGGACGCAAGCTCGTCCGGCGAGAGCGCCGCAACCTGGTGTTCGATGTTTTTGACCTTTCCCATATCGTAACTCCTTGGTGTAAGCGGCCGCTCCTGCGCATGCTGCGATGCACAGGGATGTGCGAGTGTCCTGAGAGGCAGGATGCCGAAAGGGACCACTCGCGGCACTTGAGTGTCCCTATTCATCGCAGCGCAACCTATCATCCTTCTCCAAACGGATCCGGATCGTCCAATCCGGTGCGCGCCCAATCCGGGGAATGGAACTCAAGCCGGACATATGAGAGTGAAGAAATAACTGCCTTCAACAGTATCTTCGGTAGTCGGTCATAATTCCATAAATCAGTCTTAAATGTCATTTCATCTGCTTTGCGCGATGGGTTGCGTTACGCGCGCTTACCTATTCTACGAACTATAGTCATAAAGAAGCGGGCCAACGACAGCCCGTGATTGGACGGGCAACCGTTAACGTCAACCTAAATTCGGCATCGCCAGGACCGGGCAGTGAAAAAAAGCGAATGTTATCGTGGACTTATATTGCTATTGGCGTGCGGAATCGGTTCGGAAGCGCAGGCGCAAGACGAACACCCGGCGCCAACGTCATTTTCTGCAATGGTCTGGGATTATCTTATAAACGGCAGCAGCCTGTCTGTTGGTGTCGGCGGACGTGAAGCGGGTTTGACGGTGAAACGCCTGTCTGATAATGCTAGCGGAAAGCTGGTCCAGCGTGACCAAAAGTCGTATTTTCTTATTTACAATACCCGCCCGGCTTTTTTCGGCGATTCCAAGATGGGCTACGACGTTATGTTCAACCTGTCGACATTTCGCATGGATCAGCAGCAAACCGGCAGCAGCGTCTATCAAGATCTGGGTACTGGCGCACACGGCCGGTTTGCCTATGTGGTTCCCACCGTATTCCGCATGTGGGGAGATCACCAGCGTGGTACTTACTTGAAGGCAGGGATTGGTCTGGGGCTGGGGATGGCCACATTCGACGGGGACATCGTCCTGACCGATTCCGCCACGCGAGATCGCATTACGATCTCACACCAGACCACCGAACTCCGCTTCGCCACGAGTGTGGTGTTTGAGGCGCGTTGGAAGAACTGGGGCTTTCTTCTTACCGTAGCGGGACCGGATGTGCAACAGAACGGCTTCGACATCCAAATAACCGACGTCGCCTTGAGCTTTGGTTATCGCTATGTTTTTTAGCAATTATAGCCGGATGAAGTGCAGCGGAATCCGGGACCTATTCATCATAATCATCACCGTCTTGAATGGCCAGTATGCCGGCCCAATCACGGCACACAATGATCATGCAACGCGACCGTTAAAAAGAACGTGACCCCGGGTTTACCGCTCGTTCTGACGATCTGTCCGAAACCAGGCTAACTTGCCTAGCATTTTATAAAATAAAAAAAAATAAAACGGTATAACAAATAAAAACATCCCGTGACCCATCGCCCAGGAATGAAGGACGGGCCAGTTCATTCGATCAAAAAGTTCTGCGGTGCCAGCCATTGCTAAATAGGCGAAAACAAACGCCAATATTCCTTTTAAGAATTTTTTTAGTAGTTTCAATTCTATTTCTTTTTACGCCGACTCCGTCACCAAACCCGCCATCGCTACGGCATCAGCGTTATTCATCTCACCCAGGCCTTTTACCACCCCGTCGCGGTCGGCTGCAGGTCTGTTCTGACTCGCTTTCCACTTGCCCATGAGTTTAGTGATGGGAATTTCCATGCCAACAATGGCCCCGAGCATTTTCTCGATGAAGTCGCCGGGTGCATCGGTTACCTTCCACGGCTCGCGCCTCGCCGCTTCAAATCGGTTCGTGAGCCGCTCCACCAAATTTCGCAGCCACACCTCATCTTCGATCGCCCGTAAGGGACCGTATGCATGGACGACAATATAATTATAGGTCGGCACAACCTTTCCGGTCTCCTTCTTGGTGTGATACCACGACGGAGTGATGTAAGCCTGCGGCCCCTGAAAGATAACAAGAGGTTCAACCTCTTTGGAGAAGTCGCGCCATACCGGATTGGCGCGGGCGACATGGCCCCGTAACGTCGCAAACGGAGCCGGCTCCGGGTCGAGTTCGAACGGGATATGGTTTGCGTTTAGCCCTGCTGAGCCGAACGTCACCAGCACGGCCAGTGAGTGCTCACGAATCAGTTGGTGAAGAACTTCAACGCGTGTTTCTTCAAAATGTGACGGTAGGTACATTGTGCGTACTCCGCGAAATATGACCAAGGCGGTTAATTATAAATAGCCCGTCAATTAACGGGGTGGATTGCGTTAAAAATGACGTAACGCATCCTTGACCGTAAACCCCGGCCGATTACAACCGGATGCGTTGATATTTCAACATTACCGGTGAGTATATTGCGCACCACCACCGAAAAGGGACACACTTATATACTATACCGGATTCGTCGACGCACCTAGGCGTTGACGCCGTCGCAACTAATGGTAACTACAAAATTCAGACTCACGATTTCCTTCCGTGGAGAATAAAGTGGACTTTCAACTGACATCGGAAATACGGGAGTATCAACAGCGCATCCGTGCGTTCGTCACCGAACGAATACAGCCCTTAGAGCAGGATCCGGCATCCTATGACGGCCACGAAAACATCCAACCCACCCTGCTCCAGCGGTTGCGCCGTGAGGCCAGGGATGCGGGGCTGTGGGCTTTGCAAATGCCCAGGGAACGCGGCGGCCAAGGGTTGCCGGTAATCGGTATGGCGGCCTGCTACGAGGAAATGAACTGGTCGATCTTCGGCCCGGTGGTGTTTAACTCCGCCGCCCCCGACGACGGCAACATGATTCTTCTCAACAAGGTGGGCACCGAGGCACAGAAGGAACGCTGGCTACAGCCGATCATCGACGGCACCGTGCGCTCTTCCTTCGCCATGACCGAACCCATGCCAGGCGCGGGTTCCGATCCTTCAATGATGCTGACGACCGCCACGCGGCGCGGTGACCGCTGGGTGATCAACGGGCGCAAGTGGTTTATCACCGGCGCCGAGGATGCAAAAACCTTTGTCCTCATCGCCCGCACCTCCGACGACAGCCGTAAGGGCTTCACCGCCTTCCTTTTCGACGCCGCCGAGCCCGGTTGGCGCATCGAACGGCGCATTCCGATTATGGGCCCGGAGGAGCACGGCGGTCATTGTGAACTGATTTTCGAGGGATTGGAGGTTCCAGATGAGAACCTCCTGCTGGAGGCGGGCGACGGCTTGAAGGTCGCCCAGATTCGGCTCGGCACCGCCCGGCTCACCCATTGCATGCGCTGGCTGGGCCTTTCCAAACGGTGCCTGTCGATCGCCGCTGACTATGTGTCCGAACGCGAGAGCGAAGGCGTGAAGCTCGCGGCGCGCGAGGGCGTGCAGCGGATGCTTGGCGATGTGGCGATGCAGATCGAGATCGGACGCTTGCTCACGATGCATGCGGCGTGGAAACTGGATCAGGGAGACTTTGCGCGCAAGGAGGTGTCGATGGCCAAGGTGGCGGTGGCCGACACGCTGCATCAGGCAGCGGATACCGCTATTCAACTGTGTGGCGCCCTGGGATATTCCAAGGATACCGTGCTGCAGTGGATATATCGCTATGCGCGACAGGCGAGACTGGTGGACGGCGCCTCCGAGGTTCACAAAATGGTCTTGGCGCGCTCGTTTTTATCCGAGCGCGGCGACTTTTGGTCCTGGAAGTGAGTCATGGGGAAGCCGATCGACCACCCGGAACAACTAAATCTAGACAGCGGGGAAATCCGCCAAAACCTGGCGGCGTATATCCGGGACCGGACCCAAGCCGATACCGTGTCGGTAGCAGGCGTGAGCCGCCTGCCCGGCGGCGCCATTCAGGAAAACTGGGCGCTGCGTATTCGCCTCCAGGGCGGTTCCCACCCCGGGGAACGGGACTGGGTGCTGCGCACAGATTCACCGTCGGCAGTGGCGGCGAGCCTGACGCGAGCGCAGGAATATGCCGTTTTAGGAGTGGCGCACGCCGCCGGCATCAAGGTGCCCGAACCCATCTCGCTATGCCGCGATCTGAGCGTGATCGGACGCGACTTCTTCCTCATGGAGCGACTCTTCGGCGTCGTGACAGGCCATCGCCTTACCAAGGAGCAAAGTCTGGTGCCGGACGGCGCGGTCCTGGCGGAGGAACTGGGCGCCAATCTGGCGCGCCTGCACCGGGTGATCCCGCCACGGCCGGAACTGGACTTCCTGCCGCTTCCTGGACGCAGCCCGGCCCTGGCTACAGTCGCCGAATATCGAAACCACCTGGATGCCATCGGCGCCGTACGGCCGGTGCTCGAATGGGGCTTGCGCTGGTGCGAGTGGAATGCGCCCGGGGAAGCAACCGTCTGCCTGATTCATCGCGACTACCGCACCGGTAACTACATGGTGGGCGAAGGGCGGCTGGCCGGCATTCTTGACTGGGAATTCGCAGGATGGGGCGACCCGCGGGAAGACCTTGGCTGGTTTTCCGCCCGCTGCTGGCGTTTCGCCGGTTCCGACCGGGAAGCCGGCGGCATCGCGGCGATTGACCCGTTCCTGGCCGGCTATGAAAAGATTTCAGGACACCGATTTTCCCGCGAGGATCTCAGGTATTGGCAGGTGATGGCGCATCTGCGCTGGGCAGTGATCGCCCTGCAGCAAGCTTGGCGCCACATCTCCGGGCAGCAACGTTCGCTCGAACTGGCGCTCACGGGAAGGCTGGTGCCGGAACTGGAACAGGAAATCATTGCATTGACCCGCGGAGACAGCCATGAGTGAACACCCCGATGCACGCGATTTGCTTGTTACTGCGCGCGAAACACTATTACAGAAGCTGCTTCCGAGTCTGCCGCAGGAACTGCGCTACGAGGCACTGATGGTCGCTAATAGCATGGCCGTCGCCGCGCGTGAAGCGGAACTGGAGGAGGACACAGTGCGGGCTGAACTGACCGGCTTGGCGCAATTGCTGCCGCTGGTTTCAGTACCTGACCCGACCGACTTCGACGCGGTCGCCACCACTGTGGCGGAAGCAAACCGGCGTCTGTCCCAGAATATACGCGCCGGCGCCTACGATCGAGACACAGCGAAAATCGCAGCGCTGCTCGGCCATCTGCGCGAGATCACTCGTCGCAAACTTGCCATCAGCAACCCAAAGGCCCTGCGCGGGCAGAAAACGTTCGCGAGTTCCGGGGTGAACCCGCCGTCCCCGGCCCGGGAGGTGGGCGGTACCCCCGGCCCTGGACCGAGGCGGCGGCGTATTTACCTGGTGCGCCATGGGCATGTGGATTATTTTGACCCCGTGGGGCAACCGCTCGATCCACGCGACGTGTCTTTGTCCGCGACCGGCATTTTCCAGGTGCGTAGCCTTGCCCGGTCGCTGCGGGACGTGATATTTGACCGAGTCGTGGCATCCGATTATCCCCGCGCCCGGCAAGCCGCGGAGTTGCTGGCGGCACAACAGAAGATTCCGGTCGAGACCGATGCCGCCTTTCGCGAAATCCGCGCCGGCCGCCTGCGGGACATTCCGCATCGACGATTGGAACCGGACGTGGCGTATGCCTATGACGCCGCCGCCGACGCGAACGGCGCCTTCATCGGTGGCGAGCGTTTCGCCGATTTCGAGCAGCGGGTGGTAACGGCATTCTTGGCGCTACTCGCCGATTCGGCCTGGGACCGCCTGCTGCTGGTAAGCCACGATGCGGTGAACCGCATACTCCTGTGCCGGCTGGCGGGGTGCCCCCGCAGCGCCATGGGCGCCTTCGAACAGGATCCGGCCTGTCTCGATATCATCGATGTGGATACGCTGGCAGGCGGGATGATCCGCGCTATGCTGCGGACAATCAATTTTACCCCCTACGACGAGGCCAAGTCGGCGGAACGACATACGGTCATGGAGCGGGTGTTCCATGCCTACCGTCCAAGTTCCACGGAGGCGAAATGAGCCAACTACGCGGCACTGACGCCCATCCGGATTTCAGTTTCGAACCTCTGACCCCGACCGCCTTTCTGGTTCGATCCGGGAAGGTATATGCCGACCGCATTGCCGTGATCGACGGCGAGCGACGATTCAGCTATGCGGAGTTTCTTGCCAGAACCGAGCGGCTGGCCGACGCCCTGGCGAGTTTGGGGGTGGTCCCCGGGGACCGCGTCGCGGTGCTGGCGCCGAATACCCATGCACTGCTGGAATGTCATTACGCAGTGCCGTTCGCCGGCGCTGTATTGGTGGCGCTAAACTACCGTCTTACTCCCGCCGACCTGGCTTACATCGTGGACCACAGCGGCAGCCAGGTGTTGATTTACGATCACGAGTGCGAGAATGCGGCAAAGGATATTGCTTCGCGTCTGTCTTTTCCGCTGCGCCTGGTGCGCTCCGGAAACGGTCCCCAAGACGAGTATGAACGTCTGATCGCGGCCGCTCGATCCATGGCGGTTCCGGTCGCCGACGAACGCGCTCTGCTCGCGATTAACTACACCAGTGGCACGACCGGAAAGCCCAAGGGCGTTATGTATCACCATCGCGGGGCTTACCTGCAGGCCCTGGCCATGGCCATGCAAACCGGGCTCAACAGCAGTAGTACCTTCCTATGGACGTTGCCCATGTTCCACTGCAACGGCTGGTGCTTTCCCTGGGCGGTGACGGTGGCCGGCGCCACCCATCTCTGCCTGCGCAAGGCGGACCCGAGGCAGATCTGGCAGCACCTGCGCCACTCCGGTGTTACCCATTTCAACGCCGCGCCGACGTTGGTGACCATGCTCGCCTGGGATGCCGGCGCCGAGGCCGGACCGCCGCCGCAGCCGGTGCGCGTTGCCACCGGCGGGGCACCCCCGGCCCCAGCCCTGCTCGCCCGCATGGCGGGAATCGGCATCCAGGTGACCCATCTCTATGGCCTCACCGAGACTTACGGTCCGTCGTTGATCTGCGACTGGCGGCGCGAATGGGAGCAACTGCCGATTTCGGAACAGGCCCGCATCAAGGCGCGCCAGGGAGTGGGCAACGTCATTTCCGAGACGGTCCGCGTGGTGGCGTCCGATGGCAGCGACGCGCCGGCCGACGGGATCACGCTTGGGGAGATCGCGCTACGCGGCAACAACCTCATGCTCGGTTACTACCGTGACGAGCAGGCGACGCGCAATGCCTGCCCGGACGGCTGGTTCCGTACCGGCGACGTCGGCGTGATGCACCCTGACGGTTATATTGAACTGAAAGACCGCTCCAAGGACATTATTATTTCCGGCGGAGAAAACATTGCGTCGGTTGAGGTGGAGCAGGCTATCGCCACCCATCCAGCGGTCCTGGAATCCGCGGTGGTAGCCGCTCCGGATGAGAAATGGGGCGAGGTGCCGGTAGCCTTCGTGACCCTGAAAGAAGGGGCCAGCCTCAGCGCTCCGGAACTGGTCGAACACTTACGTACCGTGCTTGCCCACTTCAAGGTTCCCAAGCGCGTGGTGTTTGGCGCGCTGCCCAAGACCGCCACCGGCAAGACGCAAAAGTTCGTGCTGCGCGATCGGGCAAAAGCGGCAGCGGATACCGGGGGTTGAACAAAACCTGGCGGCCGACGATGGTTCAATAGTGAGGAAAATTCATGGATCTTGATCTTGCAGGCAAACACGCGCTGGTGACCGGCGCCAACGGCGGCCTGGGACGGCATTTCGCGCTGACCCTGGCGCGCGCCGGAGCGCGGGTGTCCCTCGCCTATCGGCGCATCAACGAATCCAATCCGGCGCTCGCTGGGATCAAGGCCGAGGGGGGCGACGCCATCGCCGTGGAATTGGACGTGACCGACCCGTCAAGCGTGAATGCCGGCCTGGATGACGCGGAAACCCGCTTAGGCCCCCTCGACGTGGTGGTGAATAACGCCGGCATCGCGGTTATGAAGCCCATGCTGGAGTATACCGAGGAGGATTGGAGCCGGGTGATCGGCGTCAATCTCACCGGCGCCTGGCGAGTCTCCCAATGTGCGGCAAGGCGTATGGTGACCGCGCGGCGCGGCGGCAGCCTGATCAATATCGCCTCCATACTCGGTTTGCGGGTGACGCCCCAGGTGCCGAGTTACGCCGCGGCAAAGGCCGGTCTGATCCACCTGACACAGGCCATGGCCCTGGAACTGGCGCGGCATTCCATTCGAGTCAACGCCCTGGCGCCGGGATACGTGGAAACGGGGATGAACCGCGACTACTTCGCGAGCGACACCGGCCAAGCCCTGATCAAGCGCATCCCCCAGCGCCGCATCGGGCTGCCGGAGGATTTGGATGGCGCCCTGCTGCTCCTGGCCTCCGACGCTTCCAAGTATATGACCGGCGCCGTACTCACCGTGGACGGGGGGCACCTGGTAAGCTCGCTCTAGCAGGGTGATGAAAAACTCGTTTTTCATCACCCTGCGGTGGCCGCTCTCGCGCCTCCTGCGATGCACAGGGATGTGCGAGTGTCCCGAGAGGCAGGATGCCGAAAGGGACCGCTACGCGGCACTAGGGCTTCCTGCCCGTCGCGGTATAGGGACGTACCGCCATTCCTCAATCACTTTAGTGATTGAGGAATGAAGCAAAGCCCCCTTATATTACAGGGCCACGCTTTTTGCTTTGCGTGTTGACAATTTCTCCGGGAGAGAAATTGGGCGCTACATCGTAGCGCCCGTAGGGCGAGGACCAGGGATGGTCCGAGTCAAAAAGCCCCACGGATGGACTTTTTCAACAATCTACTAGAGATAAATTAGCAGTATTACGCCTAA
>DATGVQ010000176.1:0-11039 GCA_035300145.1 Acidiferrobacterales bacterium | reverse complement strand
GTCGGGCGCGATCGGTATTTCGCGGCATGCCGCGCATCCCCACGCCGCGCTGCTGTTCGCCGATTTTATTCTATCCCGCGAAGGTCAAAAAATTCTTAAAGAGCGTGGCCGTGTCCCGGCAAGCCTGGCGGTGGATACGCCTTTGAACAAATTCCCATATCAAGTGATGGATCCCGCGATCACTCTGGATGAGTGGGACAAGTGGGATAAGCTTTGGTCCGAGCTGTTTTTAGGTGGAGAGATTTTCAAAAGAGCGGAACGAAGGCCGCTATTCTATTTTGCCAGCCTGGTGGAGTGAGGCTTGTACACTGAAAACGAGCGTTTCAGCGGTTACTCCGAGCCATATTCGCATGCTGGGGCGCTTGGAATAGATAGTGCTTTGGAAGGAATGGTCGGACATAGGTTCCGTGCGCGGTTGACCCCTACGCATTCTTTGATTTGCGCGTCCGTCATTTTGGCTTTTATTTTGGTGTGTTAACATGTTAGCTTGTTACTATCTAACTATAATTACTATCGGTATTTAAGCCGCAGGGCGGAAAAATAACTTTCATCAAAAAGGTAAACACATGGCCAAAGATGCGATCGTATCAGAGGAATTAGCGAAAAAATTCGCGACGGAGAAGGATTCTCCGTACACGCGCTGGGTGCGCAAACAGGGGCTGGACATCATCAGCGCGCGCTACATCCCAAACCTCCACACCGTGGAGCTTAAGCCCTGGCCACGCCGCGGCGGGCGCGGGGTTTATATCAACCATGACGCCTCGCGCACGTCGAGCGATTGCTATATCTGCGAAATCCCCGCCGGCAAAAAATTGGAGCCGCAGCGGCAACTGTTCGAAGAAATGATCTACGTATTGGACGGGCGCGGCTCGACCGCCGTGTGGAACGACGCCGGCAAGCGCGTCACCTTCGAGTGGCAGCGGGGCGCGAATTTCGCGATCCCGATCAATGCCTGGCATCAACACTTCAATGGTTCCGGCAAAGAACCGGTGCGTTATGTCGCGGTCACGAACGGCCCGGTGGTGATCAACCTTTATGAAGACGAGCAGTTTATTTTCAATACGTCGTACGATTTCAAGAACCGGTTTGCCGGCGAGCCGGATTATTTCAGCAACAAAGGCGAGCAAAAAGGCCTGTTGCTGGAAACCAATTTCGTCGCCGACGCCATCAACCTGCCGTTGTTCAGCGCCAAGGAGCGCGGCGCCGGCGGCGCTCAAGTCCGCTTTAACATGGCCAAGGGCTCGATGAGCAGCCATATCTCGCAATTTCCGGTCGCCACGTATAAAAAGGCGCATGCGCACGGTCCGGGGGCGCATGTCATTATCCTAAGTGGGCAGGGTTACAGCCTGATGTGGCCGGAAGGCGAGGCGCCACAGCGCTTTGATTGGCAGGAGGGCTCGATGATCGTGCCGCCGAATCTTTGGTACCATCAACATTTCAATGCGGGCACACAGCCTGCGCGCTATCTCGCGTTTAAGCACGAATCGGTAACCATCCGCACCACCCAAGGCGTGCCCAAACACTGGATCAGCAAACGGGCGGGCGGCGACCAAATCGACTACGCGGATGAAGGCCCGATGGTGCGTAAAATGTTCGCGGACGAGCTTAAAAAGCATGACTTGAAGCCCAATATGGACGCGGCCTATCAGACAGAACTGGCTGAATTACCTCCCAAAGCCAGCAAAAGTGCTTGACCATCCGCAATGTTTCTCGAACTGCATCGGGCTGATGTAGCCGCGGGCGCGGTGTTTGCACGCTCGGTTGTGGAACAGCTCGATGTAGTCGAAGAGCGCCGCGCGAGCCACATCGCGCGCGGTCGAAGTCGCAGCGGTGCACCGGTTCGTTCTTGAGGTTACTGAGGAAGCTCTCGGCGGAGAGGACGTCAATGGCAGCAACGGTCATCGCATTCACGCTCAACGGCGACGCGGTACAAGTAAGCTTGAAGTCTGCGGATCGCCTGCTGGTCGACGTTCTGCGCGAGGATCTGCAGCTCACCGGGACAAAACGCGGCTGCGGCAACGGCTATTGCGGGACCTGCGCGGTGTTGGTGAATGGCGCTGCTGTTTCTGCGTGTTTACAACTTGCGGTATTAGTGGATGGCGCGGAGGTTCGTACTATTGAAGGCCTCGGCAATAACAATTGGCTGCACCCGGTGCAAGCGGCGTTCGTGCGCAAAGCCGCGTTTCAGTGCGGCATATGTACCCCGGCCCATGTATTGGCTGCCTGCGCGCTACTTGAGCAAAACCCCAACCCCACCCGCGCCGAGATCGTCGCGACCGTAGACGGATATTTTTGCCGCTGCACGGGCTACTACAAGATTATCGAAGCCATTCGTGAGGCCTCTAAGCTCACGACCCGACCGGCTTGATCGAATCATGAAAACTGAGTTCGAGACTACGCTAGACGCAAACCAGCCGGTATCGAGCCAGCCTCTGATAGTCGGCAAGGATGTGGCGCGCACCGATGCAATCCCGAAAGTAACCGGCGCGGCGCAGTACGTCGCCGATCTGCACTTCCCGGGCATGCTGCATGCGGCCGTGCTGCGCAGCCCTCACCCGCATGCCCGGATCGTCTCCATTGATACCAGCGCCGCTGCAGCCATGCCGGGCGTCAAGGCGGTCGTGACCGGCGCTGACACGGCAAAGTGCAAGTGGGGTGCGTTTCGGCCGGATCTGTATCCGCTGGCGATCGATAAAGTGCGCTACCTGGGAGACGAGGTCGCGGCGGTCGCGGCGGTGGACCTCGCCACGGCGCGCGCGGCGGTCGATCGCATCGGCGTCCAATACGAGGTCCTGCCCGCCGTGCTGTCGCTCGACCAGGCCCTCGCGCCGGGCGCGCCGCTGGTGCACGAGGATGCGCCCGGCAACGTCGCGCATCATTTCGCCTTCGAGCGCGGCAACGTCGATGCGGGATTCAAGGCGAGCGATGTTATCGTCGAAGGTACCTGGGAAAGCGCCCGCCAGTGGCATACCGCGCTCGAAACCATCGGTTGCGTCGCGCGCTGGAACAGCGACCGCGTGACCATGTGGTGCAACACCCAGACAGCGTTTCTTGCGCGTAACCGGTATGCCACCGCGCTGGGCGTGCCGGAAAGTCAGGTGCGCGTGATCCAGACCGAGGTCGGAGGCGGCTTCGGCGGCAAGTCCGGCGACGATAACGCGTCCGTGGTCTGCGCCATTCTCGCGCGCAAGGCCGGGCGACCGGTGAAGCTTATCCACACCCGCGAGGAGGAGTTTCTCGCGAGCCACCCGCGCATGCCGATCCGCTACTGGGTGCGGCTCGGCTTCTCGCGCGACGGCCGCGTCAGGGCGAAAGAAATCAAGATGTGGGCCGATAACGGCGCCTACACCGGCAAGTCGCAGGCCATCCTCGGCGCGGCGACGGTACGCCACGATGCACTCTACAAGTACCCGGCCGTGCGGGCGGACTCTAGCTTGATCTATACCAACCTGGTCGCGACCGGCGCCCTCCGCGGGTTCGGCAACCCGTCCGCGGACTGGGCGGTGGAACAGGCATGGGACCTCGCCGCGCAAAAGCTCGGCATCGACATCGTCGACCTGCTACGCATGAATGCGGTGGATCCGGGAGACGTCTCGCCGCACAACCACAAGATCACGAGCTGCGAGCTCAAGCAGTGCATCGACAAGGCTACGGAGATGATCGGCTGGCGCGAGAAGCGCAAGAACCGCCGGTCGAACCGCGGGCTCGGCATCGGCTGCAGCGTCCACGTCAACGGCCGCCGCAGCTTCGGCGACTACGACGGCAGCTCTGCCATCGTCCGGATCAACGAGGACGGCCGCGCCACCGTCATCACCGGCGAAGGCGAGACCGGCACCGGCACGCTGACGGTATTGCGCCAGATCGCGGCAGAGGAACTCGGCCTTTCCTACGAGAATGTGGATATCACCCGCCCCGACACCGACGTGCAGCCGCATGCGCTGGGAGCACTGGCGAGCCGCCTGACCTATGTGGCGGGAAATGCGGTAAAACGTGCAGCTGCTGCCGCGCACCAGCAGCTGCTAGCGGCCGCGGCGGCGCAACTGGGGCTCCCGGCCGACGAACTACTAATCGTAAATGGCCGGATTGGGCCTCGAGGCGGCGCTGAATCCTCGTTTCATCCGGTCGCAGCCGTGGTGCGCCGGCATCTTTATCAGCCGGGTGGCCAGCCGATCGTTGGTATCGGCACATTCGATAATCCGTCGGAATTTCCTGACGAAAGTCGTTACGGTAATGAGTCTGGAGCCTATAACTTCGCGGCAGAGGCGGTAGAGGTCGAGGTCGATCCCGCTACCGGAAAAGTAACCGTGCTCGAACTGGCTGCGGCAGTGGATTGCGGCACCGTCATCAATCCCGCGCTTGCCGAAGGACAAGTCCAGGGGGCCGTGGCGCAAGGTCTCGGTTACGCGCTTACAGAGTATTTTGACTGGCGGGGAGGATGCCCCACCGAACCTAGCCTGAAGGATTACAAGATCCCGACCGCCGGCATGATGCCGATTATGCACGTGGCGTTCGCCGACTCGTACGAACCAACGGGTCCCTTCGGTGCCAAGGGAGTGGGGGAAATCGGTATCGATTCGGTGCCGGCAATTATTGCGAACGCTATTGCCGATGCAACCGGCGTTCGCATTACCGCATTGCCGATAACTGCCGAGAAGATCTATCGCGCGTTACATCCGGAATATTTCGCAGGCGAGGATTTGTCAGCGCCCATGCAGGTGAGTGCCGCCTCCGCCGGATCAGCGGATAGATTGCGGGCTGGCCGGCCGTCCGGAGCCCGGCCTGCCGCCGCAAAATTCATCGACGCCGACAGCGTGGCCACGGTGGTATCCGAATTAGCGGAGGGAGGTGCGTCGATTGTGGCGGGTGGTGTCGCCCATGCACTGCACCGCGAGAACACTGGACACCCGATTGCGCAGCGCCTGATCGGGATTAAGCGAATTACCGAACTCCAAGGGCTTTCTATTCACAGCGACGGTGTCCTTCACCTCGGGGCGGCAGTTTCATTGCAAACAGCAGGAGAGGACGAACGTCTTTGTCAAGCTTGGCCGGCTTTAGGTGAGGCGCTGTTATCGGTAGGGGTGGCCAGGTTGCGCCAGATGATAACGGTTGGCGGCAATGTCGCACCCCTGGATGCGTCTTATGATGTGCCGGTCGCGTTAATTGCTCTCGGGGCAAGAGTCGTCATCGCTAATTCCAAGGGAAGAAGAACGATAAGCGTGGGCGATCTTTTTCAGCATGGCGATCTTGGGGTTGATGAGTTGATAGTAAGTGTTGAGTTGGAGGCCCTCTCTGCGACCGCCGGATCGGCGTTTTTCAAATTCCTGCCGCGAGGTGTTTGGGAATCCGCCTGCATAAGCGCGGCTGCGCTGGTGGAGCTGGATTCGACGGGTGGGTGCCGCAGTGCGCGCCTGGTTATCGGATCGGCAAGTCCTAAGCCTATGGTGGTGGCGCTGTCCGAGCTTGTCGGGCAGCGCCCAAGTAACGAGCTGTTTCGTGAGGCATCCAAGCAGGTGCGAAAACGGGTAGATCCAGTTTCGGATGTGCGCGGATCGGCCGCCTATAAGCGTGAGATGGCAGTCGAATTCTCAGGCCGGGCGCTAACTACCGCCTGGCAACGGGCGGTAGCGAGACAGCGACGTTGATAAGCGGCGTTTGAGCGCGAGAGTTAGCGCTTCTGGCCGAAAGGAGCGCGCCAACAATGGAGGAATTTAATGGTCCGTGATTCCCGTGACGGTGTCGTCAAGACTTCCGATGGGTGTAAGATTGCTTACACCTTGCACCACTCTCGTATTTCTGGTGTGCCTCGAATAGCCTTGATTCATTCTCTGGCGCTTGATCGAAGCGTGTGGGATGGTGTTGTCGCAGAGCTGGTGGGCCGGGCCTCGGTCCTCACTTATGATTGCCGCGGCCACGGACGCTCCGGGCGATCCGTCGCGGCCTACTCGGCGGAGTTGTTTGCGCAAGATCTGGCACAGCTCTTTGGGCACCTGGGTTGGTCGAGTGCCGCCATCGCCGGCTGCTCCATGGGTGGATGTATCGCCCAAGCCTTCGCCGGCGTCTACCCAGACCGAACGCAGAGCCTCGCCCTGATTGACACGACCGCGTGGTATGGCCAGGACGCGCCGAAGCAATGGCGAGAGCGCGCCGCCGCCGCACGGGAAAAGGGGCTCGGCGTGCTGGTGGATTTTCAGATCACCCGTTGGTTCAGCGACCAGTTCCGCACCGCGCATCCAGAAGCGGGCAATGCCTTGATCAAAGTATTCCTGGCTAACGACGTCAACTGTTATGCGGCGACGTGTGAAATGCTGGGCGATGCCGATCTGCGACGCTACCTGTCAACGTTTCGCATGCCCGTCTGTGTGATCGTTGGCGAACAGGATTACGCCACTCCGGTCAGCATGGCGCGCCAGTTACACGAAGCGATTCCTCAATCGACCCTTACGGTGATCGCGGGCGGCCGGCATTTGACCCCAGTCGAACGGCCGCAAGAGATCGCACGTTTACTCGCGACGGTGGTCGGAAACAGGGGTGGCCGACGCTCCGGAACCTCAAGCGGGCGAGACTCATAATGGCAGAGCGTTCACACAGTACTTCACACGGGCATCGCAAGTGCCGGTGTTTGGACATGCACGCCCATTATGTTGGAAAACGGGTGGTTGATCGCGTCGAGGCCGAGGGCGCGACGCACGCTATAGGGATTGATCGGGCGGCGGATGGAACCGCGCGCTTTGCGGTAGGCGGCCGCCTAACGGGCATGCCGATCCTACCGACTCTAACCGACGACGCTGCACGACTTGTTTGGATGGACACGGCGGGCATCGATATCCAGCTCGTGTCCGGATGGATGGATCTCGCCGCCTATCACCTACCTCCAGAAGCCGGACAGTGGTTTGCGCGGGTCCAAAACGAGGCGCTCGCGGAGCTGGTAAACAAGCGTTCCGATCGCTTTGTGGCCGCGGCGATGGTGCCACTGCAGGCACCTGAGCGTGCCGCCGAAGAGCTAAGATATGCAGTCCGCGAACTAGGTCATCGTGCGGTACAGATTGGTGCCCGGGTGGAGGAGGAGGGGCTTGATGCCGCCGGTTTCGACCCCTTCTGGCGGGTGGCTGAGGAACTGAATGTCCCCGTTATCGTGCATCCCGCTGACATCAATGTGCCGCCAAGATTGCGCAGGCTGTTCCTGCACATTCTAGTGGGCAATCCCAGCGAGACGACCTTTGCTGCTGCTGCACTTTTGCTGGGCGGAGTGTTCGATCGGTTCCCTGGGCTGCGCGTCCTATTGGTCCATGGCGGCGGGTGCGTGCCATACCAATTCGGTCGCATTGGACGTGGTCAAGTAGCCGCTCCAGCGTTTGCGCGTGGTGCCGCTAAGCGGAATATCGCAAGTTACGCACCGAATCTCTATTTCGATAGCGTGCTACACGACGATGCCGCGCTGCGGTACTTGATTCAAACAGCAGGGGCGGACCACGTTGTGCTTGGTAGTGATCACCCATTCCCGCTTCAGGACCCGGATCCGGTTAACTCATTAATGAAGCTGGAGGGGTTGCAAAGCAGCGACCTGCAGGCGATCTGCTGGGATACGGGCGCCGGGCTGCTGGGTCTCACGGCTGCGCCGTAGTACGCGGGCCGTGCCGTTTATCCCTTAATTTTAGATTTAAGGTAAGAATGAATGGGAGAATTTTTCGCCATCCTGTCGGCGATCTCTTTCGGCAGCGCAAATGTACTGATTAATAGAGGCATTGTTAATAAAGGCCCGGCTTCCTCCTCGCAAGATAACGGCGCCTTTGTTTCGATTCTGTTGACCATTGTTATTGCCGGCCTGATGGTGATAGCCATGGGTTTGCACCGCGGCTGGCCGGCATTAAATCCGGCGGGAATTTTTTGGTTCGGTTTGGCCGGGATTTTAACCGCCTTTATCGGGCGGGTATTTCTTTACTCATCGATTCAGCACTTGGGACCGGTCCGAGCCGCCACCATCAAAAGGTTAAATCCATTTTTTGCCGTGCTGATTGGTATACTGTTGTTGGGCGAGCCGTTAACCGCGATGCTGATCGCCGGGATGGTGCTTATTTTCTCCGGCTTTATTATTTTGATACTCCAGGGGTATCGTTTGTCATTAACCGGAAAAGGCGCGCGCGCGTCGGACGCGCCGATTGTCGTTACGCAGAAGACCTGGGTGAAACCGCTTAAAGAATCACTGCACTCCATTGCTAATTTAGGTTATGTATATGGACCCATATCCGCGCTGGCCTACGCGTTCGGATATTTAGGACGAAAACTCGGGTTAATGGAGATCCCGGATCCGTTTTTTGGCGCGACGCTAGGGGCTATGGTCGGCGCTTCCATCTTTCTCATCATGGCGCTTTTTGACAAGCGCTACCGTGAGGCGGTTCGTTCCACTTTTTCGCAATTCCACTGGTGGTTTTTTCTCGCCGGCGTTGCGGGTTCTGTAGGCCAAATCTTCTACTTTACCGCGTTGAACTACAGCGCTATTTCGCGCGTAGCCTTGATTTCGTCAATGGAAGTCTTTGTCACCATTTTTTTGTCTATATGGATTTTTAAAGCGCGGGAAAATCTGACGCCCCAGGTTATTGTTGCGGCCTTTATCAGCATAGCAGGGACCGCCTTAATTGTCTGGTAACTATGAGATAGCTGAAAAAAATTTTCAGCAAGTCGCTATCCCCCTCCCTTTTTGACTGCTTCTCCTTTTAAGAATAGATCTGACCAGAGTTTTTCCCATTTATCCCACTCATCCCAAATAGCCGGGTTAATGACTTGATACTTAAATTTATTTAACGGGCTGTCCACCGCCAGGCTGGCCGGAACGCGATTAAGGTCTTTGAGAATTTGCTGGCCTTGTTGAGACAGGATGAAGTCGGCAAACAGCAGCGCCGCATGCGGATGCCGCGCATTCTTAGCCAAGCCCAAGGAGCTGGGACTACTGAAGGCAGGCTGCAGCACCTTCCACTCGATGGGAGCGCCTTTTTGTTTGAGCGTTTCTACGTTGTTGTTGAAGGCATTGGGAACCAGAGGGATTTCTCCCATCGCGACCAATTCCGCTACTAAAATATGATTGGTATGCATCTGCGGTTTCATGGCGGCAAGCTGTTTGAAATACGTCAGGCCTTGTTCCTCCCCCATGGATTTAACGATGGCGGCAAACCAGTCCACGTCGGCGGCTTCAATACCAATCTTTCCTGTCCATCTAGGGTGCAACAAATCCGCGTAGGAGTTAGGCACGTCTTCGGGTTTCACCAGATTGGTATTGTACGCCATGACGAAGAAGAGAAAACGGTCAGCGACATAGTATTTGTGTTTCGGGAACGCCTGAGGCACCAGGTCTTTAAAGGCGGGGCTATAAAACTGCTCCAAAATTTTCTCCCGATATAAGATTTCCATTATACTCAAATCCAGCACATCTACTTCATAGTGTCCCGATTTGGCCTCAGCCAGAACGCGTTGAATGATTTTTTCGGTGCCGGAACGCCAAACCTCCACCTTGATGCCGTACTGCTTCTCAAATGCCGCCGTTAACACCCTCGCGTCTTGTGCTGTCAGGGTCGTATAAAGCGTTACCGCCCCCTCTTTCTTGGCCTTCGCAAGCAATTGCTGGTCGCGGTCGGCGCCTTGATAAAGATAGATCTCTCTGTTGGGTGATGCTTTCGATGTAACAATCCTGTTCTCCGCGCTTGTTATTTGCCATGCGGCAAGAGGCGTGAGTAAAAGGATGGCAAGCATCAATAACAGCTTTTTAGATTTTGGCTTAGTCATCGATTTTTTCTCAGCGTTTCTGTTGTAATCCAATGCAGAAAGTATGGTTACTGAACTTTAACAAGTGTACGATGCAACAAAAAATTGTTGTAAGCAACAGTTAATCCTACACCGCTTAACATCTTTAATTGTAATTTAAGGAGCGTCCATGAAATTTATGACGTTTGCGCAAAATGGAATAATGAAAATCGGCCTACTGATGCCGGAAGGAATTTTGGACCTTGCGGTCGCCAAAGCAGGCGAGGGCATCGCGGGTGATTTTCCTAAGACACTACTGGAGTTAATCGAGGCGGGTGATGAATCCTTGCTGATGGTGCAGAAGCTGGCGAAAATAAAAAAACGGCAATATACAGTGCCTGAATCCGAGGCCAAGTTGCTGGCCCCTATTCCTCGGCCGAGAAAAAATGTTTTTTGCATAGGCAAGAACTATGTTGACCATGTTAATGAAATGTCCGGAGATTTGCCGAAGCATCCGGTGGTTTTTTCAAAACCGCCCACTACCGTCATCGGTCCAGAAATGGAAATCGACAGCCATCCCGGAGTGACCGAGCAGCTTGATTATGAGGGCGAATTGGCGGTCGTTATTGGCAAGAAAGCAAAGTCGGTGAAAAAGGAAAGGGCGTTCGATTATGTGTTTGGTTATACCATTGTGAATGACGTGACCGCGCGTGACAAACAGCGCACACACGGCCAGTGGCTGCTCGGTAAAAGCTTCGATACCTTCTGCCCGATGGGCCCGGTTTTGGTGCATAAGAGCGAGCTTAAGAATCCGCAAAATTTGCAAATCAGAACGCGGGTCAACGGAGAAGTCAGACAATCCTCTAATACCTCGCTCATGATCTTCGACATACCCACCTTGATTGCGACGATCACCGCCGGGACCACGCTGGAGCCGGGGGATATTATCGCCACCGGCACGCCATCGGGCGTCGGCAAGGGATTCACGCCGCCACGGTTCCTTAAGCCGGGAGATGTGGTGGAAGTGGAAATCGAAGGCATCGGCGTATTGCGCAATCGCGTGCGCTGATGTTCATGGGTATTTCTAATAAAATTCTGCGCGTCATCCTGCTATAGGATTGGCGTGCATTAACGTGAGCCGCGCCTCTGGCGCGGAGCCTTTGTATTCACGCGGTTACATCGATGCGTTAATGGACAACCGCTTCCCTGGGTTAGGGTTGCGCGTGCAGGCGATTGATGCGGGACATGTCACTTTATCGACCCGAATCTGCCTTGGCCCCTGGCAAAAACGTGATATTGCTTCATTA
>DATGVQ010000175.1:0-8343 GCA_035300145.1 Acidiferrobacterales bacterium | reverse complement strand
GCTGCTTGCTTAATTATTGAGTCCGTTTGTAACCTAAACGGGGGTTATGCCAAAGTCAAGCATTATTAACGCGGTCCCTATAAGTTACTGAGGAGAACGGTAAATAGTGCGTACCGCAGCATCAATTGGTTCCTTCTCCCGAGAAACCGTCCAATCGCACCGCAACACCCAACGGTCATTCCCGCCCCCGATCGAGTCGAGGGCAGGCGCAAGCGGGAATCCAGTATTGACGCGGGGTATCTGGATTCCCGCTTGCGCGGGAATGACGATCTATTCGAGATGTGTAGATACCTATGCCCGGAGGGAGAGGAAGCAAACAATACGCACTATTTAGCGGTCGGGTCAGTATCTCCGGGCATGACCGGCTGCGAAAGAAGATTTTCCCTTGCAGCTATCGTGCTTTTATGGACGTTCTTGGGCGTTGCCGGTTGAAGATATGGTGCCGAAGGCGGGACTCGAACCCGCACAGCTTGCGCTACCGCCCCCTCAAGACGGCGTGTCTACCAATTCCACCACTTCGGCCTTAGCCATGTCACCTGTTATTTTTTTTGCCGCTTGTATTGAAAACTCCGCCTTTATTTCGGGGGGGTTTCCGGAACCGACGGCACTTCCGATTGCCGCGGGGCTTGAGGAACGCCTTCCGGCTTGTTAGGAACCCCCTCCGGCTTGCCTGCGGGCGGCGCGGTCTCGGTTTTTTGGCTGGGCACTACCGAGCTTGCCGGCGTTCCCTCGCGCGTAGCGAGATATACCAGCGATGAACTCGTTAAGAAAAATATGGTCGCTAATATCCCGGTCGTGCGCGTCAGGAAATTCGCCGAGCCACGGCTGCCGAACAAGGTCTGGGAAGCGCCGCTGCCAAACGCCGCACCCATGTCCGCGCCTTTGCCATGTTGTATCAATACTAAAGCGATCAGAGCCACCGCCGCCAGTACATGGATCACTAATATTAACTCTTTCATCGTCTCTCTCCTTCACTCCGCCGCGCCACAGATTTTTAAAAACTCATCGGCGCGGAGCGAGGCGCCGCCGATCAGGCCGCCGTCGATATCGTTTTGCGCGAACAAGGCCTTTGCGTTACCCGCCTTGACACTGCCGCCGTATAAAATGCGCAAGCCGGCCGCGATTTGCGCGTCTTCTTCCGCGAGTTTTGCGCGTATGAATTGATGCGCCGCCTGCGCTTGCTCCGGGGTGGCATTTTTACCGGTGCCGATCGCCCATACCGGTTCGTAAGCCACCACCGCATTTTTGAAACCGGCGATATGCGCCAAGGTCAAAACCGCGTCCAATTGCCGCGCCACCACGGCTTCGGTTCGGCCTCGCTCGCGTTCCGCCAAGGTCTCGCCTACGCACAAGATCGGGATAAGACCGGACGCCTGCGCCCGCTGGAATTTTTCCGCCACCAGGCGGTCATGTTCTCCATAGAGAGTGCGGCGTTCGGAATGGCCGACGATCACATAGGTGCAGCCATAATCGCGCAACATCGCGCCTGAAACTTCGCCGGTATAAGCACCAAGCTCGTGCATGCTTAAATTTTGCCCGCCCCAACCGATATCGGCCTTGCGCGGAGCGGCGGCGGTTCCGGCAGCGGCGAGTTTTTCCGCCACAAGCGGGATCAGAATAAACGGCGGGCAGATCACTACTTCCGTCTCTCTGACCGCACCAAGCCCTGGTAAAATGCCGCCGAGCAGCATTTCGGCTTGGGCGCGCGTTCCATGCATTTTCCAATTTCCCGCAACCAACGGCCGGCGCATCCCCTACCCCCGTTCTCTTTGAAAAACGCGCGCGATGTTACCTGTCCAAACGGCAGAAAGCAATTTTAGGAGAATATTAATATTATAAAGAGGACGTACCGGCGAGCGGAATCTCGCTCTCGGAGGCGGCGGCCTGTTTAACGGCATCGGCCAGATACCGGCTTAAACGTTCGACCTGGTTTCGATCCTCGCCCTCTACCATGACGCGAACCACCGGTTCGGTGCCGGAAGCGCGCAGGATAACCCGTCCATTCCCCGCCAGCTCGCTTTCGGCTTCCTGCAACACCCGCTTAATATAAGCGGACCGATGCACATCAAACCGCCCGGATATGCGCACATTAATCATGGTTTGCGGATAAATCCGCATGCCCGCCTTCAATTCGGCCAGGCTTCTGCCGGACGCGCGCATCGCCGCCAGTACCTGCAGGGCGGCGATGATGCCGTCACCGGTAGTGCTTTTATCGAGACAAATGATATGCCCGGAGGATTCTCCTCCCAGGCTCCAGCCTTCCTGGATTAACAGGCTCATCACGTAACGGTCGCCGACCGGCGCGCGTTTAAACGGAATTTGTTGTGCCGCCAACGCTTGTTCCAAACCGAGATTGGTCATCAACGTTCCGGCGATGCCGCCGTTAAGTTTGCCGGTGCCATGCCGGGCCATGGCGATAATAAATAGAATCTGATCGCCGTCGATCCGCGAGCCCTCGGCATCCACCATGATCACGCGGTCGCCGTCACCGTCCAGTGCAATCCCGAGATCCGCCTGCCGCTCCACCACCGTCTTCTGTAAAGTTTCCGGGCAAGTAGAGCCGCAATCGCGATTAATATTAAAACCATCCGGTTTATTGGCAATGGTGATCACGTCAGCGCCGAGCTCGCCGAAGACACGCGGCGCAATCTGGTAGGCGGCGCCGTTGGCGCAATCCAGCACGATCGTTAAACCTTGCAAGCGCAATTTATGCGCAAACGTACTTTTACAAAATTCAACATAGCGTCCGCCCGCGTCCGGATAACGTTTAACCTTGCCAAGCCTGGCAGACTCCACCGTGCGCAGAGGTTGACGCATGGCTTCTTCAATCGCCAGTTCCACCTCATCCGGCAGTTTAGCGCCGTGGGAAGAAAAGAACTTAATGCCATTATCTTCATACGGGTTGTGCGACGCGCTGATGACGATGCCGGCTTGCGCGCGCGAGCTGCGGGTCAAATAAGCGATCCCGGGCGTCGGCATCGGGCCTAATAAGCGGATGTCGGCGCCGGCGGCGGATAACCCCGACTCCAGCGCCGATTCCAAAAGATAGCCGGAGACGCGCGTATCTTTACCGATCAAAATCTTGCCGTGCCCATCGCCATTGCGACCCAGCACGCGCCCCGCCGCCCAGCCCAGTTTGAGCACGGTCTCCGGCGTGATCGGCTCTTCACCGACCCGGCCGCGTATGCCATCCGTACCAAAATAACGTTTGTTCATCCTGCTGCCCTCGTTTCCATGACTATTTCGTACATGCGTATGGCCTCGCAAGTAGCGCGCACGTCATGCACTCTGACTATTTGCGCCCCATTTTGCGCGGCGATAAGCGCCAGCGCCACGCTGGCATATAAACGCCGCTCCACCGGCAAATTCAGCGCCGCGCCTATCATGGTTTTGCGCGAAAGCCCGACTAACAAAGGCGCGCCGAGCGTAGTAAATCCTTTAAGGTTACGTAATAACTGTAGATTATGGTCCAGGTTCTTGCCGAAACCAAACCCGGGATCGATGACCAATTTTTGCGGCGACATGCCGGCGGCGACACAGGCCTGCATGCGCGCGCGTAAAAAATCCCGCACTTCCGACACCACGTCGGCGTACTGAGGATCTTTTTGCATGGTGCGCGGCTCCCCTTGCATATGCATCAAGCACACCGGCACATTGAGCTCCGCCGCCGCCTGCAACGCGCCCGGCACGCGCAAGGCTAATACGTCATTAATCATGCCGGCGCCGCCGGCGTGTGCGGCGCGCATCACTTCCGGTTTGGAAGTATCGATGGAGATAGCCGCCTCGACCGCATCACGCACGGCTTCGATCACCGGCATCACCCGGTCTAATTCTTCCTGCACCGACACCGGTTGTGCGCCGGGGCGGGTGGATTCGCCGCCGATGTCAATGATCCCCGCGCCTTCTTCCACCATTTGCACGGCATGACGCAGGGCTCGATCGCGGGACAAAAAAACACCCCCGTCCGAGAATGAATCGGGGGTGACATTTAATATTCCCATAACCGCAATCCGCGTCAACGTTAACTGACGCTCGACGCAATCCAATGTATCCATGCGCTAGCGGACTGCAGGGAAGCGGAGCGCGAGTTCCACTGCTAGTGTCGCGTCCCATTAATTCGCAGATGATTCGAGCTCGCCGCAATCCGACACATGGCTCCCTCATCCCCGACCCTTCTCCCGAAGGGAGAAGGGAGTTTGAACACAGTTGCTCTCCCTTTGGGAGAGACCCCACGACCGAGCGACGGTCGCGAATTGAGCCCATGAACCAGTAGTGCTCGTAGGGTGGGCTCCGCCCACCCTTGGATGGTGACCGAAGCCGCGTACGGTGGGCGCAGCCCACCGGACATTCACAACCCCCCCGCCTCACCTCCCGAAGGGAGAAGGAGTTTGAGTTTGAACCCCTTTCCATGAACCTGCGGCCGGAGGCCGTACCGACTTTCCCTCTCCCACCGGGAGAGGGTGGCCCGAAGGGCCGGGTGAGGGGAGAGCGAAGCGAGGGGGGCGAAGCCGGTTGGGGCGAGGGAAATCCTTTGCAGCAAGCGAGGGTGCGTTCTACGCACCAAACATTAATATTCTCATTCCCCATATTGCCCTCATCGATCGTCGTCTCATCAACCCCGCCAATCCTGCGGATACGCGCCCTTAATGACAAACCGGTGCAAGCTTGATTAAGGCCGGTCCTTCACCTGCTTGACATCATCGTGCTTGACCGGACTCCAATGGTTGTAATCGATATGTCTAAGAAAATCTTGCTCATCGCGGATGGCGTGCCGCCAGAAACGTCGCGCCTTGCCGGGAGAACTTGATCGTCGTGGGCACGGATTCCTCCTGGGGGTGGACATGGTTTTTGGGGAGTTTTCCGGCTAACCCGGTGCCGGACCGATTTCAAGAAAGCCTGTTGGTGTGCGGATTGTTGACAACGCTGTCCAGTTCGTGAAATCCTCTTACTATGGACTAGTAGGGGCTTTTCGGGAAAGGTCACTTATGCTGATTTCACTAGGAGGTCAAATGAAGAAAAGAAAAGAAGTCGCTATCAAAGCAGCTATCCTCGCTGTCGCCGCCGCTTTCGGCGCGCCGTCTCCGGTCGTGGCGGCCGGTCCGGTTACGTCTGACACGGAGGTTCAGCTCTATGGCCACCTCGATCTGTCGGTCGACGATGCGACCAAGGGCATTGCGGGAAGAAATAATTCCGGACCCGGCGGACCCGGGCCGGCTATGGGCCGTCTGGGCTGGCAGTCTGATGTCGCCAGCAATCTTTCGTACTTCGGGCTGCGCGGCGGGCACGACCTCGGTGCGGGCAGCGGCCTAAAAGCGGTGTTCCAGATCGAGACCCAGGTCGATGTGGCCGCGACGCCGGGCCCGACCAGTGACGCCCAGGTGAAGGGTGCGCTCGCATCGCGCAACAGCTACCTTGGTATAGCGGGTGGCTTTGGCGCCATCAAGGCCGGCAAGACCGACGCGCCGTACAAATTGTCGACCGCGCGCATGGATCCGTTCTCCGCCACGGTGGGCGACTACAACAGCATCATGGGCAATACCGGCGGCGACAACCGCGCCGAATTCGACACCCGGATCTCGCATGCGGTCTGGTATGAGTCGCCGAAGATGGGCGGCTTCTCGTTGAGCGCGCTGGCATCCCCCGGCCAGAACAGGTCTAGCGATAACAGCGTGAGGGCGAGCGGCGAGTCCACTTGTACCGGAGGAAACGATCCCGATCCCGTCGCCGGCTGCAATGACGGCGCGTTCGACAACGCCTACAGTTTGGCCGGTGTTTTCGACTCCGGTCCGGTTTACGCGATCCTGGCGTACGAGCTGCACAAGAACGTCAACCGTACCGGCGATGAGACGGGGGCTGTCCCGATGGGAGCTGTCGGTATTGTCGATGAATATGCGTGGAAGGCCGGGGTGCAGTACAAGCTTCCCACCAATACCACAGTCAATCTCATTGGCGAAAAGATGGTCCGCAACGCCCCCAACCCGAATTTCAACGAACGGGATCGCAAGGGCTATTGGCTGGCACTGACCCAGAAGGTCACTCCGCAGGACGACATTAACCTCGGCTGGGCCCATGCCGGCAAGACACCGGGCGACGTCGGCACCAATCGGAGTGACGGCACGACCGCCGCGGGTCCGGTTGACAACGAAGCCAACATGTACACCGCCGGTTACAAGCACCACTTTGCCGACAAGCAAACCACCTGGTATTTCGTTTATGCCCGCCAAGACAATCATAAAGGTGCGCACTATGACCTCGGCGCCAGCGGCCACGGCATTACTACGGATTGCAAGGACGGGAATGCAAACTGTTTTGCCGGATCAACCTTGCAGGCGGTATCGATCGGCATGACCTACAACTTCTGATACGACAACGCCTCATTTTCCAGGTTCTGGTAGTTAGGCGGACATCTTGTCCGCCTAACTACGAGGTCTAAAAAGAACCGGTCCATCCTTCAAGTTGTTATCAACGGCGGGCAAGATGCCCGCCATTTCTTCGAGATGCGAGGAGCCAACCATGAAAAACGGGATTCCGCTGCTTGTTCTCGCGATAAGCCTTTCCGTATTCTCGGCGCCGTCCTTTGCCCGTTTCATCTTCCGCATGGGCGACGCGGTCTACGTCGACGGGAAGAAATATTCCGCCGACGAATGGGAAAAGATTAAAAATAATTTGCCCGATGCGGAGCCGCAACCGGGCGTAGCGGACAATAAAAACAAACCCGAAGCAAAAACCACGACAGACGCCGGCGCCAGGGCCGCCACCTGCCGAACGATCAAAATGTACGATGAGTTTCCGGACGACAACGAAAAACTTTCGTGCAATGCGAACCTGGGCCAGCTCACCCGGGAAGAAATTCTGAAAATGGGCTGGAAAATCGATCTGACAGAAAAGATACCGGCGCCGTCCGGGACCCCGGCAATATCCTCGCGCGGGCTTCCACTCAACTCGTACAAACTTATTCTTTCGCGCTAAACTGAAGATGCGAGATGGAGAAAGCAACTATTGATCCATGTATAAGTAATGTCCGATCATTTACCAAAGATCAATGTAGGTTGGGTTAAGCCGCGGTAGCGCTGGGCAGGAGCCCGAGTGTCGCGAAACACAGGGATGTGTTTGAGCGACCGGCGAACCCAACAAAATCATAGGTTTTGATGGGTCCGCTCTGCTGTGCAGGATGCACGAATGCCGGTCGCTCTCGGCATCCTGCCTCCCGCGACACTTGCACCTCCCTGTGCGTCGCGAGCGCAGGATGCGCAGGAGCGGCCGCTTGACCCATCCTACATGACAATATGCGAGATAGGACATTACTTTTGCATTTATCAGTATCGCAAATATCGGATTGGTCGGGGTGGTTATCCGAAGGCGATGACCGGGAGGAAATAGCGGTTTTAAGGCGCACAAGGTGGGCTGAAGAAAGAGGAATGAAGTAAAAAGGCAGCGCCCCGTTTTACCTTGTAGTAATCCAAGCTCTGATTGATAGCCATCTCCTCTGGCTGTAGGTGCTGCCTGGTAAACGGGGTCGGCTGATAATCGGGCATCGCGCCATCATGGCATGCGTTATCCTTCGGCGGAAGGCGCTGCGCTTTTCCGCCCTACGTGTTTGCGCATCGTTAAGCTCATGTATTTTGATTCCCCGCAAGACCAAACGCCTATTCAGGTGGGCGTGGATTTAAAACTGCTGATCAGGGCCAACGGTTTGGCCATGGTGTTAATGACGCCTTGGATAGGATCGCTGATGACGTTGCGCCAGACGGCGATTAAAAATACCTTTCTAATACAAATTAAGGAAGCTCCGATCGAGTTACTGACCCGGCCGGCAAATAGTGCGCATTGTTTTCACCTTCTCCCTCCGGGTGTATACACCGGGAAAGGGCTGGGGTGAGGGGAAAATCCCGGTAAAACAGCCCTCATCCTGTCCTTCTCCCGCAGGGCATAGGTATCTACACACCTCGAATAGATCGTCATTCCCGCTGGAGCCTGCCCTCGACTCGATCGGGGGCGGGAATGACAGTTGGGTGTTGCGGTGCGATGGGGCGGTTCCTTCAGAATCATTGGGTTGATGAATGGAGTAGCTATGCCCTAGCCACGCTTAACGCATGGCATAAGTTGGTAGCGGGGGGGAGCTCACCATTTTTTTATAACAGCCGCTTTTTGCGCCTGATTTGCACAATGATTCAATGGTTTGAACATTGACGCAGGATGACGGCGTGCGCCGGATGGAATTTGTTGAACTTGCAGGGGAAAGCGGGGCTTATGGTCCCTGTCGGCACTAAAGTGCCTTGACACATGGCCCCGCCGGCAGCTAGCGTCCTCGTCCACAGGGTGTTGACCCAAGGCGCAGCGGGA
>DATGVQ010000174.1:0-7917 GCA_035300145.1 Acidiferrobacterales bacterium | reverse complement strand
TTGACGGCAAGTGCGAAGCTACTCTTGTTCCGTTGAAGAATCTTGCTAAATTTGATGCCGGCGAAAAGAAACTTACCAAAATCATCTATAAGAGCCGGGTTATGCCGAATCAGGCGCTCTCGGCCGGGCCGCGCATAACTCCCGAAATGCAAGCAAAGATCAAGCAGGCTTTATTATCCGAGGAAGGGAAAAAGGCAACCGAGAAGCTGCGCGAGGCGTATGTGACGGAGCTGGTCTCGGCATCCAGAGAGGAGTACGCGGGGCTTGGTAGATTGTTGAAGGATACAATGTATTTTGAGTATTGATGCTGGCGGCACATTTTAAGAACCTCTGATTAAGTCAGAGGTTCCTGCGGCATAGGGGCGAGGCGGTATGATGAGGAAGGTCCGGTGGACCTTCCTGCCGCCGAGCGGGCCGGCCACGGAAGGCCGGCCCCGGCTTGCAAGCGCAGCAGGAAAGCGCAGCGCAGTAAAGTGCCGCCATTTTTGCCTGACGCCTCCCTGCGCCAAGCCCCTACGGGGCTAACGCGAAAATCCGCTCCTGGCGGATTTTTCACACGCAAGTAATTGAAAAATGAAGAAAAACAAAAATCCGCCCGGAGCGGATTTTGACCGCTTTAGCGACCCGCAGGGTGAAATACAGGGAAGTACTTCATCAAAAATCATGCTGTGTAGGATGCACGAATGCCGCGAGCGCAAGGATGCGCAAGAGCGGCCAAATGTCAGGGATGACTTTTTTCAGGGTTTCCTTAATTCAAACCGCGCTTAATCATACCTGCCGCGGACACAAGCAAGACGCCGCCAAGAAATTAGGCTGTGGGCGTAATACGTTGACGCGCAAGCTTAAAGAGCTGGGATTATAAATGGTCGGTGGTCCGTGACACGCTATGGAATAACCTTGTGCCAGGATCTCCCGCAGGACGACCGTGCGTTCCATATGCCCTGCGACACTGATCCACAGCTTGTTATATCGACATTGTTAGAGAATGCCTGACAGTCATGAATTAACCCGATACACGAGATAAACTGAATTTACAGAAAAGAATTACTTTCCAAGACCTAAAAATTATAGAACAGCTATGCTCGTGATAAGGTAAGAAAGAGTTAACCGACGATAGCGCGTAGTCTAGACATTACTACGATTTTATGAAATTCGATTGTGGATTTTATACCACTGTAGTCTATTATTTTATGGACTATATAAAAAATGGAGGAGAGCAAGTCATGGTCAGACTAAACCTGAGATTGGGTTATATACTATTACTTTTTACTTATCAAACTGCATTCGCGGAAGAATATATTTTTACTGCAACGCCGCAATGGTCTGCTGCCAAGGCAGGAGAAGTTTATCAACCTATTGCTGATTATTTGTCCAGAGTAACAGGGAAAAAAATAGTTTATGTAAATTCAGATAACTGGCTTACTTATATCAGTGAAATGCAAAAAGATAAATATGATCTTGTGTTTGATGGACCGCATTTTGGTAGTTGGCGTATACACAAATTAAAACATGTCCCTTTAGTTAAGCTTCCCCAGCCCCATATCTGGGATGTGGTTATAAGAGCTGACAACATTAACATCAAGAGCGTAAAAAGTCTTGCCGGGCGTCCTATATGTGCGCATGCCCCTCCCAATTTCGGCACACTTACCTTGTTAAGTCTTTTTGATAATCCTGCACGTCAACCTTTCATAATGCAAATCAACGGCTGGAAGAGCGCGTTCGACGGTGTCGTACAGGGCAAGTGCATGGCAACAATACTACCTCTTACTAATTTAAAACAATTTGATCCTGAAATGAAACAGGTAAAGTTGTTGTATCAACATAGACCATTCCCTAATCAGCTGTTTACTGCTTCGTCGCGTTTCTCTCCTGAGATGCATGCAAAAATTATTAAGGCGTTGTTGTCTGACGAAGGCAAGGCCGCGACGCAAAAATTAATGGATGAGTATGCAAAAGGTAGGTCTTTAGTGTTGGCGACAAAAGAAGAATATGCAGATATAGAACTGGTTTTGAAAAACGAAAGAGGATTTGAATTCTAAAATCATTGGTAACTCGCTCCACATTCCGAGAAGGACAGTCATGAAAAAGATATGCTGAATTCAAATCGTAAGTGCAACAGGTTAAGTTAACCTCGTTTGCGTGTTGAGAATGAAGTGGCCCCGCTATCCTGCTTATCACCTTAGCTATTCCGTTTTTTGGTCCACTGCCGGCGCGATTCGGATTCGGAATACTGTTTTGGATGGTGTACTGGTGGGTGGGGGCACGGTAGATATGAAAGGTAAGCTGCCTAGCCCCGCTCCTGGTCGTCGCCGCATACCCCTTCATGCCCGTAGATAAAGTCTTGCCACAACTATGTCCATCCGCTTATGCTACTGATCGTCGGCACGTGTATGGTTACCGCTGGCTGGGCGCGCTGCGGTTTCGCGAAAACGGCACGATGTGACAATCGCCGCAGGTCTGTTTTCGAGGATCAAATCACTGCCCGCGCATGACCATGGGACCTCGCCGCTTGGCGGGGATAGGCAAAGAAGAAACCGTTGCGTCCTCTTCGCATCGAGCAGAAGGTGCAACAGCGGACTCAAAGGAGGAACCAATGACAACAGCTGCAAAAGCGCAACATCGACAAGGGGAGCGTGCGACTTCAGGGGGGACGATGAGCATAGCTGGGCGCATCCTCCCGGTATTGGTTGGCCCTGCTATCCTGCTTATTACTTTAACTATTCCGTTTTTCGGCCCTCTGCCCGCGCGGTTCGGATTTGGAATACTGTTTTGGATGGTGTACTGGTGGGTGGAGGGCACAGTGGACATAAAGGTGACCTGCCTGGTCCCGCTCCTCGTCGTTGCCGTATACCCCTTCATGCCCGTAGATAGGACCCTGCAGCTCTATGTCCATCCGCTTATGCTGCTGATCGTCGGCACGTGCATGATCACTGCCGGCTGGGCGCGTTGGGGTTTCGGGAAGAGGATGGCGCTGCGCTTCCTGATTCTTTGTGGCAACGACGTGCAGAAACAGACAGTCGCCTGGTTTTTGTTCTGCAGTGTGGTTAGCTTTGTCGTAAGCAACACCGCGGTGGCGGCCATATTCATCCCCATCGCCGGCGCTTCTCTTGCCTACGCCGGCTTCTCCACCTTCGACCAGAGATATCGCAGTCGGGCGGCCTCGAATATCCTGATCGCGGTGTCGTGGGGCGCTGCGCTCGGTGGCATGACTACGCCGCTCGGCGGCGGACAGGCAGCGGTTACGCTGGGTTTCCTCGAGAAGTATATCGGCCACGAGATCTTCTTTGTGGAGTGGACCGCAAGGATGTTGCCTCTTTCCCTCCTGGTCATGGCCGCTATGTCGGTCTTTATGTACTACTTCATGAAACCCGAGATCAAGACATTCAAAGGCAGCCGGGAATACTACGCGAAAGAGCTTAAGAATATGGGGCCGATGAGCTATGAGGAGAAAGCGCTCTGTTTTGCCTTCCTGCTCATTGTCGTACTTGCCTTAACAAGGCCACTGTACGTGCAGTACGTGCAAGGCCCGGCCTTCAAGTGGCTGCAGTTCTCGCCACTCTTCTTCATTATTGCCGCCGTTCTGTTCTTCATGCCGTCCAAAAACGTTAAGAGCGAGAATATATTGTCCATCCCCACGCTGATCGCCCACTTCCCCATCACGATTCTGTTCGTATGGCCTGCCTCTGTCGCGCTCGGACGCATCATCACACAAACGGGCGCTAGCGAGGTTTTTGCACAGTGGCTACAACCGTTCGTTAGTTCCGGCGATGTGGCGTCGATCGCGGTCTTCGCAGCGGCCTCTAACCTGCTGTCCCAAGCGCTGTCCGATACCGCGTCCGCCGGCGTGATGATGCCGCTCGTCATCGCCGCCTTTAAGGGTTGGCACGGCCTGCAGTATGGCGCGATTGCGTTTATTTGGATTACGGGCGCCGCGCTCAGCTTCAGCTACGCCATGGCGTCGTCCACCGGTGCACAAGGCATAGCGGCGGGCTATGGGGCAAACCTCAAGCGGATGTTCATCTTCGGCATGATCGGGGGCGTCATTTCGGTCGTGATTACCATTTTGTATTTCGTCGTAGCCATCGATATCCTTCACTTGGACTTCTATTTACAGCCGCCGAGCGGTGGCAGCGTATCGGGTCGTATATTAGAAATGGATTAGTGCCGCAGCGGCAAACGCGCCCACCTGGCGCTGAGCAGGATAAATGAGAGGTGGTGATGTATCGCTCGGAGACGCTGTAGGCAAGTCGTCCTTGCGCCAGCGAAATCCGCTGCTTGCCGAGCTTCTGATTGATCAGGTGCCTCTGGCGCTCGGTACCTTCTTGCTCGGTATTGCCGCGAGCTACTGGCTATACGGCTTTCTGCCGGGCGCCGATCACTCCTTCCCCGTCGCCGGCATCCGCGTGCCGCTGTGGCATCTTGTGTGG
The DNA here is from genome assembly GCA_035300145.1 of Acidiferrobacterales bacterium. GTDB lineage: Bacteria > Pseudomonadota > Gammaproteobacteria > Acidiferrobacterales > DATGVQ01 > DATGVQ01. Next base: position 3,490 of record DATGVQ010000174.1, on the reverse strand, counting down.
ATGGGCTTTTGGACCGGCTACATCATGGCGATTGTGGGGCAAGCCGCCGGCCTGTTCGCGCTGAGTTACTCCATATCGATACTGCGGTTCGACAATCTGAGTCTCAGCCCCACGTCCCTGGTAATAACGCTTATCAATCCCTTTGGTGCGCTGCTCGGCTTTTGGCGTGGGAAGCAGTGGAACTTGGACTTAACTGTCTGGTTGTGCGCCGGCGCCGTCCTCGGCGCCCCGCTCGGGCCCTTCGTTCGCGTGTATCTTGTGAGCGACCCCGTTTCTTTTAAGGCATTCGTGGGCGTCGTTTTGGCGATCATGGCGGCGCAGCTTTGGCTTGAGATCATCCGAGGTTTGCGGCGCAATGCCGCGAGTCAGCGCGCCTTCAGTGCAAGATTCGATGAAAGCGCGGCGGCGGCGACGCGGGCCGGCAAGGCCCCTTCTGGGCTCAACAAGGACTTCCGGATCGCGACGTTGGAGCGCTCCCTAATGCGGGTTAAGATTGGGTACTATGATCAGGACGTGACTCTACATACGCTAGTAATGGTGCTGATTGGTTTCGTCGTCGGCTTGGTCGGTACCGCATTGGGGATTGGCGGCGGCTTTCTATTGGTACCGATACTCGTCGTCGGCTACCGCTTGCCGATGTATGTGATCGTCGCTGCGAGCATCCCCTTCGTAATCGTGCTGTCGTTGGTCGGCTTGCTGTCTTACAACATCACACTGCCGCTGCTCACCGGTATAACCACCCCGCCGGATTGGGCCTTCGGGTTCTTTGCGGCAAGTGGCGCAACCTTCGGCGCTTGGCTTGCTGCCAAAACGCAGCGCTTCGTGCCGGAACGCTATTTGAAGCCGATGCTGGGCGCCCTCACCGGCCTAGTCGGCGGCCTCTATATCGTCAACTATTTCTGGCCACTCCCCTTCCATGTCTGAGGTGGCAAAACGAGTGGCTGAAGCTTTACGCAAAGCAGGGTTGTCGCTGCTCCCGTTTCTGCCGTTCGTTGTGCTTGCCCTGGCGGCGGTGGTAGCGGTTTATCATGTCTACGTGTTTCATTGAACAATAAGGAGGATAGATTATGGCGATCGTGCTCGCAGAACGTCCGGTAATAATGATTGGCGCGGAAAGATCAGGAACCACCCTGGTGATGGCCATGCTCGGCTGTCATCCGCGCATCGCTGTGCCGGAGGTCGTTTGGTACTACTCGCGCTTCCGTCCGTATCTCCATACCTATGGCGACTTGTCGAAGGAAGAAAATTTCCGGACGCTCGCGCAAGAAATGGTCTTTGGTCTCAAGACCGCGTTTTGGGGGATGAAGGTTAACCCGCGCACCATCGTCGACGAAATCTTGGCGAATGTACGGGAACGGAGCTTCGCCGGCATCTATTGCGCGATGTTCGAACGTTATGCGCAAACCCAAGGCAACAAGCCGCGATGGGGAGAGAAAACGCCTTACAACCTTTTTTTTATCAGAGAGATTCTTGAGGACTTTCCTAACGCACAGTTCATCTTTATTACGCGCGATGGACGCGATGCCAGCGCTGATTATCTCGCTTCGGCCTTTGGCCCGACCAATATCTTCTGCGCGGCGGAGGTCTGGGCGCTTTGTCAGAACGCGGTAAAGCCTTGGCAAAAACGCTTACCTGCCGATCAGTGGATGGATCTTCGTTACGAAACACTGGTGCGTGAGCCCGAAAAAGTGCTGCGCCAGGTGTGTGATTTCCTCGGCGAGAAATATTCGCCGGCGATGCTTGGGTTTCACAAGACAGAGATCGCGCGTGCGCGAGGAGCGACGCGTGACCACAAGCCTTTAGGGCATGAGGTGAGTGACCGTTATATCGGCATTTACAAGGAACAGCTGAGCCTGCGCGAGCAGCGCATCTTCGCGACCGTGGCAGGCAAGGAGCTAGCCGAGGCGGGATACGAATCTGATGTGGAACCGATCAACGTCAGCTCGGAGGAGGCAGCTTTGTTCCGTGAGCTAGATGGCCGTACCCGTGCCGCTACCCTAGACGCGCCCGAGGGACATATCGTTTACGAAAGCTACAACGATTGGCTGATTGACCAGCGTGAGGAACGCAAACGCAAGGGTATCTGGAGGGACGGCGATGCGCCTAAGGCCTTCCCGATCAGTGATCCGCACGAGGAGTTGATCATGGGTCAGCGCGCGTGGCGCAAGTGGAAGGAGTACTTTTGTGTCAAACGTCGCTATCTGGGGAAGGCGGCACTATAGCCTATCACCCGACAGGCACTAGTAAGCTACTTGTTGACCCAGCGGTATTTGAACCTGCCAATGACACTACACGGGGGGAAACACGTCCATTAGGGTGCTGCTGTCTGGTGCGCGAAAGATACTGACGTCTGCAAGGGGACTTGCAGGGTTCGCGCGCGTTCTGCTCGTCCCTTTTCGAACAAGATAAGGTAGCTTGACCTCAGATATGGTCTCACTGGAGGGAATCTGTCGAGGAGGTAAATAACCTGCTCGTGCCCTTTGAAGCGATAGCAGCCTGATAGCGGTGGAATCCGCTGTACGAATCTAATTGTCTCTCAATAAACTTGGTACTAAAAATGTCGGGTAGGTAACGAAATTACCTAATGTAGTAATTGTACGGACCGCTCCGATCAAAATCCAATTGGACGGGTTGCCGCAGCCGCACGGCGATGCTCTCCTGCACGCCCCTGGATTTTGTTCCTGCTCATACAGGTGACGATCATCCAACAGGTACGTGAGGATACTACTGGCTGGCGTGGGCGGTGGCGGCATACCCTGGTAGTTTAGATCTAACTTAAAGAAAACTAATAAAATAATAACCCCATTATGCCGGATAATGGAATAATCCAGGTTACGTCGATGCGAAAACGTAACAGGGGTATGAGTGCCGCTATAAAAATAACTGCGGATAGCCAGTTCGAAACAGCGATGGTTCCAATACTCCAAGCAGCGTAGGCAATCATGCCAGTGACCGCGGGACGTATGCCACGCAAAACCGCTTGCACCACAGCCGATTTGCGTACACGTATCAAGAAGTGGGTGCTAAGCAGCATCAGTAATGCGGGAGGGAGGAAAATGCCGACAGTAGCTACCGCCGCCCCGAACAACCCTGTAATTTTATAACCGATGAACGCGGCGCTGATCAGAATCGGGCCGGGGGTGATTTGGCCCAAAGCGATGGCATCGATAAATTCCTGCCGTGTGACCCATGCCTGTTCGTTCACAACAATTTGCTGGATCAAGGGAATAAAAACGAACCCGCCGCCAAACAGCAGCACGCTCATTCCGGCAAAAGTCAGAAATAACTTCATGGCCAAGCCGGTATTTATAGCTAGAAAAGAAGCAGCGGCGAGCGGGACAGTATTAATGGCTAACAGTTTTGTATCGCTTCTTTTTCGTGCAGATTCATTTTTACTGGTTTCCGCTGGTGGGTTCTGGTTGACTTTTTTCGGAAGCGGTACAAACGATAGCCAACCGATCAAACCGGCACCGACAATAATGATTAAGGT
>DATGVQ010000173.1:0-9606 GCA_035300145.1 Acidiferrobacterales bacterium | reverse complement strand
GACGCGGCAACTCACTAGCAAGGGCCTGTTGGTCCGCAGTGTCGCGCGCAAGCATTCGCTATTTAATCGGCTGCAGCGCAAGCGTATCAAGCCGGAGGCGTTCCTGCTTTTTAATCAGGAGTTCATCGCCCTGGTTCGCGCCGGCCTGACGATTCCCGAGGCATTAAAGTTGGCCACCGCTCATCCTGACAATGCCCTGCTCTCGCAAGTTCTTAAGCGCGTGCTGGAGGATGTCCGCGGCGGGGTATTGTTTTCCGAGGCCTGCGCCCGCCATTCGGAAGTATTTGACGGGCTTTACATCTCTGCATTGAAGACCGGGGAGAAAACCGGCACGCTGCCCTCTGTATTAACTAAATATCAAGCGGCCCTGAAGAAGAGAGTCGAATTTGTGAAAAAAGTATCGCATGCCCTCACTTATCCCTTGTTTTTGTTGATCACGCTGGGGGTTATTTTGGGTGTGCTGTTTGTTTTTGTTATGCCGCGGTTCGTGGCGATGTACGCGGATTTCGGCGCGGAATTGCCGCTGCCGACTAAAATACTTGTCGGTTTGGTCCGGCACTTTCCTTTCTATCTGCCTATACTCATCTTATTGAGCATTTCTGCATGGTTCGCATGGCGCGCCTGGGTCGCTACGCCGGCCGGCAGATTACGCGTGGACAAATTTAAGACCCGTCTGCCTTTGTTGGGAGGTATTAATCGCCACGTAGCCGTCGCCCAGCTTGCACGCACCTTAAGCACGTTGCTTTCCGGCGGCACGCCCTTGGTCGAGGCGATGACTACGACCCGCGAGTCGTTGACTAACCGCGCCGATGCGGAGGCGCTGGAGCGAGCGACCGCGCTGGTTACCGAGGGGGAAAGCCTGGCGCACGCCATGCAGGCCACTGCGCTGATGCCGAACACCGCGCTGAAGATGATCGAAGTCGGCGAGGCGTCGGGTAATTTAGACGGGATGCTCGCCGAGGTAGCCGAATATTACGAAGACTTGCTTTCAAACAAGCTGGCGCGCTTGACGGCGCTGGTTGAGCCTATGCTAATGCTATTAATGGGAGTGCTGATCGGGGGAATTATCGTCGTCATGTATTTACCCATTTTCTACATGGTGGACATTATTAAATGACGCATCCTTTTAAGCAGCGCAGCTTGAGTGAAATTCTCATTGAGAAACATGGCGTCAATCCTGAGCACGTCAACGCCGCGCTGGCGCAGGGAGAAGAAAAGCTGGCTTACACCTTGATGGACGAAAACCGGATTACGCCGGAACAATTGGCGGAAGCGGTTGCCGAGCAAGTCAATCTGCCTTACGTCGATCTAGACGGATTCACCGTCTCCTCCGAGCTATTTGCCTGCATCCCGGCGGCGAGCGCGTATCAATACAACGTTGTCCCCTATCGCCGCGAAGGCGATCTACTCCACGTTGCTACTTCCGACCCGTTCGATCTCACGCTGGTGGACCATCTTGAAGGCCTGAGCGGCCTGCGCGTGAGGCTGTTAGTAAGCAGCACGCGCGCTATCAACGCGGCGCTCAAGCGCAGCGAGGGAACCGCGAGGGTACTTGAAGGTCTTTCGCAAGATTTTAAGATCGCGATGATCCTGGAGGGCGATGAAGGTAAAGAAAAAATCATTTCTCTCGATGCTGCCGATGACGAAACCGGCCCGGTCATTAAACTGATTAATACCATGCTGCTGGCCGCGATTCAAAAGCGCGCCAGCGATGTCCATATTGAAATTTATGAGCAAGGCATTACCGTTAAATACCGAATCGACGGCGTGCTTTATCCCGCTACTGAAACTTTAGATCGGCGCCATCATAGCGCGCTGATTTCGCGCCTTAAAGTCATGGCGGAATTGGATATCGCCGAGAAAAGAGTCCCGCAAGACGGGCGTTTCAAGCTGCGGGTGCATGGGCGCGATATTGATTTTCGCGTCTCCATTTTGCCGAGCGTGTTCGGGGAAGATGTGGTCGTCCGTATTCTGGATAAATCCTCGATTACCGGCAGTGTCAAAAATTTAAGATTAGAGAGTTTGGGTATCGCGCCGGACACGTTAAAAAAATTCCGCAGGAGTGTGCGCGAACCATATGGTATGGTGCTGATCACCGGCCCGACCGGCAGCGGCAAGACCACCACGCTTTACGCCACGCTCGGCGAATTAAATTCCGGGGAGGAAAAGATCATTACGGTGGAAGACCCGGTGGAATACCAGCTGGACGGCATCGTGCAAATCCCGGTGAATGAAAAGAAGAACCTGACCTTCGCCAGGGGCCTGCGTTCCATTCTTCGCCACGATCCCGATAAGATCATGGTCGGCGAGATCCGCGACGCGGAAACCGCGCAAATCGCGGTGCAGTCGGCGCTGACCGGACATCTGGTGTTCACCACGGTGCATGCCAATAATGCGTTTGATGTTATCGGCCGCTTCCATCATATGGGTATCGACACCTACAACTTTGTATCGGCGCTGAATTGTGTGGTTGCGCAGCGTCTCATACGTCTAATCTGCCCGGAGTGTAAGACCACCCATGAAATGGATCCTGAGTTATTGGAGCTTTCGGGTTTAAATCCACGGCAATATGCCGATCAAATATGGTATGAAGGAAAAGGCTGCGGTCATTGCAGCGGCACCGGTTACCGTGGGCGCGCCGCGATTACCGAGTTTCTCGCGTTAACCCCGCGCATACGGCAGATGATTATAGCGCGCAATCCAGTCAGCGAATTGCAGGCGACGGCGGTATCCGAAGGCATGACTACGCTGCGGCAATCCGCGTTGGCGAAGGTGCTTGCCGGCGAGACCACGCTTAAAGAGATCAACCGTGTTACCTTTGTGGAATAAGATCTCGGCGAGATTAACCGGGTCGCGCGCGTGCTTGGGCTTGAGCATCGGCAGAGATAGTTTACGCGCGGCGCGCGTATCCGTTGTCGAAAAAGGCTTGCACATCGATTGGGTGATGATGGAGCACCTGCCGGCGCGATTATTCACAGGCAGCGTTTCCGCGGAAATTCAAGCCGCGCTAACGGCGGCAATCGGCAAGTTGTGCGCGCCGGCGAAAAATTCGTATCTGCCGGTTCAGGTTGGGCTACCGGACCCCGCCGTTTCAGCGCTGGTTTTCGAGTTAGATACGCTGCCGAAGGAACGCCAGGCTCAGCTCGACTTAGTGCGTTGGCGCTTTGCCAAATCCCTGCACTTGGATGAAAACAAAATAGAATGCGCCTCCCAGCCGTTGGGGAGTGAAGATGGCAAACAGTTGTTGCTCGGTTTAGCGACAGACAAAACCTGGTTGCAGTGCGTGAGACAAGCGCTCAAGGAAGCCGGGGTGGTGGCCGCGATTATTGATATGGACGCCTGCCATCGTTTTAATCGTTTTTACACCTTGTTAACGGCGGAAAAACAAGATGGGGCGTTAGCGTATATCGATCGCGATGCCTGGAGCTTGGCCATTTGGGACAGTCAAGGCCGGCTGCGTTTTATCCGATCGCGTTGGCGTGAAGATACGGCGGTGCAGGCGCTTGCTGCCGAATGCCAGGAAATCGCCACGGAGGTGGAGCGCGCGATCCGCGCGTACGCCCGGCCGGGTGCCTCGCGTGCAGTAGCGCATGTTTTTATCACGGGCCCGGAAAACGATGTCGGCCAGTTAGCGGCGATTCTCGATGAACGCATGCACGGGCAACCGAGGATGCTGACGCAGGAGGAAGGATTTTTGTATGAATCGAGATCGTTTTTAGCCAATGCATCGATGATAGGGCCGGCATTGACGGCGGCGATTGCGCGATGAAAGCCACGACCAATTTTTCCGAGCCCTTGCCCAATCTCGTGCCTTTCTTGGCAGCAGGCCTGGGGATATTAACTTTAGCAATATTAATTATCTCGATTTGGCTGGCAGCGGATGCAATTGGGCTGAAAAAGAATAAACCCGACCTCGAAGCGCAACTCGCCAAGCTTAGTAGCCAACGGAGCGAGATCGCCGAAGGCCTGCTCCCGCCGCAAGCCGAGCTTGTGAATTTAAAGCAGCGGGTTGCATTGATTAACGCGCTTTCCGGCAATCTGGGTTGGCCGTTTCCGGCCCTGCTTGCGAAGCTGGAGCAACTGCTGCCGGACTACGCCTATTTAATACAAATTCATCACAAACTGGACACCGGCGAAATACAGATGACGGTGGAATCGGAGAGCGCCGAAACATTAACCGCATTTTTAGTGAAGCTGCAAAAAGAGGAACATTTCAGCGAAGTGTTGTTAACGAAACAGGGGCAGCGCAGCGGCCAGGGCCGAAAACGCATTCAGTTTGAATTGCGGGTAAAGGAGAAAAGAGAATGAGCGATGCAAAGGCATTGTTACAATACCTGCTTTTTTCCGCGCGCCACCCGTTAGTGAAAATGGCAGCGGTGGCCAGCCTATTGTCTCTGCTTATTATACTGTTGGTCGGATTCGGCTATTGGTGGCCGATAGAGCGCGGCTATTCCGAATTGTTACGACAAACAGAAACTAAACGTAAAGAAATGGTAAATTCCCTTCGCGCCGCGGATATAAGCCGCTCCTATTCGTATTCGGCGAAACAAATAGAAGTTTTGGAGAGAAAATTAAATATCGAAGCAGCACAAACGGATCTGGTCAGATATTTATCGACGCTCGCGATAAAACAGAATATCAAAATCATTTCCGAAGTGTATGAAGAAGGTCAGGTGCAAAATGGCTATGTACCGTTGCATCTAGATCTCAACCTGCAAGGATCCTATTCTGCATTGCGCCGGTTTATATCGGGTTTACAAAGTTTGCCCACCTGGACTTATGTGCGCGAAGGCACGATTAGCGGATCGCAGGAAGGTTTGGGTGTTTTAAAGGCGCATCTGCGCCTGGTGACCTACCGCAAAATTAAGGCGGGCAAGGGACGGGATGCGTAAACTCAATCGTCGCCACTTCGTTTTATTCGCGGCCGCGGCTTTGCTTGTGTTAATAAATCTCTGGAGATGGACGCCCTCTCTGCAAACATCGGTTAAATCCGGCGACAGACGGGAGGTAGCGGGGCAATTTCAGCCGGAAGATTTTCAGATTAACGTGCTGGTGGCGCGGACAGACGCAAATGAAACCGCAAAAAGAGATCTGTTTCAGCCTAAACTTGCTATAGTAGTTAAGCCGCCGGTTAAAAAGATAGAGCCGAAACCGGAGCCGCCGCCAAAGACGCCGGAACAGTTGCAAGAGGAGGCGGCGCGTGCGGAATTGGCACAAATCAAGTGTGTCGGCGTCGTATTTCGCGAGCAAAAAGGCCAGGCCTTCTTTGTCAAGGGCGATCAAGTGTATTTAGCGTTTATTGGCGACAAAGTCGGCGATCGGTTTATTCTAGAAAGAATCGCCGCGGACGGCGTGAATCTTAAAGATCCAAAAACCAATGTATCGGCACAATTGCCGATCTCCGGTAGCTGATAGAATAAGGTGGATATGACCAATAGAATCATGAAGCTGCGTAAATTCCTCCTCGGCTTATTTTTATTGTGCGCCGGTTGCGCCGGGCCGATCGAAAAGGCGGAACAATATTCAGCGCAAGACGAGTGGCTGAAGGCGGTCATCGAATATCGCAAGGCCTACAGCGCCAATCCCCGGGATGTGGAATATCGATCGCGCTTGAAGCAAGTGGAGTTAAAGGCCGCTGACTATTATTACCAACGCGGTATGGGGTTTCTGGATCAAGACAATGTGGACGCCGCCATCCTGCAATTTCAGCAGGGGTTGGCGGCTATGTCGGACCATGCCAAATTACAGCAGGCGATGAATGCGGCGCTCGCCAGAAAAGAGGCGAATAATCTCTATCTGGAAGGGGTGCGCACGCAGGAGGCGGGGAAGAACGACGAGGCGAAAAAATTGTTCAAGGAAGCGCTACAATCCTACCCCGATCACAAGCTGGCGGCCGCAGCTTACGCCGCTCTGCAGAAACAGGATTTAGCGGAACAGGATAGCGAGCAATTGGCGTTGTCATCCAAGGCGCCGATCACCCTGAATTTCCGTCAGACCGACCTGCGCACCGCATTTGAATTCATCGCTAAGTCTTTCGGCCTAAACGTAATTTTCGATGAGGGCATTAAAAATGCGCCGGTGACCCTGTTTGCTAAGGACGTCACTTTTGAGCAGGCGCTGAATCTCATGTTCACGACGAATAAGACATTTTACAAAAAGATCGGCCCCAATACGATTATTATTATTCCGGACACCAAGGAGAAGCGCGGTCAATACGAAGACCATCTTATCCGCGCCTTTCAATTGAACCGGATTAAAGCCAAGGATATGAATGAAATTTTGAAAGGCGTGATCGCGGTAAAGAAAACGTTCGTAAACGAAGAACTCAATACCTTGGTGGTGCGTGACACCGAGGACGTATTAAAGCTGGTAGAAAAGCTGATCCAGCTTAGTGATAGAAAACCAGCCGAGATGATATTGGAAGTCGAGATCCTCGAAGTCAATCGCTCGAAGGCGGAAAAGCTAGGCTTGGACCTCGGCACCTATCAAGTTAGCGCTTCCGTGCCTGCCACCGTTTCATTGGCTGGTTCGGTAGGTGCGGCGATACAAAATGCCGCGGTGCTGACGTTGCCGTCGGCGACGTTCCGGTTTTTCAAACAAGACGTCGATGCCAAAACGCTGGCCAATCCAAAAATCCGGGTGCTGAATGGCAAGGCGGCGAAGATCCATGTCGGCGACCGCGTGCCGCTGCGCGCGGCGACCATCACCGATGCCACGGGTCAGGTGCGCACGACCTACGATTATAAGGAGATAGGCATCAAGCTTACCGCCGAGCCGATCATCCATTTGGATAATTCGGCTACAGTCAAGCTGGGATTGGAAGTCAGCGCGCTCGGCGCGAATGTGGGCACGGCGAACGAGCCGGCGTTTAGTATCGGCACGCGCAATGCCGAGACTGTCATGCTGCTAAGGGACGGCGAGACCGCGATTTTGGGTGGGCTCATCCGCGATGAAGACCGTCATGCCAAAGTACGCGTGCCGGTGCTCGGCGATATTCCGGTATTGGGTTCGCTTTTTTCAGCTTATGATAACTCAGCCGACCGCACCGATGTTTTATTAACAATCACCCCGCGCGTGGTGCGCAGCTGGGACTTGCCGCCCAAAGAGACGCGCCAATTTTACTCCGGCACCGCGGACAGTTATTTTAACCAGGCGCTGTTTGCCAATATGGATTCGCCGATTGCAAAATCCGCACAAGGCCAACGGGCGAAAACGGCCGTGGATGTACCACCGCCGGTGACTGCTGCGGTTAGCCCGGCGAACCCCCCAACTAACACGCAGACCAGTGTGGCTGCTGTCGCTCCCGCCCCCGTCCCGGTGCCTCTTGGACCACCGCCTTTGTTCACTTTTTCCGAATCGGTCTATGACGGGACGAGCGATCGGGATTTAGAAATCCAATTGCTGGCGGAAAACTTGAGCGGTCCGGCGGCGCTGCCGATAGAAGTTTTATTTAACCCGCAATTGCTAAAGTTCGTGCGCGGCGAGGCGATGGATTTTAAGCCGCGAGACATTAAGACCGATGTGGATGAAGCAAAAGGAGTATTCCGGGTATCGCTCGTATTCGCAGACGGCGCCGGTCCGAAAGGGAAAGGAGCGCTCGCGCGCGTTGTGTTGCACGCGCTCAAGCCCGGTATTTCTTACTTGGTTTATAAAACCCCGGCATTGAAAGACAGCTCGGGAGGAGATATCAATGCGCAGGTCAGGGCCTCGCGCGTTGTTATTAAGTAACCCCTGTTGCCGGCAAGGCGTCACCCTGATGGAACTGATGGTGACATTGGTCATCCTGTCCATTTTGGCGGCGGCCGCCATGCCCTATGCCGAGCTTACCGTGCGGCGTAATCACGAGTTGGATCTGCGCCGCTCTTTGCGTGACATCCGCACCGCCATTGACCGCTTTCATGAGGACTGGGAAATGGGCAGGATTTCCAAACTCGATAGCGCGGTGAGCGAAGACGGCTATCCGAAAACCTTGCGCGTATTGGTTGATGGCGTCGATGCGGCGCAGGCGAAGGGCGGCAAAGTAAAATATCTGCGCCGCATCCCGCTGGATCCGTTTGCTGAAGCCGGCAAACCGGTGGAAGAACAGTGGGTTTTGCGCGGTTATCAGGAAGAGGCCAATTCCATTTTGTGGGGCGGCAAAGATGTTTTCGATGTCCATTCCCCCAGCGAAAAGAAGGCCATAGACGGCAGCCGTTATAAGGACTGGTGATGCGCGCGGCTCACGGCTTTACCTTGGTGGAATTGCTGGTGGTTTTGACGTTGATCGCGATCCTCGCGAGCCTGGTCGCGCCGGTCGTGTCAAGCTCGATTGTGCGTGCCAAGGAAGCGACGCTTAAAGAAAACTTATTTATTCTACGCAAGGCGATTGACGATTATTATGCCGATCAAGGTGATTATCCCACGAGCCTGCAACAACTGGTCGAGAAGCGCTATATCCGCAAGCCGCCGGTCGATCCATTGACCGATCGGAGCGATAGCTGGGTGGAGGTACACGCCGAGGATGATGGTAAACAGGGAGGCGTAATCGATGTCCGCAGCGGCTCGGAGGAAAAATCCGGCGACGGCGTCGCTTACCGGGATTGGTGAGCGGTTTTTGTGTTTTTAATTTTCGAGAGAGCACCATGAGCAACTTACAAAAATTGTCGCGCGGCTTCACCATGATGGAATTGTTAATTGTCTTGGTTATTATCGGGTTATTAGCCGCGCTGGTGGGGCCGGCCTTGTTCCAACGCATTAATCCGGCCAAGCAATCGGTGGCGCGGGCGCAGATCGAGAATTTTATGACCGCGCTCGACGGCTACTTTATCGATACCGGGCATTTCCCCACCCCCCAGCAGGGGCTGGCGGCGCTGCGCGCCAAGCCGGAGAGCGAACCGAAGTGGAACGGCCCTTATTTGAAAAAGGAAATTCCTAAAGATCCCTGGGGCAATCCGTTTCAATACCGCGCCCCGGGGCGCAACGGCGGTTATGAAATTGTTTCTCTCGGCGCCGATGGCAAAGAAGGAGGCGAGGGTGACAATCAGGATATCAATAGCTGGGAAACTGAGAAAAAGTAACCAGCACGGCTTTACTTATATCATGGTGCTGGTTGCCGTCATCATAGTCGGCCTGCTCGCCGGCGTCGGCACCCAGGTGGTCTCGCGCCTGCTCAAAGCCGATCGTGAGGCGGAATTATTATTCCGTGGGCAGGCATACAAAAATGCCATTAAACATTATTACGACACCGGCAGAACCTTTCCCCGCTCGCTCGATGAATTATTATTGGATCCGCGGTTCGCTAATAAACGTTATCTCCGTGCTTTATATCCGGACCCCATGGGCAAAGACAAAAAAGAATGGGTCTTGATCCGGGCGCCAGACGGCGGCATCTCCGGCGTTGCCAGCGCCGGCAAAGAGCCGCCGCTGAAACAAGTCAACTTTCCCAAAGGCCTGGAAACATTTCAAGCCGCAAAGTCCTATTCCGACTGGATTTTTGAATACGTCCCCAAGCAAGGCCCGCTAATTCGCAATCCGGCGCTCCCGGCTCCTCCGGCGGGCCCTCCGGTAATGCGGGTTAATTAAAGAAGCTTCGATCAAGTTACTGAGGAGAACGGTAAATAGTGCGCA
>DATGVQ010000172.1:0-17422 GCA_035300145.1 Acidiferrobacterales bacterium | reverse complement strand
CCTGCTTTCATCGTGATCGCCAACGCACGCGCAAAACGCCCCAGCATTGCGCGATAGATGAGGTTACCAATGATAGGTAATTTAATTTTGTATTTATGCCATTGATAGCGTCCATCCGGCGTGCCTACATAAATCCGTAGGCCGAAGATCAGGAGCACCATGGCGATCAGGATCACATACCAATAAGCCACGGTGAAATTGGACGTGGCGATTAAAATCTGAGTGGCCCACGGTAATTCCGTATGAAAGCTCGCGTAAATTTTGGCGAACGCGGGGATCACGAATAGATTGATGATAAACATCGCAACCGTAATCGCGACCAACACAATAATTGGGTAACGCACCGCGGCTTTAATGCGCTCGCGCGTATCTTTCTCCAGCTCCAGATATTTCGCGAGCTGCAGAAACGCGCCTTCCAGATTACCGGTGGTTTCGCCTACCTGGATCAGGCTTACAAACAGTGGGGGGAAGACATTGGAATGGCGTTTTAATGCGCTGTTCAAATCCAGGCCCGCATCCAGACCCTCGCCGATGCTTGCGATCACCTTCGCTAACGCCGGATTTTGCGTGGAATCGCGCAAGCCGCGCAGGGCCTGCAGAATCGGGACACCGGCTTTTAGCAGCGTATACATCTGGCGGCAAAAAAACACCAGCTCATCAAGCCGTACTTTGCCCTGGGTTAATCTATGACGCAGGGCGCCCAACACATCCTGGCCAGCCTTGGCCTCGATGATGTCGATGGGGATAATGCCGGTATTGAACAATTGATGCGCTACCGCATCGGGCGTTGTCGCCTCGATATGGCCACTTACCGCCTCGCCGCGCGGATTGCGGCCCTTATATTGGAACAACGCCACGCCTTAATCTTCCAGACCAAAGGTCGCGCGCACGACTTGATCCATCGTCGTAATGCCTTGCGCCGCGAATGCAATAGCGCTTCTGCGTAAACTTTGAAAACCAGCCTGGCGTTTAGCCGCCTGCGCGAACTCACTTGGACCTGTATGCAATGCCTTAACCAGATTGTCATCCATTTCCAGCAGCTCATACACGCCAATGCGGCCTTGATAGCCGGTGTGGTTACAATGCGGGCACCCGCGGCCGCGGTGGAATTGCAATGTATTTGCCCGCTCCCCAAGCTCCGCCTGTAAAACCACCTGCATCGCCGGTGTTAACTGCGTAGGCTCGGAGCAACTCTCACAAATACGGCGCACCAAACGCTGTGAGACAATGCCACGCAAGGACGCGGCCACTAAATAAGGTTCAGCGCCCATATCCATCAGCCGCAAAGGAGTAGAAACAGCGTCATTCGTGTGCAAACTGGATAACACTAAATGGCCGGTCATGGCGGCGCGCAGGCCGATTTCGACGGTCTCCTGATCGCGCATTTCGCCGACGAGGATAATATCGGGGTCTTGGCGCAGGAAAGAGCGCAAGGCGCGGCCAAAGCTCAACTCAATCTTAGGATTGACCTGCACCTGGTTTATGCCCGGCAACCGGTATTCCACCGGGTCTTCAACCGTTAAAATTTTAACCGCGGGCTGGTTAAGTTCTTTTAACGCCCCATAGAGGGTGGTGGTTTTGCCGCTGCCGGTCGGGCCGGTAACCAGCACCATGCCGTGCGGACTGTGGATCATGCGACGAAACCGTTCGAGCATGGTCTTCGGCATGCCGATGCGCTCAAGCTCCAGAATGCCGCTTGCTTGATTAAGCAGGCGCATGACCACGGATTCACCGTGCTGCACCGGCATTGTCGAAAGCCGCACGTCGATGCCTTTGTCGCGCACGCGCACATTACAGCGGCCATCCTGCGGCAGGCGTTTTTCCGCGATATCGAGCCCCGCCATTAATTTGACCCGCGAGACTAAAGCGCTGGCAATGCGGCGATCCGCCGTGGTTTGCACGCGCAGCACGCCATCGAGGCGAAACCGGATGCGCAATTCTTTTTCATCCGGTTCGATATGGATATCGGAGGCATTGATCTGTATCGCATCCTCAAACATGGTTTGCAATAACTTGACTACCGGCGCATCCGCAACCCCTTCAACCGCGAGTTCGCCCAAATCCACATCATAGGCGGATAATTCCTGCTCAAGCTCGGCGGCGAGCCCGCTGATCTCTTCCGTGCGCCGATAAACCAGGTCTATGGTCTTAAGCAAATCGGCTTCTTTCACCACTGCCAGCGACAAGGACCGGCGCAAAACCCGCGCGAGCTCGTCGTAAGCAAAAATATCCGTGGGATCGGCCATGCCCATCAATAAGCCGTTCGCATCGTCCGCCAGCGCCATCACCCGGAACCGCCGGGCATGCGCCTCCGGGATAAGGCGTACGATCTCCGGCTTAAACGGGTAGCGCTTCAGGTCGATATAGGGGATATTAAGTTGCTGAGACAGGAAATTCAGCAATTGTTCTTCGCTGATAAAACCATTCTCTATCAGTACGCGGCCTAATTTGCGGCCGCTTTTTTTCTGCTCGGCGAGGGCGGTATTTAACTGTTGTTGCGAAATAATCTTGTGTTCGATTAGCAAATCGCCGATGCGAATTTTTTTTGGCTTCACTGCCTTGGCTACTAGGTCTGACATACAGAATTTGTTTAGAATTAAGCTGTTACTTTAAGTTATATATCACTCGAACAAAAACACCAGCAAACCTAGAGCAAGAACTACGCCAAATACGGATAGGCATGTTTCACATCGTCCTGTATCAACCGGAAATTCCGCCCAATACCGGCAATGTCATGCGTTTATGCGCCAACATCGGCGCCGGATTGCATTTGATTCGACCGCTCGGTTTCGCCCTGGAAGATAAGAAGCTCAAGCGCGCCGGCTTGGACTACCGCGAATGGGTGAACGTCCGCGTATACAAAGATTTGGAAGAATTCATGGAGCGCATCCGCCCGGGTCGCTTGTTGGCCTTTTCTACCCGCGGGCAGCGGCTGTATACCGAGATGCAATACCAAGAGAATGATGCGTTACTGTTCGGCCCGGAAACGCGTGGTCTGCCACAGGCGGTACTGGATCAATTGCCGCACGAGCATTGCCTGACCTTGCCTATGCTGTCCGGTAATCGTAGCTTGAATTTGTCCAACGTCGTGGCCGTTACCGCATTCGAAGCCTGGCGACAACATCACTTTAGCGGGGCTGATAGGAAACGGTAAGGCAATCAAATAAAGTTAATGCCCAAAACTTTAATCCGTTTCGTTGGGCATTCGTCTGCTTTAAAAGCCGGCTAAGTGAATATGGAAGAGCAATAAGACCTGGCCGCCCAATACGGAATAGGCAGTATTCCTAACATTGATCTTATTTAAACAAGGAAGGATCGCGCCATCGGCGCTATAGATCAGCGCAGTTTAATAGCGTGGGCGCAGAGATAGGTTTAAAAACATCACGAACAGAAAAATAAAAGCGCCCTAAAAGGGCGCTTTTAGTAAACAGGCTTAGCTTACTTTCCCATCTTTCCCATTTCGCCTGGTTTCTTGTCATTCTTTTCTACTATTTTCTTTTTCTTTGCACCTTTCTTCACTTTTGTATCCTTATTATTGCTATCGGCCTTCTTCTCGGCCTTCTCGGCAGCAGGGGCACCGGCGGTTTCAGCCGCAACGGCAATGGTGGCGGCGCCGAAGGTCAGGGCAAACACAAACGCCAGAACACTGATCAGAGTCTTTTTCATATAATCCTCTTTTGTAAATTTTAAAATTATACTAAGGGTTTAATGGGTTTAATGGATTACTTCTCCATCATTATGCCCGATAGCAAGCCGTATGCCAATCTGGATCATAAAATACCTCTTTTTAAATCAATGGCTTAAAGTAAGTGCTCGTATAGGAATGGGTTTAGTTTATAGTAATAAGCTACAAATTTTGTAGGACACCCTGATTTTGGAAGTTTAATGCTTCACCGGCTATTCAAATTAAACCGCCTGCAGCGCAAGGTGCTGATAGTTATTCTCACTATCGTCGTTGTGCCCATGCTGGTAGCGGGCGCATTCGCTGCCGCCTGGGTGTCGTCCTATTTTGAAAAACGCTTAGAACAATGGATTGTAGAAGCGGCGCGCGTGGATCAAACCTGGCTTAAGGCCTATCAAAACGACGCCGTCATGTTGGGCGGGGTACTGGCCGATGAGCCGGGGTTTGTTGCGCGCCTGGATAGAGGAGAACCGGTTTCCATTGATCCGCCCCTGCGCCGTATCGCACAAGAATTAGGCATTACCTTTATTCAAGTTTACACACCGCAGCAATCTTTAATTTTTTCCACGCACAAGGCCGGCCAATCTTCTTGGGAGCCGGGGCAAACCCATGCGGTGCTGAAGGTAATGGAAAAGAATAAAAGCCAGCTGGCCGCGGTCGGCATTACCCCTATCCCGCGGTACAGTACACCACGTTACTACTTGGTGTTAGGCAGTTTGCTCAACCAGGATTTCGCAGATGAACTGTCCCAACTTACCGGTTTAACAACCCGCCTGTATTACCGCGAAGGCAAAAATTATCTAGATGCGTTCTCCGATCCCACCCGGGTAGTTTCGCTTACCCATTTATCGAAGGATATATTGAAACGCCTGCAACAGGAAAAAAAGCCGTACTATAACCTGCTGGCAGAAAATGCGCGCTTTCGCGGCCTGTATGCGCCGATTGTCGATTCGCAGGGCCGGGTTGAGGCGATCATGTTCAGCGGTTTAGAGCGGCGCGGGTTCGAGGAGATACTTACCAGCCGTGGCGTCATGTTTTTAGCCATTTCTTTGCTCGGCATCGTGCTCGGCGGGTTGATGGGCCTATTGCTAAGCCGGTTAGTAGTGCGTCCGATTGAACATTTAAGAAATGGTGTAATGCAACTGGCAGGGCAAAACTTTAATGCCATGGTGCCGATCACCTCCGACGACGAACTGGGCGATTTAGCCAAGGCATTTAACGCCATGGCGATCCGGTTACGCGAGGCGCGCGACGAACAACAGCAGCGGTTTCAAAAAGATAAGCTCAGCGCCCTCGGTGAGGTATCGGCGGCGCTGGCGCATGAAATCCGCAATCCGATCGGTGTTATCAATACGGCATCCGCGTTATTGGATAAACCCGAACAAACGCCGGAAAAAAGACGCGAATTGCTGCGCATGATCCGGGAAGAAAGTATGCGCGTCAGCCGTCTGGTGCAGGATTTTTTACAATTGTCCCGTCACCGTCAACCGGCGTTTTCCGAGATCGATCCGGTAACGCCGATGGAGCGGGCGCTCGCCACCATGCTGGCCGGCAAAAATAGTCTGCAGGTCATTAAACGGCTCAAACATGGGCAGGCGCACATCCATGCGGATGCCAGCCTGTTGCAACAAGCCTGGACCAATCTTTTTACTAACGCCTTGGAAGCCGTGGGGCCGCAAGAGGGACAATTGATACTCGAATCCGCCGCCGCCAGAGATCAAGTGATGTTATCCATTGAGGACAGCGGCCCTGGCATTGATGCCACTGTTATGCCGCGCCTGTTCGAACCGTTCTTCACTACCAAAGCACAAGGCACCGGTCTTGGCCTGTCCATCGCTCACGCCTTGGTTGAAGCCAACGGCGGCACCCTGGAAGCCTTGATACCGGTTAAAAAGAGCGGCGCAAAATTCGTTATGCGTTTCCCCATCCATGCAAAGGCGGGTGTATGAAAAGAACGATTATGATCGTGGATGATGAACAGAATATGCAGGCCGTGGTGCGTATGATTCTTGAGGACACCGGCCATGAAGTGATCTCCGCCGACAGTGGAGAAATGGCATTGCCTCACTTACAAAATCCCAATCTCGATGTCATTTTGTCCGATCTAAAAATGCCCGGCATGAGTGGCGAGGAATTCGTGACGCGCTGCCGCAAAGAACGGCCCGACGTGCCGGTCATCGTCATTACCGCCCACGGCACCATCAAATCAGCGGTAAACAGCATCCATGCCGGCGCCGCCGATTATCTGACCAAGCCGTTCGAGCCCGAGGCATTGGAAATTTCAGTGCACAATGCCTTAAAGCTGCGGGACATCCTGCGCGAGAACCAGCAACTTAAAGCCGCGGTCACGCAAGCCCTGCCGAAAAAGAGTTTGATCGGCAAAAGCCCGGCGGCGCAGCGTCTGCTCGAAGAAATTAAGCGCGTCGCGCCGTTTAAATCGAACGTCTTAATCACCGGTGAAAGCGGCACGGGTAAAGAAATCGTGGCGCGCATTATCCACGAAACCGGGCGAGGCAAAGAACGGCCGTGGGTGGCCATCAACTGCTCCGCGATCCCGCATGATCTGTTGGAAAGTGAATTATTCGGTTATGTTAAGGGCGCCTTTAGCGGGGCCACGCACAACCGTGTGGGCCGTATTGAGCAGGCGCAAGGCGGTACCTTATTCCTCGATGAGATCGGCGACATGGATATTCACCTGCAAGCCAAACTTCTGCGCGTCCTGCAAGAACGGGAATTTTCGCCGCTAGGCAGCAATCAGGTGCGCAGCGCCGACTTCCGCTTGATTGCGGCCAGCAACCACGACATCAAACAATGGGTGGAACAAGGAAAATTCCGCGAAGATCTGCTCTACCGCCTGGATGTATACAGTATTGTGGTGCCACCGTTACGGGAACGTATAGAAGATGTGCCATTACTGGCGGAAACCTTTTTGCGTGAGCTGGGTGTGGAAATGGACAGAACCGTGCACTCGTTCTCGCCGGCAGCCCTGGAGGCGTTAAAAAATTATCCGTGGCCGGGGAACATCCGCGAATTGCGCAATGCCGTGGAGCGCTCGCTACTTTCCTGCAAGGGTTCAGAAATCGACGTCGGTGATCTGCCACAGACTATCTTAACCCGCGTCGGACAAGAAACCGGCGGTTCTTTTATCGAAAAAATGCGCAATGGAGATTTGGACACCTGGCTGGAAGAAATAGAACGGCAGGCGATCTTGGAAGCCCTGGATCAATGCAGCGGCGTGCAAGCGCACGCGGCCAAGCGCCTGGGCGTCTCGGAACGCAGCCTTTGGCATCGAATTAAAAAATTGAACATCCAAATTAACCGCACGTTTGCCTAACGGGTTGCTGAAGAACATTTTTTCAACAACCTGCTAAGCAACGGCTAACCCAGCTTTTTGACGCCGCTGGCGGTGCCGAGCAGCAGCACATCCGCCGGCCGTTTGGCAAACAGTCCATTTGTGACAACGCCTACGATATTATTCAATTTTTCTTCCAGTTCCACGGGGTTCATGATTTTCAGGTTATGAATATCCAAAATGATATTGCCGTTATCGGTTTTAACTCCCTGGCGCAGCACCGGCTCTCCGCCCAGCTTTACAATCGCGCGCGCCGCCAGGCTGCGCGCCATCGGGATAACCTCGACCGGCAACGGGAATTTGCCCAAGACATCAACCAGCTTGCTTTCATCGGCGATACACACGAACGTCTTGCTCGCCGCGGCGATAATCTTTTCGCGCGTAAGCGCCCCGCCGCCGCCCTTAATAAGATGCAAATGCTTGGTGACCTCATCCGCGCCGTCCACGTACAGCGGCAGGTTGCCGGTATCGTTCAGATCAAGCACGGCAATGTGATGTCGCTTCAGGCGCTCGGCGGTAGCGACCGAACTGGCCACCGCGCCGTCGATTTTGCCCTTAATCCTGGCCAGGGCATCTATAAAATAGTTCGCAGTCGAGCCGGTACCGACACCGATCATGGTGCCTGTCTCGATATAGTCCAACGCCGCTTCCGCGGCGGACCGCTTCATTTCGTCCGGGGTCATATTTTTCCTCGCGCTAACGCTTAAGATCAGCGAGAATAACGCGAGTTTATAAAATAAAGAAGGGTCGCCCAACCGGATTTCTGATAATTTATAGTTATGGCGGAAAAATACTTAGAAAAAATCTTGACCGCGCGCGTGTATGATATCGTCGAGGAAACGCCGCTGGACCACGCGCCTAACCTGTCGTTACGCCTCAACAACCAGGTGTGGCTAAAGCGGGAAGACCAGCAGCAGGTATTCTCTTTTAAACTGCGCGGGGCATATAACAAAATGGTGAACCTGCCGGGGCTTTCGCGCACGCAAGGTGTGATGGCGGCATCGGCCGGCAACCATGCTCAAGGTGTAGCGTTAGCGGCAAAAGTGCTGAGCATCCACGCGATAATTGTCATGCCGGTGACCACACCGCAAATTAAAGTCGATGCGGTGCGCAACTTTGGCGGTGAGCAAGTAGAAGTTATCCTAAACGGCGATAACTATGACGCCGCCTACGCTCATGCCTGCAAACTGGGAGAAGAACGGGGGTTGAGCTTTATTCATCCTTACGACGATCCGGACGTCATTGCCGGCCAGGGCACTATCGCCGTGGAAGTTCTTAAACAGCATCGCCATCACAGCCATGCGAACATTGATGCGATCTTTGTTCCGGTCGGCGGCGGCGGCTTAATTTCCGGCATCGCGGCCTATGTCAAACAACTGTTGCGGGAAGTGAAAATCATCGGCGTAGAGCCGGAAGATGCTGACGCCATGTACCGTTCTCTGCGAGCAGGTAAGCGCGTAATGCTGGATCACGTCGGCATTTTTGCCGACGGCGTCGCGGTGCGCCAAGTCGGGCAGGAGACCTTTCGGCTGGCGCAAAAATTTGTTGATGAAGTGATCCTGGTCAGCAACGATGAGATCTGCGCCGCCATTAAAGACATCTTCGAAGATACGCGCTCCATCATGGAACCTGCCGGCGCCTTGTCGGTTGCGGGCCTGAAAAAATATATCGAGCGGGAACACGCCGCATCTAAGGAGTTAATCGCCATCACCTCCGGGGCGAACATGAACTTTGACCGTTTGCGCCATGTCTCGGAGCGCGCGGAGATCGGCGAGCGGCGCGAGGCCATTTTGGCGGTGACCATCCCGGAACGGCCGGGAAGCTTTCGCCAATTTTGCGCTATCATCGGCAATCATAATATTACTGAATTCAATTACCGTCATTCCGATCCACAAAACGCCCACGTGTTTGTCGGCCTACAGCTTCAGCAACCGAACGAGATTGATATCACCAATGTCGTCGCCAATTTGCGCAAAAGCGGTTACGAGACATTAGATATGACCGATAACGAGATGGCCAAACTGCACATCCGCCATCTGGTCGGCGGGCGCGCGCCGAACGCCGTCAACGAGATGCTTTACCGCTTTGAATTCCCGGAGCGCCCCGGCGCACTGATGAATTTCTTAGATAAAATGGGCCACACCTGGAATATCAGCCTGTTCCACTACCGCAATCACGGTGCTGACTTCGGCCGGGTGTTGGTCGGCATTCAGGTGCCGGCGGCGGAGAAACAGGATTTTCAAAAATTTTTGCAGAATTTAGGATACGAGTACGCCGATGAGACCGGCAATCCGGCATATAAATTATTTTTAAGCTAATGCTTTATAACATGTCAATCTTCGGCTAGTTTGACAATAAAATCCCACTCCTTGGCGGTCACCGGCATGATCGAAAGCCGGTTACCACGCTGTAATAATCGCATGCCGCGTAATTGCTTATGCTGTTTCAGCTCCTGCAGGGTTACGACACGCGGCAATTCACGTACGAAACGGACATTCACCATATACCAAATGGGGTTGTCGGGATTGCTCTTAGGATCATAATGAATATTATCGGGATCCCAGGCGGTGAAATCCGCATAACCCGCGCGCGTGATCTCGACAATCCCGGCGATGCCCGGCTCGGCGCAGCTTGAGTGATAAAAAAACGCTAGATCGCCGACCTGCATTTCGTCGCGTAGCATATTGCGCACCTGGTAATTGCGCACCCCGTCCCAATGTTCGGTGCGATTCGGCCTTGCCCGCAAATGCGCGATGCCAAATACCGCGGGCTCGGTCTTCATTAACCAGCGATTCATTCTTCGCGGATACTGATACGCTGGATGGCGCTGCTTTTGCCGGTTTTCTCGTCTATCGTAAGCAGCACGCCGCAGAGCGTTGCTTTCCCCTCCGCCGCCTCGAAGCGCTCCGGCAGCTTTTGCACAAAACGTTTTAAAACTTTGTCTTTATCCATGCCGATAACCGAATCGTAGCAGCCGGTCATGCCGACATCGGAAATATAACCGGTGCCGTCCGGCAAGATCCGCTCATCCGCGGTAGGCACATGGGTGTGGGTCCCGACCATGGCGCTGACACGACCGTCGAGAAACCAACCCATGGCCATCTTCTCGCTGGTGGTTTCGGCGTGGAAATCCACTAACACCATTTTAATGTCGGCGGGCTTATCGGCGAGTGCCCGATCCGTGCAAACAAATGGGCAGTCCAACATCGGCTGCATGAAGACATTACCCATGACATTCAAAACGCCGATCGGATCACCGGCGGCGGTGTGCGCCACAAACCAACCGCTGCCGGGCGTTCCCGCCGGATAATTATGCGGCCGCAAAAGCCGTGGTTCGTTGCCGATAAATTCCAGCGCTTCCTTTTTATCCCATACATGATTACCGGTGCTTAAGACATCGATTTCATGCGCCAAAAATTCTTTCGCAATCTTTTCAGTGATGCCGAACCCACCGGCGGCGTTTTCGGCATTGACCACCACTAAATCGAGCTTGAGGCGATCGCGCAAAGCACCAACGTTGTTTAATAGTACGCGGCGGCCTGACTGGCCGACTACGTCGCCGACAAAAAGCAGATTCATTTTATTTCCTTTATTGGAAGATAAACCGCCTGATCGGTCACTACCGCTTGCATCGGAATGTCCCAAGGATCCGCCGTTAGTATATCAACTTGCTGGAAATCGTACGCCAATCCCAACAGGCGCGGCCTTTTCCAATATAGGCGGTAACGCAGAAACGCGAGGCTCCGATCGTAAAAGCCGCCACCCATGCCGAGGCGATTACCTTGCAAATCAAATCCAACGAGCGGCATCAAGATTAAATCCAGGTCACGGACGCGCACCAACTCGCGCCTCTCGACTAACGGCTCGGGGATACCGAAACGATTACAGCGAAATCGCGTATCCGGCAATACGCGCGCAAACCATAAACAACCTTGCAAACGTGATAAGACCGGCAAATAGCAACACTTTTTCCTGACCCATGCCTGCTGTATTAGCGGGCGCGGATCGATCTCACCGTCATTAGGGAAATAGCAAGCAAGCCGATGACTGTTCTTAAAGAAAGAAGTGCCTGCGACCAACCGGGCAAGACGTGCAGCAGCCGACACTTGCTCGCTGCGCGGCAACTGAATGCGGTTCTCCCGCAACCTTTGGCGCTGCCCGGATTTTAAGCGCTGCATGGCCGCAGTTTAAAAAAAGAAGAGGCGTCCTCCACCTGTGCCGTACCATCCTTTGCCTCGAACCAAAGTTCAAGTGGGCGCCACTGAGATACATCAGGCTTTCCGCCGGAAGCGGACATGCTCAACAGCATCTACTTTCGCAGCTCCCGAGGCAAGAGTTATAGGTTCAAAGGACTTGGAACAATACGTACACCGCAGAGGACGCCATACCTTAGAAACGATTACAATCCCGCGCTCAGATCTTCGCTTAAAGCTCGATCGATCTTATTATGCAGAAACTTCAATCTTTTATCCAGCTCAGGGGTTAGTCCATTTGTCTGCTTGCGCAACTCCAGTAACTCGTTAGCGATGTTAAGCGCCGCCATAATCGCACAACGTTCGACGCCGATGACCCTGCCGGTTTCCTGAATTTCGCGCATCTTATGGTCCAAATATTTTGCGGCGGCAGCGAGCGCGGCCCGCTCCTCTTCCGGGCAAGCGACCATAAACTCTTTGCCGAGGATGGAAACATTAACCCCGTCGTTAATCGCTTTCATCAACTGCGTTCCAACGCCTTGAGACGATCGATCATGGCTTCAATACGTGCGCGCGCCTTTTGCGTTTTCTCGCTAAGGTGAGAATTCGCTTCGGCAAGATCTTTCTGATCGGATTGGAGCTTATCATTTTCCCTTTGCAAGCGCTTGCACACTGCAATCAAATCGTCGATTCGCTCCTCCAGCCTTTCCAAATTGTTTCCCACTTTAGCCATAAAAGGTTAATTTTAATGATTAATATTAGGGCCGCCCTGGATGCCGGTCAATGTCTCCTGGCTGGATTTAGTATAGTATGAATTAAACGTGAAAGATCCGCTTCTATAGACTGGGACAATCGGCTTATGTTTATGGCTATGAGCGATAATCCTTAGTATTATTGTACTATTGCGCAAACAATCTTGGCGTGTCCGCCCTATTAATTATTGCGCCACAGGGGAGCCGGCCGATCCGCGTTGACGCTGTTGTATTTGATTCAGCGTGTTCTCGTAAGTCTTAAGCAACGGGCCGCCGAGCGTTACCGCGCGTTGCGCCGCCTCCGCCGCTTCGCCCAGCCTCCCTTGTTCGACCAATACCTGCGCCAGATTGTTAAAAGCGGCGGCGGCATCAGGATGGTCGAGCGTCGCTTGGCGAAAGATCGCCTCCGCCCCGTCTTTATCTCCTGAAGCGTAGCGGGTGTTTCCCAGGCCGATTTGCGCGCTTAAGCTGTCAGGCCAACGGCTAAGCGCGGCGGCGTAGGCCCGGTTGGCGGGTTGCCATAGTTGCAACTGCTCTAAACCGAGCACCGCCTCTAAATAAGAAAGCTCCTCCGCGGTGGCGGGCAATTTATCCGGTGGCATGACTACCAGCGCCCAATATTGACTTCGTGCCCAAGTGCGCTCAAACAGAGAAAGTGGCGCCACATACCGCTTGCGCGTGCCGGAACGCAGAATAATCTCGCGTTGCGGCAAATCAAAGCCGACCACCACCGCGTAATGCCACGTGGGGTGCCAGCTTAACCCCAAATTTTGTAGCACCATCACTGGATTGCCGGCAGCGATTTCGGTCATTAAAGCGGCAAGCTCGGGCTTCAACACATAAGGGAGCAGGCCTTGCCGGCGTGCCGCCGCCACCATCTCCACCTGCAGGCTGCCCTCGCGCGCGGGCACATAAACTTGCGGAACCAGTGCCTCCGGCGTGGTCGGTGTGCCGGACCAATTGATCAGCGTAGCGAGCGCCGCCGGACCGCATTGATAGTCTTCTTGCGGGAAAAACGGCACTTCGATCAACTCGACGGAGCGGGGAAATTGGTTTGTACTTAAACGATCGGCTTGCAGCGTGCCGGCACAACCGTTTAGCAACGCGACGACCCAAACCAGCGCAAAGTAGGCATAAGGTCTGCGTGGCGCCATTCAAATATCACCCGGCAAAGGTTATCTTCTGGACTTTTTCTTCACGAACGGGAATACATCCGTGTAGCCAAGAATGTCGGTGGCCAGTAATACCAGAAAAACCACTAATCCGACGAACAGCACATCGCCCAGGCCGCCGCCGGCGGGGAGCTGATCCATTTTGCCGGCGATAGTTTGGATTTCGGCGTCAGTCAGGCTGTTAATACGCGCCTTTGCCTCATTTGGATTTACCCCTTGCGCGCGCAGGTAGGCTTGGATTTCACTCCGGTTAAAACGGGTCAGAATACGCTCACGACTATTTTCTCCTGCCTGTTTAATCCGCTCTGTGTGTAAAACGGTTTCCGTACCGACAAGATTTGCCTGGGCAAACGGTACATAAAGACTGAAGCTGAAAAAACTAAGAATAAGAAAATGCCCCGTGGGCTTGATTAGGCTGCGTAACATTTTTATTCTCCTGGAGTCGTATACAATAGTACAAATGAATTGTAGTGGCCACCTTTATCAAAAGAAATCCGTCGCGAGTCTCCCTGTAATTGAGGCATAATGTACCGATGGATGTTAAAATTCTGCAAAAACGCCGAAACGAATTGATGCAATCCATGGGCGGTGGGGTGGCGATTATTCCCACCGCACCCATGCGTAATCGCAATCGCGATATTCATTTTCCCTTCCGTCCCGACAGCGATTTCTATTACCTAACCCATTTCCCGGAGCCGGAAGCGGTGGCAGTTCTGGTACCGGGGCGCGCACACGGCGAATACATCCTGTTTTGCCGCGAGAAAAATCCGGAAAAGGAAATCTGGGAAGGGCGCCGCGCCGGGCAAGAAGGCGCCTGTGAAATTTACGGGGCGGACGACTCATTTCCGATCGACGATATCGACGAGATTCTCCCCGGCCTGTTGGAAAACCGGGACAAGGTTTTCTACAGCATGGGGCGCCACCTGGAGTTCGATGCGCGCCTAATGGAATGGGTCAACGAAGTGCGCGCCAAATCCCGCACCGGCGTAAGTGCGCCCGGCGAATTCGTTGACCTCGATCATATCCTGCATGAGATGCGTTTACATAAACGGCTGGAAGAGATCCGCCTCATGAAGCGGGCCGCCAAGGTCTCGGCCCAGGCGCACCGGCGCGCGATGCAGGCCTGCCGCAGCGGCCTGATGGAGTACGAAATCGAGGCGGAGTTGCTCTATGAATTCAAAAAAGGCGGCGCTGATTTCCCCGCCTACCCGCCGATCGTGGGGGGCGGCGCCAATAGCTGCATTTTGCATTACACCGAGAATAAGGCGGAGCTTAAAAGCGGCGATTTGCTGTTAATCGACGCGGCGGCTGAAATCGACGGCTATGCCGCCGATATCACGCGCACCTTCCCGGTGAATGGAAAATTCAGCGGCGAACAGAAAACGATTTACGAAATCGTGTTGGCGGCACAGCTTGCCGCGATCGATCAAGTGCGGCCCGGGAAACATTGGAATGAACCGCATGATGCGGCGGTGCGTATATTGGTAGCAGGTTTGATCGACCTTGGCTTGCTGAAGGGAGACATGGACGAATTGGTGAAAAACGAAAATTACAAACAGTTCTATATGCATCGTACCGGCCATTGGTTGGGTATGGACGTGCATGATGTCGGTGATTATAAAGTGGATGGCGCCTGGCGCTTATTGGAGCCGGGCATGGTGTTGACGGTCGAACCGGGGCTTTATATCGGAGCCTTCAACAAAGACATTCCGGCGCGGTGGTGGAATATCGGCATCCGCATCGAAGATGACGTGCTGGTTACGAGCGAGAGTAATGAAGTGTTGAGCCGCGATGCCCCTAAAACCATATCTGAAATAGAAACGCTGATGGCGTCTTAAGAATGTTGAAAAAGGCCCTCCATGGCCTTTTCAACACGAAAAGCAAAAAATGGCCGCTCCTGCGCATCCCTGCGCTCGCGGCATTCGTGCATCCTGCACAGCATGGCCCTGTAATACTAAGGGGGCTTTTCTTCATTTTCCAATCACTTAAGTGATTGGAAAATGGCGGTACATCCTTGATACCGCAAACCTAGGATGTCACTCAACATCCTGCTAAACGATTTAAACCAAGGAGAGTAGACATGGCAAAAGCGATTCGTATGCATCAAATCGGCGGTCCCGAGGTGCTCCGCTTCGAAGATATCGATCCGGGTGAGCCCGGCCAGGGGCAGGTCCGCATCCGCCACACCGCGATCGGTCTTAATTTCATCGATTTGTATTTCCGCACCGGCGTCTATACCGCCCCGAGCTTGCCGATGACTCTCGGCATGGAAGCGGCGGGCGTTGTCGAAAATCTGGGGCCGGGCGTGACCGAGTTTAAGATCGGCGATCGGGTCGCCTACGCCACGGCGCCGATGGGCGCTTATATCGAAAAGCGGGTTATGCCGGTCGACCGGCTGGTGCCGATCCCGGCCGAGATCGACGATAAAACGGCGGCCGCCATGATGCTGAAGGGCACCACCGCGCAATATTTGTTGCGCCGTACTTATCGTGTGCAGCCGGGCGACACTATTCTCCTCCATGCCGCCGCCGGAGGGGTTGGATTGATCGCCTGCCAGTGGGCGAAACAGTTAGGCGCGACCGTCATCGGCACGGTGGGGTCCGAGGCCAAAGCCAAACTCGCCGCCTCCCATGGCTGCGACTATCCCATCATCTATACCAAGGAAAATTTTACCCAACGTGTGCGCGAGATCACCAAAGGCGAAGGCGTGCTCGTAGTCTACGATTCCGTCGGCAAAGATACCTTTATGGGTTCCCTGGATTGCCTGCGCCCGCTGGGCTGCATGGTGAGCTTCGGCCAATCCTCGGGCAAGGTGCCGCCGTTCGATCTCGGTTTATTAACCACAAAAGGTTCGCTGTTTCTCACGCGCCCCACGCACAACACTTATATGGCCAAACGCCAGGACCTGCTGGCGAGCGCCAATGAACTTTTCCAGGTCGTCAAACAAGGCAAGGTAAAGATCGAAATAAAACAAACCTTCCCCTTGAAAGACGCCGCAACAGCACACCGGGCGCTGGAGGCGCGCGAGACCACCGGTTCGACCGTGTTGCTCCCCTGATCGTATGCAGCCGGAGTTTTGGCTCAGCCGCTGGCAGCAAAACCAAACTGGTTTTCATCAGGAGCAGGTTAATCCCTCTCTAAAAAAGTTCTTGCCGGAGTTAGGCTGGCGCAAAAGTGATCGGGTGTTCGTGCCTCTGTGCGGTAAAAGCAAGGATATGCTGTGGCTACAGGAGCAAGGCTACGCCATCTTGGGCGTCGAGATCAGCCCGATCGCAATCGAAGCCTTCTTTAAGGAAAATGGACTCAAGCCTATTTGCCGAACTCAAGGCCCATTTACCATCTGGCAAAGCAGTTCTATTCAGATTCTGTGCGGCGATTTTTTTGATCTGGCGGCAAAAGATATGCAGGGCGCGAACGCGGTGTATGACCGCGCCTCGCTGATCGCGTTTCCCACCGCGATGCGGCAGCGCTACGCCGGGTATCTCGCGTCACTGATGCCGGCAACAACGCACATGCTGCTCATTACCCTGGAGTATCCGCAAGCGCAAATGAACGGCCCGCCATTTAGCGTCGACGAGCAAGAATTGCGCGCCCTTTATCGGGGCTTATATGAAATCCGCCTGCTGGATAAAAATGACATTCTCGAGCAAGAGCCGCGTTTTAAAGAGAAAGGTCTCACTCAACTGGTGGAAAAAACCTATTTAGCGGTGCGCTGTTAGCGCTCTTCGGTTTTGAAAATTGCTAGAAGGTATCTCAAAAATGGATGTAGGGTGGGTTAGCGGCGCAGCCGCGTAACCCACCATCGGCCGCGTCTGCAATGTGCGGGCCTCGCCCCGGTCGCTACCGGCATCCTGCCTCCCGCGACACTTGCACATCCTTGTGCATCGCGGGCGAGGTACTTTCTTGTCGCGACAAGAAAGTACCCAAAGAAACGCTCCCCGGTCGCTCGCCGCGCGAAAGACGCGCGGTTCCCTGCGCTCCTCACGCAGCCGGGCGCTGCGCAACTCGCGCGATCGCGCTTTGCGCGCCACGCGCTCAGACAGTGCTCGCTTAACTGCTCCCGGCTGCGCTCCGGTGCTCGGCGAGCTCCTACGGGGCAAAGTCAACTGCGAGCCTGAAGTCTCATGTCATAAATCGAGACTGACCCTAGAGTCTACATATGTCCGCGTTATAACCTCGCCGGAACGGCACCCAGACGTTCTTTCACCCAGCGTGGATTCGCAAACGCGCGCGCGGGATCTATCGCATCCTTTTTGGCCCGATACAAACAC
>DATGVQ010000171.1:0-4076 GCA_035300145.1 Acidiferrobacterales bacterium | reverse complement strand
GCTGACTCTTTGCAGGTGACGATGGAACAGAGAAAGACCTTGGAGGCGTGGATTAGGGCCAAGACCACCCCTCAGAGGGTTGTTCTCCGGTCTCGGATCTGCCTGCTTGCCGCCGAGGGCAAATCCAATAATGCCATTGCGCATGAATTGCGAACATCGCGTCCGACTGTTCTGCTTTGGCGAAAACGTTTCGAAGATGCGGGTCCTTCGGGTCTGTCTGAAGACGCCCCGCACGGTCCGAGTGCTCAACGCCTTTCTGCCCTGAAAGTCAAGGCCATCGTGGAGGCCACGCTGCATACGACGCCAGAAGACGCGACCCACTGGAGCACGCGAACGATGGCGATCAAGCAGGGGATCAGCCACGCCAGCGTGGCGCGGATCTGGGATGCGCATGGCTTGAAGCCGCACCGGATCGAGACATTCAAGCTGTCGAAGGACAAACGGTTTGTTGAGAAGTTGACGGACGTTGTGGGCGTATATCTGAACCCACCGGACAAAGCGCTGGTGCTGTGCGTAGATGAAAAAACGCAGGTGCAGGCGTTGGACCGGACGCAACCCGGATTGCCGATGAAGAAGGGTCGATGCGGGACCATGACGCATGACTACAAACGCAATGGAACCACCTGCTTGTTCGGAGCGCTCAATGTGCTCGACGGCACCGTCATCGGCACCTGTTACCCGCGTCATCGAAACGAGGAGTTTCTCATGTTTCTGCGCAAGATCGACCGAGAAACGCCGCAAGGGCTGGACCTCCACTTGATCCTGGACAACTACGGGACACACAATCATCCGAATGTGAAGAAGTGGCTTAAGAAGCATCCACGATTCCATCTGCATTTTACGCCGACGAGTTCCTCGTGGCTGAACCTGATCGAGCGGTGGTTCGGTGAGATCACGCGCAAGCGAATTCGGCGAGGCGTCTTCAAGAGCGTGCCGGAACTGGTCGCGGCGATCGAAGAATTTATTCGGGTCAATAACAAAAATCCCAAACCTTTCGTTTGGACCAAAAAACTCGATGAGATCCTGGAGAAGATCAGCCATTGTAAAGCTGTTATTGAGACACTACACTAGCCAGCTTGTGGAAAAGAATAAGACGGAAGCAATAGCTCTGCGGTCAGAGGCCGGCAAAGACGGGTATGAGATAAAAAAGTGGCACCTTACTGACGATAAGCAGAATTACGAGACTGGGGCCTATGAAGCTCGCGTATTTATTGTGGATCGAAATGTTATTAAAACAAGAGTTGTAGTACAGAGTTTGTCGGGAGACTGGGCGGATGTGATCGAGTATTACTATTACGAGAATGGGAAACTGGCCTTCATCTATGAAGGGAATACAACGTACAACGGATACGTAATAAAAAACAACGACAAAGTTGAACCGGACGGTCCTTTTGTTGTGGAAAAGAGAAGTTACTTTTCGGAAGACGGCAAAAGGGTTAGGTTTCTTCAGAAGGCATATCTAAAAAAAACCGGAGAGACAGTACCGATTACCCAAATCCAAGACATTAACCTACAAAAATACGGTGCGGTGTGTTCGTTGCCTTTTGTTAGTCTTATGCAAGACAGAGTTAAGATATGTAGTAAAGGTAACTGAAAGAGCGATTAAGGGGTGTGGGGCGCAAAAATTCAAATCCGCGATCGGCGGATCAAAACTATTACTTAACCGGCGCACTGATCACCTTGGGGTCGGAAGCCGAAACTCAAACTGAGACACTACCTAACAGATTCCTCGCTTTGCCCGGAATGGCAACTACGACTTAATCAGGGCTTCCTTAATTGTCCCTGAGTGCCGTGAACTCACGCGGCCAGTTCCTTTTCCATCTTCTCATTATATCGTCCGAGTGCTGCGGCGCTGTTGCACTTGGCGCGGTGATGTAACGCCTTCTGCGCTGCAGCAACGTTGGCGGTTTTGCCCTTCCAGGCTTTGAGCGCCGGCTGCTGCAGGGCGCGGCCGTAAGAAAAGCTCAACGGCCAGGGGAGATTTTTGTACTCGGCGTTCATCGCATTCAAGTGCGCGCTCGCCAGTTCATTGCTCTGGCCGCCGGAAAGAAAGGCGATCCCCGGCACTGCCGCGGGCACGGTTCTTAACAGGCAACGCACCGTCGCCTCCGCCACTGCTTGGATGTCGGCTTGCTTCGGGCAGTCCGCCCCGGAAATGACCATGCTCGCCTTGAGGATCATCTGTTCCAGCACCACGCCTTGATGATATAGCGCGTTGAACACGCTATGCAGCGTGTTCTCGGTCACTTCATAAGAACGTTCCAGGGTATGGTCACCGTCCATCAGCACCTCCGGCTCCACGATAGGAACCAGGCTCGCCTCCTGGCAGAGGGCGGCATAGCGCGCCAGCGCATGCGCATTCGCGGCTATGCAGGCATGGCTGGGAATGCCGGGGCCGATGGTGATGACGGCGCGCCATTTGGCAAAGCGGGCGCCGAGCTGGCGGTATTCCGCCAGCCGCTGGCGCAGGCCGTCGAGGCCCTCGGTAATCTTTTCGCCGGGCCGGCCCGCCAGGTCCTTCGCGCCGGCGTCGACTTTAATGCCGGGGATAATGCCCTGTTTAGCTATGATTTGGGTGAAGGGGATACCGTCACCGCTGCTTTGGCGCAAGGTTTCATCGAATAGGATAGCGCCGCTGATAAATTCCCCCAAACCGGAAGTCGTCAACAGCATCTCGCGGTAGGCGCGGCGGGTCTCGGGAGTCGATTCTATGCCGGTGCTTTTAAACCGCTTTTCGATGGTGGCGTGGCTTTCGTCTATGGCCAAGACGCCTTTGCCGTTGGCAACCAGAGCCTTGGCGGTAGTTTCCATCTCACGTGCGCTCATGTGGACACCTTTGAAAACTTTAACTTATACAGGATGGGGCGAATTATTTATGAGGATGGGGCGATAGTCCAGTCCTTTAAGGCCGATGACGACTCGTGAGTGGTCAGGTCGCTGTTTATTTGGCAGGCCCGGCGGTTTTATGATTTTTCGCGGTAATTCAACGCCTCCGATTTGCCGAACCGTGTCAACCCCTGGAGTACGGCAAGCAGGGGACAATAGGGTGCAACAGCGACGCGGCACTTGGCAATAAAAAAGTTTTAGTTGATACTCTCAAAGATTATTTTTGCCGCACCTTTGGTCGGCCCTCAAAACGCAGGTACATATAAGTTTGTAGCCTGGATGAAGCGTAGTGAAATCCAGGTCACGGCGAAGGTCCCCGGATTTCGGCGCTGCACGCCTTCATCCAGGCTACAACAGGAAGGCGAGAGGGATGGTGCAGTACCTAACTAAAGTTATTGATAGGACGCAACACTAGTTAACCCCTATTAAAACCAAGAGCAGATATATTGTAAGTCATGCAAATAGTCATTCCCGCCGAAACACGTCCGGGTGAACAGCGTGTGGCCGCTACACCCGAGACGATAAAGAAACTCGCGGCCTCGGGTCATCATAAACTGTTTGTACAATCGGGCGCAGGCAGCGGCGCCCATATACCGGATGACTATTATAAAAACGCCGGAGCCGTTATCGTTCCCGATGCGGCGGCCCTGTACGCTTCGGCGGACATGATCTTGAAAGTGAGTGCCCCTCAAAGCGCCGAGCTTAAACTCATGCGCCCTGGAAATATATTGGTCGGCTTGCTTGCGCCGCAGCAGGCCGGGTATATCGACGCCTACAGCAAGC
The DNA here is from genome assembly GCA_035300145.1 of Acidiferrobacterales bacterium. Classification (GTDB taxonomy): domain Bacteria; phylum Pseudomonadota; class Gammaproteobacteria; order Acidiferrobacterales; family DATGVQ01; genus DATGVQ01. The sequence continues at coordinate 407 of DATGVQ010000171.1, read as the reverse complement.
AGGGCTTGACCTGTTTCGCACTGGAGTTATTGCCGCGCACCAGCCGCGCGCAAGCCATGGATGTATTGTCTTCTCAATCTAACATCGCCGGCTATAAAGCAGTGATCATGGCCGCCGATAGCTACCGCCGTTTTTTTCCCATGCTCATGACCGCGGCCGGCACCGTGCGGCCGGCGCGGGTGCTGATCCTGGGCGCGGGCGTAGCGGGCTTGCAGGCCATTGCCACCGCCAAGCGTTTGGGCGCGGTGGTGGAAGCCTTCGACGTCCGTCCTATCGTCAAAGAGCAAGTTGAGAGCCTTGGCGCTAAATTTGTGGAAATCCCACAGGTGGAAACTGAACAGGCGGAGACTGCCGAAGGCTATGCGCGCGAGATGTCGGAAGAGTATAAACGCAAACAAGCTGAGTTG
>DATGVQ010000170.1:0-3320 GCA_035300145.1 Acidiferrobacterales bacterium | reverse complement strand
GTTACCTCAATCTTTGCTTTTATCGTTTTATTATTTAAACAACCAGGGCGCTTCCTGTCGCCGCCGCGTCTCATAGTTGTTGATATCGTCTTGGTATTGCAGGGTCAACGCGATCTCATCGAGGCCCATTAACAGACAGTGCTTACGAAAGGCGTCGATTTCAAAATGAAATAGTTCGCCGGAAGGCGTAGTAACCGTTTGCGGCTCCAACTCGATGCTTAATTGATAGCCGGGCGTGGTTTGTACCTGTTTGAACAAGCGCTCTACTTGCTGGTTGTTCAATACGATCGGCAACAGACCGTTTTTCAGGCAATTATTATAGAACATATCGGCAAAACTCGGCGCGATCAGGGCGCGGAAACCAAAGTCCGCCAATGCCCAGGGCGCATGCTCGCGCGAGGAGCCACAGCCGAAATTGTCGCGCGCAAGCAAAATCCGCGCGCCCCGGTAACGCGGCTGATTGAGTACGAACTCGGGGTTCAGCGGGCGGTTACTATTATCCCGATCGGGCTCGCCGTGGTCCAAATAGCGCCACCCATCAAATAGATTTGGACCGAACCCGGTACGCTTAATAGACTTCAAAAATTGCCCAGGGATGATGACATCCGTATCCACATTGGCGCGATCAATCGGCGCCACCATGCCGGTCAAGTCGGTGAATTTTTCCATTTGGTTAATCCAGTTCTCTGATATCGACAAAGTGGCCGGCAATCGCGGCGGCCGCGGCCATGGCCGGGCTGACCAAATGGGTACGCCCGCCCTGGCCTTGCCGGCCTTCAAAATTGCGATTGGAGGTCGAGGCACAGCGCTCTTCCGGCCCCAAACGATCGGCATTCATGCCAAGACACATCGAGCAGCCCGGTTCGCGCCACTCAAAACCGGCCTGGCGAAATATTTTATCCAATCCTTCCCGCTCCGCCTGCTGTTTTACTAATCCGGAACCCGGCACTACCAGCGCGAGCTGAATATTCTTGGCCACTCGCCGCCCCTTGATCACCGCGGCGGCGGCGCGCAGATCTTCGATGCGTCCATTGGTGCAGGAGCCGATAAAAATCTTATCGAGCGAAATATCGCGGATGCGGGTAGCGGGGACGAGTCCCATGTACTTTAAGGCATTGCGCATACCGTTACGTTTTACCAGGTCGGCTTCCTTGTCGGGATCGGGCACCTGCCCGTCGACCGGCACCACCATCTCCGGAGAAGTGCCCCACGTCACCTGCGGCTGAATCGCCGCGGCATCGATATGTACCACTTTGTCGAAGGCGGCATCGGCATCGCTATGCAGAGCGGACCACGCGGCAACCGCCTGCTGCCATAAGGCGCCTTGCGGCGCAAACGGCCGGCCTTTGACGTAATCCAAGGTTTTTTGATCGACCGCGATTACGCCGGCGCGCGCGCCCGCTTCAATCGTCATATTACAGACCGTCATGCGCCCTTCCATGGAAAGCGCGCGAATGGCGTCACCGGCAAATTCAATGGTATGACCAGTACCGCCGGCAGTGCCGATGCGGCCGATAATGGCAAGCACGATGTCTTTGGCGCTGATCCCCGGGCTTACCTGTCCGTCGACGCTTACCAGCATGTTTTTGGCTTTCCTCTGCAGCAGGCATTGGGTCGCCAGCACATGCTCGACCTCGGAAGTGCCGATGCCTTGCGCCAGGGCGCCAAAAGCGCCGTGCGTGGAAGTATGCGAATCGCCGCACACTAAGGTCATGCCCGGCAAGGTAGCGCCTTGCTCCGGGCCGATGACATGCACAATACCCTGGCGCAAATCATTCATTTTGAACTCGGTAATGCCGAAGTCCACGCAGTTTTGGTCCAGGGTCTCCACTTGCAGGCGTGACACCGGATCGGCGATGCCCTGGGCGCGCTCAGCCGTAGTGGTCGGCACGTTATGATCCGCCGTCGCTAAATTAGCGCCGGCACGCCATAGTTTCCGCCGCGTCAGGCGCAATCCCGCAAACGCCTGGGGGCTGGTTACCTCGTGCACCAAATGGCGGTCGATATAAAGCAGACAGGTGCCGTCGGGATGCTTCCGCACCACGTGGGCATCCCATAATTTGTCATGCAGGGTTGTTCCGGCCATCGCGCTTATTTATAGAATGGAAATCAATATAGGGAGATAATAAACAAGAGCGGTGAATAACTCAAATTCCACTTGGGAATAGTACTCGCCGCCGATTGACGCGGAAGCGAAACTGGTCCACATTGACGCCAACAAGGTCAGCAGCCATGCTGCATTTTATGTCATTAAGGCTCACAGTACCGATAATGAAATTGACTTTTGCACAATTTGTACGCCACTTAGAGCGCCGGCTCGGGCATCATCAGCTTCCGCTTAACCCGGCCGCCGCCGGCATAAACGACCTGTTTGAAACCTGCGCATTGCATCACGACCTGATGAAGCGCCTGATGCGGGAGATTTACAAAAAGAATAAATGCCAAAAACTCAGTGACGCCGTCACCCGTTCCTCGACTTTTGATGCCGTCGCACCTATCCGCTTGGAAATATTGCGCGCCCCGCATACGGATATCGACGTCTTTAATTTAATGGAGGATTTGTGCGCCGCCATCAATGCGGCTTTCGGTGGCGACCCCGCGCGCCCGCGATCGAAGAAGAGCCCCCTGCCCTCCCCTGGCGTTGCCGACGATTCACAGCGCATTGTCGAGTTAAGCCGGTTCCGCCGGCGTAAAACTAATTCTTTAGCTTAATTCCCAAGAACGTCACCGTAAAAGCCAGCATCGCAAGGCCTGCCGCCACGTTCTAGGGTAGTTGTCCCGCCCTTGTAGATTGCTTGTAACGGATGTTCCCCATGCCTCTGCGCGCATCAAAAGATCGAATCATACTAACGAGGTTTGGGTTAATGGTTGCGGACACTGGAAAAGTTGCTAGTGTAGTGCGCCCTAAATATCAGTACATATCGACGGTGCGGTCGACGCTACGGGTAGGGTGGATTAAGCGGCCGCTCCTGCGCATCCATGCGCTCGCGGCATTCGTGCATCCTGCACAGCGCAGCGAATCCACCGGGTTGGGGGTCCGTGCCGCCACACGGCCGGGCGTGCGGAACGGACACCGCTGGTGGATTCGCCGCGTGGCGGCTTAATCCACCCTACTTCACCGGACCGCCAAGGCCAATGACATCTTGCAAAAGATCATCCGCGCCAATCGCCGGTTAAGTTTCAAACAGAATGCCGCACTACACTAGGGTAGTTATCCCGCCCTTGTAGATTGCTTGTAACGGATGTTCCCCATGCCTCTGCGCGCATCAAAGATCGAATCATACTAACGAGTTTTGGGTTAATGGTTGCGGGCACTGGAA
>DATGVQ010000169.1:0-1559 GCA_035300145.1 Acidiferrobacterales bacterium | reverse complement strand
TGGCCTCCAGCGCCGGGGTTCGTTGCTCCACCGCCCGCCCACCATGGCGCGAGTACAGTCCGGCCAGTCGCTCAGCCTCGAAACGCCCCTTCCAGCGACTAATATAGTTAGGGTTGCAACCGAGCTGCTGGCGAATCGTCGTAGGACTTGCCCTGCGCCAACAGCAGGATCAACCGCGCCCGGCGCACATCCTCGGCCGGCAGGGTGCGCGACCGCATCCTATCCTTCAGTTCCGCGCGCTCCCTCGGCGTCAAGCGAAACTCTCCTTCAAGCATGCCTCATGATACATGAGTGCGATACCAATGTCACTGTTACAGGTCACTAGTCGCCTCGCTACGCTCGGCTGCGCACGTCGCAGACTCCTTAGCTCGGCTGCGCTCCGCGTAGGGTCCCTTGCGTTCATGGGCAAATACTGGAATTAGTCGCGCCGGAGGAACCAATTCATGATTCCACTTTTATCACGTGAAGAAACCCAGAAACGCGCCAAGGAAGTTGGGCTCGGCGAGGATTATGCGAAGCTCAACGTATTCCGGATGTTCCTGCAGAACCCGGTTGTCGCGCGGGCGACGGAGAATCTCATAACCACGTTGATGAACCGCAACACGATCGAGGCACGCACGCGCGAACTGATCATCCTGCGCACGGCGTGGCGCGCCGGCTCGGAATACGTGTTCGGGCGTCATTTGCTGCGCGCGCGAAGCCTGAAGATTTCTGAGCAGGAGATCCTCGGCGTACGCGACCCTGACAAATGCGCGGCGTATTCGGACGTCGACCGCGCGGTTCTCAAGATGGCCGACGAGTTGTACGAGCGCGCAAACGTCTCATCGGCGACGTGGGCAGTGCTCGAAAAGAACTTCACGCCCGGGCAATTGGTCGAGTTGGTGATAGCGGCGAGTAACTGGCGGATGGCGGCGGCACTATTCAATGCTGCGAAACTTCCGCTTGACGACGATATCGCCGCGGGATGGCCTGAAGGAAAACGACCTCCGTCCGCGAGCTGATCTGCCGCGGAAACTTGGCTGCCGAGGCCGCCGTGCCGCGGGTAGATTCAAATATTAAAAAACACGTGGAACCTCTGAGAGGTTCCACACCTCCCGCAATATCCAGATGCGGGCTTCGCCCTCTTAATACTCACTATTATAAGGGCCTTATAGCCAGCCACAGGGCGCGCATGCGGCTGAATTTATGAATATCGACTGAAAAAAATGAGAATCGGAATCCATCTGCCGCAATTCGGGAAATCGCCCGCGGACATCGCGAAAGTCGCGAAGCATGCCGAGGAGTCGGGTTATGCCTCGATTTGGGTGAGCGACCATATCCTGATGCCGGCGCAGACCGGTGCGGTCCGGGCCACCGATCTACTCGAGCCGCTGCCGACGCTCGGATACGTCGCGGCCGTGACGAAAAAGATAAAAATTGGCACCAGCGTGATCGTGGTGCCGTATCGCAACGCGGTGCATCTGGCGAAGGAGTTGGCGACGGTCGACATCCTTTGCGGCGGACGGCTTATTGCGGGTCTGGGCACCGGCTGGCTGGAAGAGGAGTTCCGGGCGCTCAAC
>DATGVQ010000168.1:0-15030 GCA_035300145.1 Acidiferrobacterales bacterium | reverse complement strand
ATACGTTCTTTGCCAAATCTAACCCCACTACTGTAATCTTGTTCATGGATGCCTCCTCTCCTGTTCAGTGGTGTTTAACATCTTCCACTTTGGCACATCTGATGCCGTAAGGGTGGGGGGGCGTCCATATCATTAACCTACGATGCGCATGGACGCGACACTAGTTAAGTCGCCAAAAATTTATCTGTTAAAGTCTTGTCCTGAAGAAAGATCAGCGATCCATGGAATTCGCCGCCTGCTTCTTTACCTCTTTCTTTTTATTTTGTTTTGCCTTGCCTTGTTTCTGGTGATCCGTCGCTTTTTCATGCGCCAGACCTTCTGGACTCATGCGCTCTTCAGCGCGGTTCAAGCCCCGTTTAGCAGTTGGCGAGGATTGGGCGTTATTATTCGCTTGTCCAGCTTCTGACCTATGTTCTGAAGACGCCCCACCGGCATGCCCGCCGCCGCCACCGGCGCCTCGGGCAAAACTCAGACTACCAGTGCTGGCTAACAAAAAACTGAACAGGGCAACAACGAGAATTCTGCCTTTTTTCATATAGCCTCCAAATCATGTCGATAGACGCTGTAATTTTCACTATCTTTAAAAGTATAGTTTATTTATTTTCGAGTACAATCCTTGCCAGAAAGTTCCCCGCTAAATTCTGAAATATATAGCATGCGTAGCCCGAATGAAGCGTAATGGACCGGGTTTACGCGCTACGCTCCGCGACCTCACGCAGCACCTCGGTCAGGGCGTCAGGCGGTCCCTCATAGCGAAACCCGTTAATGAAGAGCGTTGGCGTTCCATTCACACCACTATCGATTCCACTTGAAAAGTCCTGCTTCACGCGCGACTCGTACTTCCCCGTCACAAGATCGTCGCGGAAGCGCTCAATGTCCAGACCCAGCTCGCGCGCATACGCGATTAAATCTTCATCTTCAAGCGCGCCTTGATTCTCAAACAGAAGGGCGTGCATTTGCCAAAATTGTCCTTGCGCACCAGCCGCTTCCGCGGCCTGCGCCGCACGCTCGGCATGCGGGTGCACGTCCTTAAGCGGAAAGTTTCGGAAAACATACTTAAGGTTGTCTCCCAGCCGTTCTTGCGCTTCCGCCACCACGACATAGGTTTCTCCGCAATAGGAACACTCGTAATCGCCATATTCCACCAATGTCACCAGAGCAACATCAGCTCCGAGGCTATGGTCCTCAGGCGTAACGGGTTTGTTCAGTTCAGGTGTATCCTTATCCATAAAATTAACTCCTCGGTTCGTCAAATTGCGCCATCGCATTCGTGCCGGGATTTAACCGTGTTGGCAATGTAAAATCTCGACCAGCTTCTGCGCTTGCGGTCGGTATCGGCCTTAATATTGAAATAGGCAACCTATTTTTGTCTCTTAATGACAAAATAAACACGGTATAAAGTCCATCTCTTAATAAAATTCTGGCAAGGGCTGCAGTGGGCAACGCAGAGTATAGGAGAATCAGTTAGCATACCCATCAAGCGCAGATGCTAAGGCGATGCGGAGTCAAATGGAAGCAATCGCAGAAGAAGTTCTTGAATTCTGGTTTGGCGACGACCTCGGCTCGCCCAGGACGATTGCCGGGCGTGGTGCGCTTTGGTTCGGGTCGGATCCAAAATTTGATGAAGAAATTCGTCGCCGCTTCGGGTCGCTTCCCGAGCGCGCTGCTGAGAGTGAGTTTGATGCCTGGACAAATCAGCCGCGCTCGGCGCTGGCCCTGGTACTTAGTCTCGATCAGTTCCCGCGCAACCTGTTTCGCGGCAGTGCCCAGGCATTCTTGTATGACACAAGAGCATGCAGCATTGCGCTCGCGTCGATCGAATCAGGTTTCGACCAGATGCTTCATCCCATCGAGGCCTTGTTCTTGTACCTGCCCTTGGAGCATGCCGAAAACCTAGATCTGCAAAACCGCTGCGTTGCGCTAATGGAAAAGCTTGCATCCCGTGCCCCGACTCAGTTATCACAGGCATTCGCAGGTTTCAGCGACTATGCGCGCCGCCATCGTGACATCATTCAACGCTTCGGCCGCTTCCCCCACCGCAATAAAGCGCTCGGAAGAACGAGTTCGCCGGAGGAGGTGGCCTATCTCGCAGCCGGTGGGGAGACATTTGCTGGTCCGAACGCCAGATAGTGTGTTCGCGCCGTTTACATGCCGGTTGCAGCCCGTTCCCCGGCCACATATCGTCAAACTTCGCAAGAGACTTTCGGCCGTTCTCCGCATCTCTTTTCCTCTCAAGATCTTGTTACAGAAAAAGGGCACTCCCCTGCGATAACGGCGCGGCTCTTTTATGCATTAGGCTGGCGCATTTAATTTCATGCGACCAAGGGCGGCCCAGGTTGGCGCGGTTATTGCAAAATGTTATGCAAACAGTCACGGGGAACTAAGGTGTGCATTGATATCTTACCGAATCCAAGCGGCTTTTACGCGTTGACGCGTGACGGCCAGCTCGGGGTCTATGACGAGCGAAAGCAGTTTCATCTCGATGCCGAACTCACATCGGCCTTCCGGGAGCATAGTGCGCGGCTCCTGGAGTGGTATTTGGCTGACGGCGACGGGGAACGCGCCCGCGTCGGGTTCATTTGCCCCGTCCGCGAGCCACGGGCGTGGGGCGCGGTGACGATGTTTCTCGACGAGATCGTTGTTCGCCGGCTTTATCCCGGCGCCGCCGCGGATGTTCCGCTTACGGTATTCCAAAAGAAAAATCAAGAGAAGAGCATTTATCGCGGGATGGAGTTACTGCTCGAGTATCGCAGCAAGGAATCAGCAGTCCCGCTGTTCTGTCCCGTGTTATTCGATCGTGGGAGGATGCTCAACCAGTATCTGCATTGCCTCGGCCGCGTCGAAGAGGATGGGGACGCCGACACGCCGGTCATCGAGGTAATTAATCTCATTGCAGACTTTTCCTTATCCCAGCGGGATATATCCGCGCTGTGTGTACTCCAAGAGAAACTGTATGCCAGCGTGATCCGTAAGGATAAGCGCCACGCGGCGCAGTTTACCCTCATCGACGCCAGCGTGGTCCGAGAGCAACGTGCGACAGTGATGGATGGTTACGACGCCGATGTGCGCGCGGAGCGCGAAGTCACCTTGTCGGCCGACGAACTTGAGAAGCTACATGTCAGCCGAAGCTTCGAGCGAGTCGAGCGCTGCCTGGAGATTCCACATCGCCCGGTCGAGCCTGCGGATCTGCGCCGGTTTCTGCACTTCCGCGAACTCGATGGCGCCTTTCTCAATCTAATGGCCGCGAAGACGCTAATTTACACCGCGCCCGCCGGTACGCCATTGCTCGAGCGCGGTATGACCGACCATTGGAATCTGTACTTACTCGAAGGTACGCTGATGCTGACCGCGGAAGACGGCCAGACGTCAACGGTGGAGGGCGGCACGCCGAAGGCCGTCGCCCCGGTTGCGTTCCTCAAGCCGCGCAAATACCTGGTGACATCGTTGACCAAGGCAAGCTTTTTGTGGATACCCGACGTGGTGCTTCGCGTTGTGAGGAACACGAATGGCATCGCGCCCAGGTTCCTATCGGCCGCCCACTAACGCAACGGGCGCACAAGTGACGGGGCTCGTCTGTCGCGGCTACCATCAAAGCGCTCGCATCACTCCGTGCCAATCGGCATGTCGCGATCCGGCTGGAAACTTTTATGCATTACCGTATTTGGTCAAAAAGCGATCCAATTGATTGGCAAACGCCTGACGGTCGCGCAGACTGAGGGTCGCCGGGCCGCCCGTAATCACGCCGGTACTTCTTAGCTCGTCCATGAAATTGCGCATCGCCAGGCGCTCCTTGATATTTTCCCTTGTATAGAATTCTCCCCTGGGGTTAAGCGCGTGGCCGCCTTTTTCAATAACCTTGTCGGCAAGGGGGATGTCAGCGGTGATAACCAGGTCGCCCGGTTGTACTTGCAGGGCGATTTTGTTATCGGCGACATCGAAGCCGGCCGGCACCTGGACAGTCTTAATATAAAGCGAAGGCGGGGTTCGCAGAGGTTGATTGGCGACGAGAGTGAGCGAGACTTGCGCCCGCTCCGCCGCACGAAACAGGATTTCTTTGATGACATTAGGGCACGCATCGGCGTCGACCCATATCTGCATTGTCTTCTCTCCGCATGCAGCGCCCGGTTTATGCAGCTCCGTGAGCGCCTGAACCATTAGCCGAATTGAAAATGGTACGCGAATCCGTCCCGGCGTCCACTACGCTTGCTAAATGAAGGAGCTCGCATCGCGCGCACCGGCTCAACTCTCCGATGCATTCGCGGGATTCCTCGACTATGCCGAGACGACATCATTCAACGGTTCGGTCGCTTTCCCCAACGCAATCAGATGCCCGGAAGAACGAGTTTGCCGAAGGAGATCACCCGGCTCGCGCCGCCGGCGAGACGTTTGATCGGGCGAAGGCCGAATAGGCCGGCGGCTACAAGCGATAAAGAACCATGCAAATAATCCGGTTACGGTGAAATATTTAACACGACCAGGCGGGTTGAACGGGCTACGACGGCTCATGGCATAAGCTCTAGGCAGCGGCCGTTTGAACCTCTGTTTCTTTACGTGGTTCAGCGCGCCTCATATAGATCTTTAAGCGCGAGAACAAGGGACTAAAGGTTGGATGATCTCGGCATGAACGTTGTATGCTGACGCCAACACTACTACTACATGAGCGAGGAGATGATGAAGCCGCTTAGCGTCGAAGCATTTCTGCAGGAAGCCACCCTCCTTTACTTCAATGAACTTGGATGCGATCCGATACGTCCGAGGTATTGGCCTTCCTACTTTAGACATGTCGGAAGAAATATGGAATGGCCGACAGTATGTGTTTGCAACGTCATTCGAAAATCAGATAGCGAGTACTGGATGGTGGTTTTCGGATACGAACCAAGCGCTGAAGATATATGCGTTCATTACTTTAACCAGGACCTGATTTTTCGTTCGCTGATTCCGCCCGTCCCGTTTAATAACGATCCTTTTGTTAATACCGCAATCCGGGCACTAAAAAAGGTAAAAGCCATGCCGGAATGGCAAAAGATAATTAAAAAGATAATAGAGTTGCCAACGATGGTGGACATAAAGGGACATTATGCCTGAGCGCCGCGACTAGCAGGGTGATGGAAAACTGCGCCGAGAGGCATACTTGTTTGCGCGCTGGATTCTTCCGGAGGATCTATTTTACCTCCCGGAATTGGATTCTGATTTCGGCGATCAGCTTTTCACGATCCTGTTCGATCCGCTTTGTGAAAGAAGCGGGCGCCGCGGTTTTCGGATCGTACTTCGCGCTCCATTTGATCATCTCAAGAAGCATAGGGATAAGGTCGAGCGCTTTTTTTGTCGGGGAGTAGACAAACTTCTTTTTGTTTTCCGGGTCTTCCGTTTTGCGGATTAAATCGTGGCACTCTAATTGCTCAAGGCGAGATGCGAGAATGTTCGTAGAGATTCCTTCTTCGGAGTTGAGAAATTCCCCGTAGTTCTTTTTCCCCAGGAAGAGCAGGTCCCTCATGATTAATAACGACCATTTATCTCCGAACAAGTCTAAAGCGAACGATATAGGACAGCCTGATCTTCGTTTTGCCTTCATAAAGCTAATTTCTCAAAATAACTTGCAAAATACAAGCGATTAAGTTATCGTTAAAATGACTTGCAAAAAACAAGTGATTACCGAAGCTTAGTTTCGATTTGTAAGTTAAACGCAACCAAGCAAAGCAAAGGAGACTCTCGTGAATAATGTGGTGGTTTGGTTCGAAATACCCGTCAAGGACTTAAATCGAGCTGTGAAGTTTTATTCTAAAGTGCTGGCCGTTGAAATACAGCCGGTGGAGGCAGGGCCAAACAAGATGGCCTTCTTTCCGTTTGCGCCCGGCGTGGCATCCGGCGCCCTTGTCGAAAGCAAGGAAAACGCGCCGAATGAAAAAGGCACGCTTGTCTATCTGAACGGCGGCGGCGACCTCTCGCTCCCTTTGAAGCGGGTCGAAGCGGCCGGCGGAAAAATTCTTCAAAGCAGGACCAGCATCGGCGACCACGGCTTTATCGCGACTTTCAGGGACACCGAAGGCAATCGGGTCGCTTTGCATAGCATGAAGTAAGGGGGGAGTCATGGCCGCGAATTTACCGTCGCCGACATCCACGTTTCCTTTTGACAGCCGGTTTACGAAAGTGAAGGGCTTCGACATCCACTACGTAGAACAAGGATCGGGCGATCCCGTTCTCTTCTTTCATGGAAATCCCACCTCTTCTTATCTTTGGCGAAACGTTTTCCCGCGGGTTGCGCAGGCGACCGGCCAAAGAGCGATTGCGTTTGACTTGTTGGGCTTCGGAAAGTCGCAAAAGCCGGCGGACATTAACTATTCTCTCAAGCTGCACGCAGAGATCATCGCTGGCTTTATCGGCAATCTTAAATTGAAGAATCTGATCCTGGTCGGGGACGATTGGGGCGGCCCCTTGGCGACGTACTATGCCATCCATCACCAGGAAAACGTGCGGGGGCTTGGCCTCATGGAGACGTTTCTGTGGCCGATGAACTGGCAGGACGATTTTTCCCCCGAATTCCGGGGGCCTTTTAAGATGATGCGCTCGCCGCTTGGGTTCGTGTTCGTTCAGGTACTCAACATCATGACAAAAAAGCTTATCCCGCAGCACTGTCCAATCTCTAAAGAGTCGCTCGATTATTACGTCAATAGCACCCCAACCATCCGCTCCAGAAAAGCGATGGCCGCCTTTCCTAAATTGCTTCCGGTCGAAGGAAACCCGGAGGACAGCTACGCCTTTTTTATGGAGATCCAAAACGGCCTTTCCGATATCCGGTTTCCCGTTATGTGGATTAAGGCGACACCCGGCGTGGTGCCGTCCGATGATTACCCTCCAAGCCTGAAAAGGCTCGAAGACTTAAAGAAGAAAGTCCCGCACATGGCGATCAAGCAATTCGGGCCCGGACATCATTTTCTGGCGGAAGAAAATCCGGAAAGGGTTGCTCGGATCTTGGTCGACTGGATGAAGGAAGCAGGGCTTGTTTTGCGCCAGGAAGCGACCATGAAATGAGCGGAATACGAGCGAGGTTAACTTCAGGCGCGAGCCGAAAGCGATGGGAAAATTTCTTCTCGCCTTTTTCGGGTATACCATCGTTACCCTCGCGGATCGTCAGGTTTCGCGATCGAGGAAATCGCATGGCCTATAACGAACAGCTCGCAAGCCGCATACGCCAAATCCTTAAACGAAAGCGAAATCTCGAAGAAAAGAAAATGTTCGGCGGGCTGACGTTCATGCTCAACGGCCACATGTGCTGCGGGGTGGAGAAAAATAATCTCATGGTTCGAGTGCCCCGCGATCGATACCAGGATTTACTAAAGAAACCGCACGCGCGGGTAATGGACCTCACCGGCCGTCCCCTAAAAGGCTTCATTTTCGTCGGTTCCGACGGAGTTAAAATGGATTCCGCACTGAAATTCTGGATCGATCAAGCCGTCCAATTTGTCCGGTCACAGCCCCCCAAGAAGGCCAAGCCGAGGTCAAAGTCTTTCGGCAAAGGAAAGAAGGGATAGCTCGCTGGTTTTACTGGCGGAGATTTGCCTGGTCCGCTATGGAGACTGTGTCAAAACTCTAAAAATTTCTTTCATGACTGGAAAATTTCCCACTCTATATCAAGATGCTGTGGAAATATTTCGCAATTGCGCCATGAGAACGTCAATATTTGGATTCTCTCGCAAAGACGCTCCCACTGGAAAATTTGGATTCGGGTTTTGACACAGCCTCTTATGCTTTATCCGGGCTATGGTTGTTTTTCTCGCTCAGGTAGAGCGTCATTGCCCGAAAGCGTCGCCGCGTCTCCCAGGCAAATGCAAACGCCGCAACCGGATCGAGCAGCGCCCCGAGCCAGCGCGGTCGTAAGCGAATGGAAAAGGTGTAAATCAGCTCCGATTTTCCATCGGCACGGTCTTTATGGCGCATGGAAGCAGCCCATTGCGCAAAGGGCCCGGTCGGCTGCACCATTTCAGCCGCCGCAAGCCGGGGAGGATCGTAGGTCAAGAACCGGGTGCGCATGGCGAGCATCGATTTCCACCCGCGCCCGCGATTGACCGTGACGGCGCCTGGAAACGGATGTGTACCCCCGCCTTCGACATAGGCAACCTTGAGCAGTGTATCCCATTCGAGACGAACACGGTGATTGTGAAACGCTTCGAAAACGGCTGTGCTCGGAGCGGGCATGATCAAAGTTAGTCTGCGGTGCGCCATGGTCATGCGCCCGTAACCGAAAGTACCTTGACCACCATCAGGAAGAACAAAACGATTACCGCGGTAAATGCAGGTATGCCGAGCGCAAACCACCACCCAAAGCGGCGGTGGAACCGCGCGGTAAGATCAGCGATGGACGCGACTCGATCCGCCTCACGACTCAGTAATATCTGGATTACGACAACCGGAAGCCATAATGCCCCGATCAGCAAGAACAGGCTGAACACGGCGATTGACCAGGGGCTCAACAGCGACCAGGAATTAAGATCCATCAATACCAAACCGCTGACTGCCTGGAACACCACCGCCGGTGCGGTAAACCAGGCATCGGCGATCACGGTGAGCCTGAGCAGCGACCGGAGTCCGGCGATCTCCCCGCTAGCCAGCGCGCGCCGATAACCGAACCAGGCGAAGAATGCGATGCCGAGCCCGGTCCCGAACAGGATCGCGGCACTCAGGATATGTGCGGTCTTCCATAATGTGTAGGCGCTGATCATCACATTTCCTTAATGTATGTTTGCATATTCCAAAGGGCGAATTCGGGCGCGAAATCGCCAAGAGTGAGAAAGCCAATGCATGGCGAAGCACCGCGCGCTGTTATTTCGCCGCGAGACAATTTCCGGGCGAGCAAGATCGCCGGCATGCACGGAATCTCGGGACCGTGATTGCTGTCGGCGGTAAGATGCCATTGAATGCAACCCTTTGCCCCGTCTGTTTTGGCGCCGGTAACGCTCACCAGCATGCCGCCGCGCTCACTACCGAATCGATCGAGCCAGGAGGCAAACCGATCGAGCGGCCCTGCCCATCGCTCCAACGGTACCGGTATCCCGCAGCGGCGCATCTGCGCAACAAGCCATAATGCAAAGTGCTGGATACCCAGTTCCAACGCGGCGCGAAATTCAACGGTCTTGACGCCCGGATAGCGCGCGGGAAAAAGCTCCAGATCGGGCACATCGCAGGCCGCGGCCCAACGTGTGCCGCACCCGGCAAACTGCAAACGGCGTAATTCCTGCCAGCCATAAGCAGCGCGCCAAGCATCACCGGTCAGCCACTTGAACGGTTTACCGGCGTAACTGAAAACACCTTTAATGGTTGTCGCGCCGCGCGGTGCGCGCTGGGCCGGTGCAATCGCGATCTGTATTTCCTCAACTGAGTTGAAACGACCGGCCAGCGCGTCAACCACGGCCGAAGAGAGTGCCGGGACCGAGCTCGCACCGGACACCGCTAACAATCCGGCTGCACGCGCCACTGAATCAACCTCCTTGGAAAATCGCGCAACGAAATCCCGTCCATCGGCGAGGTCAATATAATGTGCGCCCGCATCGAGGCTCGCAATTGCTACACGATAGTCCTGTCCTTGAAACGGCCCGGCGCAATGAATTACGATCTGCGGCGCAAGATTCCGCAGCGCCAAGGCCATACCGGGGTCGGCGCAGTCGATCCGTGTCTTGCCGATTCTTCTATCGAGCAGCGCCTCACGGTATCCGCGATCCGGATCGCGCCCGGCTGCGATTACCTCAGCGCTTGCATCTCCCGCCAGAGCACGACAAATGCGTGCGCCGAAATTACCATACCCCCCGAGGACGACAATCCGCATGGCACCTTAGTTTTTAATGGACGCGCTTTTAAGTAGATATGAAATTAGGATTCAGTTTAAGCTGACATCAGCCGGAAAAAAAGCAGTGTGTTAGAACCGATTCATCATACAAGCTCTTCGCGCGGAATGAGGGAGCGATGGCCGGCATACAAACCTGGATCAAGGCAGCTTGAGGTCGAACAGTTGGTTTAGGGACAGTTCGAACGCCCGCGCGAATTTCTCGAAGTTGTCAAGGCTGACGCTGCAAATTTTTTGGTTTTATTGCGTGTATATACGCGCGTTATCACCGAGCGGCTATCGCTCTAACTACCAAGGAGAACTGCAATGCCATTTGTCCGTGTCGATCTGGCGAAAGGGAAATCCGCTGACTACCGCAAGACCATCGGGGAGATCATCTACAAAGCAATGACCGAAGTGATCAACGTCCCCAAGGACGACAAGTTTCAAGTCATCACCGAGCATGCGCCCGAAGAAATCAACGTTGCCGACAGCTATCTTGGCATCCGGTATAGCAAGGACATCATCTTCATACAGATTACCCTCAACCAGGGACGGACGGTCGAGTTGAAGAAGGCCTTCTACCAACGTATCGCTGATGATTTGCACGCGCGGCTCAAAGTGCGCGCGGAGGACGTAATCATCAATCTCGTCGAAGTGCCGAAAGAAAACTGGTCGTTCGGCAACGGTATCGCCCAGTACGCGAGCTAAACCTTCAGTTGGGAACCGCGGCCGAGGGCAACGCAGGGAGCAGTTGCCGGATGTGCAGGCGCGCAATTATCCTAAACTTGCCTAGCTATAACCGCCTGCTAATGTTTAAGTTAGACCACGAAGGGGATGATCGTGAAAATACGAGTATTGATAAATCGAAAAGACCTTGTTTTAGGAACATGGTTAGCGACCCTTCATACGCCCTGGGTCTTTCTATATGTTGCTCTATCCGTTTGGGTGGGTTACTCGATCGGATCAGAGCCGAGTGCGAAAGATCCAATGATGGTAGGCATTATTATTACGGTGTCCGGGTTTATCGTACTTATCACGGCACTGCTTGTTCTTTTAGCGATGTACGTAATGGTCAATCCAAAATTGAAAAAAGGAACGCTCGGGGAGCACACCTTCGAAGTTACGGAAGGTGGGTTTATTGAATCCACAGCATACAACAAGACCGAACACACGTGGAGTTCCATTGACAAGATAAAGAAGATATTTGGCTATGTGCTTATTCGGGTAAGCGGGCATCTTTGGCACATTATCCCAACAAGACATTTTTCAAAAAGATCAGAGCTTGAGGCTTTTGTAGAAGAACTGCGACGAAGGATAACTGAGGTCTAACTGGTATAAAACAATCTATTTGCTACGCTTTAAGTTATATTGTTTTGGTGCGATTACCTGGGGGGATCGTGTGAGCCAGAGAGGAATTGAATACAAATACATCCAGGTTGCATGGCTATTCCTGATTATCTGCACGGGTAATGCTGCCGCTGCAACGTCTTGTAGTAATCTCGTACCCGAAGTCTATGGCGTTACGCCAAAATCCGCTAACGCCCTCCAGAAATGCCTTCAGGCCAAAAATTATTGTCTCATGTATGGCGAGCGTGTACAGGGTATGCTTCGGATTAACGAACTCCCAGATACAACCCCTAAACTTGCTGCGATTCGGTTTGAAGATGGAGGTCATCGGGCGTGCTTATTTGCATTGTATAGTGGCGGGAGTGCGGCTGTATGGATGTTTTACGGATGGGATCTGACAAGTGGAGAGGCGCGCCGATTAGAAGAAATGAGTTCGCTCCAGCTTAATACCGACGTAATAGACGCCCGAAGCTTGGTAGGTTACACCCTCGATAACTATAAAAAACTGATTAAAAATCCCTTGAAAATAGCGAATGTACAGGGTTACTGGATAGAATTTTCTTTAGGGTCAAAGTACGGCGGGGGTGCGGCGCATGATGAACTACTAAATGAGCTACGAGCAAATCCTGTATTAAAAGGCAAAGAAATGTTTTGTGTTCTCTGGAGTCGTTCAGATGTGATGCCAACCAATCTGACGCCAAAGATCGCAAATAATTGCTCTGGCAGCCCAGGCATCTTGATAGGCCCTTATGCAAATGAGCTAGATGCAAAGAAAACTAAAGAGTTGATATCTGATGGTATGCGCATATTCGCGGGCCTATTTAAGTGTGACGGATATTGCAGGGACATCGAGTAAGATACGCCAGGCCACCTGTTGAATTTGAAAAAACAGTAAAGACAGCCCCAAGGGGATTCGAACCCCTGTTACCGCCGTGAAGAGCGAGGGTTCGCCTGACCCCCTGACTAGTGATTCGTAGCGTTCCAATACTACTCAATCGGGGGAAGTAGTGGCGAGAGGAACTCCACCCATTCTCTATCTTGCTCTTAGCGCCAGTCCGCCACACCGGGGCAACGCTTTTTTACCGTAAGAGCTTGCAGTTCATACTCTTCTTGTCGATCAACACGTCGGCGAGGTATCCATTCAAACCACACGCGAGACGCCAGCCGCCAAAAAACTGCACAACGACCTTATCGTTCACATCTTTGATCCTAATGTACTCTACCGGGTCGCCATAAAGTTTCTTGCTTTGAACGAAGAAGTCGCCCGCCGGCTGGAGCGTGATATAGCGAGCGGCTCGTTCCTGCGCCAGGTCCTTGAGTTGTAAGTCGCAGGTGTGGGCATTCGGCCCGGCTGCACTGAAGACGTCGAAGTCAGTGATCTTTCCGTTCCCCGCCTTCAGTGTCATGTTCTGGCTGAATTTCGGATAAGCGATCTTACACACGTAGCTGCCATCGACTGTCGATGCAGAGTCGGGAACGGCCGTGAGCACGAAGGGCATGTGGCGATCGCCTTTGGCCGTAGACCATGTGCCTGAATAACTTTCGTTCGTTAGATGTCCCTGAAAAATGCCGGTTATAGTGCCGCTATCGTCGGTCTCCCTCGTGACGATTTCCCCGCTTCCGCTCCTCGCGCCTTCCACCCGTAAATATATGGCTGCACTTTCATAAAACATGAATCCCTTGATCTCATCCGCCTTCGTGCGAAGAAGCATATGGACAGCGTACTTGTTGTTTATCTTTCCGGCATATTCCCTGCCGTTTTCCCAACAGTCTTCTTGGCCAATAGGACATCCCGGCACTGCTTCTGCTGATGCAGACAGGAGAGGACCCGCAGCAAGCAGCAGACAGGCCAGTAGATTCGTACGAGTACACTTCATCGTTTCCGTCATCTGTAATGTTATCTCCCGCCTAAGGGAAAAGTTTTGCACCAATTCGTGGCTGTGCCGCCCTACTTCATTCGGTGACTTATCAATGAGGCCAGGTTCAATATAATACTTAATTATAGATTATAGGGCACGCGAGTGGCGCGAAGTCGATCCACAGGGATGTAGGAAGGTAGAGCAACGCCGGGAGCGGTTGCCGAAAGCGCACCCGCCGGGCGAGTGGGCAGCGGGCAGTGTGGGGTCCGGGGATCATGGGGAGGTCGTGGCAAACGGGCGAGCCGGAAGGAGTTTAGGTTGGAGCCGGGTGGGAAAGCCTGGGCGCATCGGGGCACAGCTCTTCGCGCAGGATGAATCAAGCAGTTGCCCGTTATACACCTGCCTGCTAATGTTTTAAATATGATTTTGTCGTCTAGTTCAGGTATCGCGAAATTCAATGTATCTATCCAACCCGATTAAGACCTTTCTAATCCTCACTACCGTCTTCGTGTCGGGGTGCATGGGTTTAGGTGTAGGTCTGCTTGGTAACGACGAAGAAACCGTAAAAAATCCCCATATACATGAGAAAGGCATTCTAACCGAAGGTTCCACTCCTTGGGTCAATGCCGAGGATCTTCATCGGTATTGGGGATCGCCTGACAGTCTCGAGCATACTTCTCAGGCAGCGGAGCTGTGGCAATATAACTTTGGGCTGCGTTGGAATGGTGTCGGGCTGCTGGTGGCGTTTATACCGTTACCGCTTATGATTCCCGTCGGGCATGAATACATCGAATTTGGGATTGAGAACGGCTTAGTCGTAAAGGCGAGGACCAAAGAGCATACCTGGATTGCCATGTACGGCTGCGCCGCAAGCGCGATTCCTCATGCTGCGGGGGCGGAATGTATATTTGAAAATAGGCCCGAAAGACCGAGTTCTAGTTTTTCTCCAATAAACCACCCTGGACAAGGAGTCACGTACAAGATTAACGTCATTAATGCGACGAATAGCACGGTTGGTATTTTCCATACGAATAAGTTATTCCGTTCTAAAGAAACCCGCTTCACATTGGAGCCTCACCAATCACGACATATCCTTTCCGATAGCTGGGGAGAAACTGTGGCGATAAATAGTGACGCCAAGACGTTAACGCACAAAGGCGGTCCTTTTTATTCTTACATATTCGATTCGTCGATATTTTATTTAATCATCGAGGATCACATTTTTCCGGTCCCGCCGAAATACTGGAACAACTGGGAAACTCATATTGAGGAGATTATTAACGTGGGACAATCTTCAAAATGACTCCTAACCCGAGCTTTGAGGCGGACTCGCAAAGACGGCGCGCCGCTCAAGCGCAACGTTTAGACCTGAGTTCGTAGGGAGGTTATTCGATGTTTGGTAAACGGAAACCGCAGAACTGCTTAGATCCGCCACCGATGGCGGAGGCCAACCCCGAAGCTGTGGAAATACTGAGAGTCTGGACCGCTCCACACAGCCCGCACCAGCTTACACTGCAAACGGCTTGGAAAGACCCGGGCGCGTGGGGATTATTACTAGTAGATATAGCCCGACATGTCGCGCAGGCGTATAGCCGTGAAGGCCACAACACCGAGACGGCGTTGCAGCGAATCAAAGAGCTGTTTGATGCGGAATGGTCACATCCCACTGATGATCCTAAGGATATTACCGATGAAAAGTAATAATCCACGGTCTAACCGGGTGCTCGAAGGGACGCACGCAAGCGCGGCTCGCCCCCGACCGTGAACGTTGGGTCTCGACCCGGCTCACGAAGTGAGCCGGCCAGTAGACGTACAGGACTACCTGGAGCCGGTCGACTAGGCCGGCGGCTGAAGCAGATCGTTATGTTCCTTCCATAAGCTAATGACAAGCTATCCCGAAAATTACGACCCAGTGTGGGAAAAGTACCAAGCAAAGGGGTTCGACGCTCTTTCTGAATTAGAACAGCTCATCTTCTGTATATGGTGGCTAGAAGGGGAGGTGAATAA
>DATGVQ010000167.1:0-53050 GCA_035300145.1 Acidiferrobacterales bacterium | reverse complement strand
TGCCTTCATCGCAGCTTCAAAATCTGGTTGGTAAGGGGTAAGACGTAACCCGTCAGGAAGATCAGTAGCGAAAAGCTCGTCTCCCTCCTTAATCCGCAGTTTCTCTAGAACTTCTTTGGGAAAAATTACTCCCAGAGAGTTGCCGATCTTTCGAGTTTTGAGTGCGTACATGTAAACCTCTCTATAAAAAATTAAGCTAAGAATAATCTCCCTGTTATAAAAAAGTTATCCCTCCGATTCTGTAATTATAACAGATGTTATAACAACATCAAGCGCACTCAAGTTATTAAAACTATCGAGGCTCGCCGAAAGCTGGTGGCACTCCTGGGTCAGGAAACTCGACCTGTCGGAAGCGAATTTTGGCAAGGGTAAGCGCATGCTGGGACTTGCTCGGCCGCAAGGTGGACGTTGTAACGGAGCAAGGATTGCACTGGTATATCCGCACCTGACCACTCACTCCTAAAAAGATTTTTCATAAGAGTGAGTGGTCAGGTGGTTCGGAATGACAGCAATCAACTTGATCAGAGCTTCCTTAGATAAAAGCGGCTTTACTTTTGCGCCTCGCGCTCCAAAGTTTTAGAGATCCAGGCGTTCAAGCTTTGCCCGGTTTTCTTAGCGGCCGCAAAAACACGGCGATGCACTTCCGGGGGTATGCGCACGACGAACCGGCCGGAGATAGGGTTTATCCGGTTCTTCGCCGCGCTCTTTGCAGAAGGCAAGGTAGTCCTCAATCGAATCTTTAAATGCCTTACGCAGTTCCTTGACGGATGTACCTTGGAACGTAATCACATCGCGGGTATTAATCGCTTCCCCGTGAAAGATGCCGGTTTCATCATCGAACTGAACATCGGCTAGATAATCTTTGTACTTCATCATGGTTTAACTCCTGCTTCGATTAAAAAGCGGCGCATTGACATCAATGCACCCTGAAGCGCGTATGCCTGGCGACCGGCGATAAACAAGTACGATGAGTTATTGCGGATTCTGTTGTGCCCGCGCCGCTTTAGCGGCGTCGGCCAGAGCGAGTTGTTGGCCGCGAAGACTCAGGCAGCTCTTCCCGAATTACCCGCCGCAAGATGGACTCGGTGACCGGTTCTTCTGTGCTGCCGGCCAAGTAAGCTTTGAGTGCATCATTCATCATGGTTTGATAGCCGGTCCCTGCCTTCTCAGCGCGGGCGCGGAACTGCTCGAGCACCGTATCATCAATATAAATAGTAATACGCGTCTTTCCCTTTGCGGGGATAAGCGCGCGACGTTTGCCCTTGGAAAAATCGTACTCAGCTCTCATAATCTTTTACCTCTTTACGTGTCGCGCGGCGAGCCGAAATCAGCCGGATTTCGTCACCACGAAGCGTATAAACAACTACCAGGATTCCCCCCGCGCTTCCTATTCCAACAGCGATGAATCTTTCTTCATCTTCGGCATCGGGGTCTTCCCGATGTATTGCAAGGGGGTCGAGAAACACGCCTTCGACATCGGCAAACGATACTCCGTGCTTTTTAAGGTTAGTCGCCGCCTTCTTGGGATCAAATTGAAAGCGCATGATTTATGATATGTACAATATACATATATGTCAACCGGGAGAAAATGTACGCTGGCCGGCGTTCTTCTTCGCTTTAGCCATACGCTGATTCGCCTGTTGGGCTTATGCAGCCTTGCGGACGTTTCATTGCTTGATCGAGGTCATACGTGGCCTGCAAGTTCATCCAAAGCTTCGCGGACGTTCCAAGCGGCCAGGTCCAAGGCGGCTTCGGCTGTTATACCGCGCTTGCCCTTGATAATCTCGTTCAAACGCGCGCGGGTCCAACCAAGCTTCTTGGCGAATGCCGTCTGGGTGACGCCGGCGGGCTGGAGGAACTCCTCCAGGAGGATCTCGCCGGGATGGAAAGGATTCTTGGGCTGCTTCATAATAATGTAATAGGGTTGCCCATGGTGCCCTCGCTCTTATAGCGGGCGGGGACAGTGTGGGGGTGCGAGACAGGAAAGGTTGTTGTACAGGTAGGTGTAACCAACGAGGGAATTATTTCCCTGTTAATTCCCTGTTCCGAGGTTTGCGCTGGCGGCAAACTAATGCTCTAACTCGTTGTTTCATTGAAGATTTTAGGAAAATCAGGCGATATTGAGGGTGAGCTTGTAGGCATTTTCCCTGTATTTTTCCCTGTTACCAGGGAATTTCCTCACGAGGACTGGATTCGGTTGATGGCGGACAGGTACCGGCGCATCCGGTTCCGGAGCTGTCTGCGAACGGAGTACAGCCAGGTGGCGACGGGGTCGATGCGATATCCCCTTGCCCTCGCTTTCGCCTCCGCCGCTTCGTGATCGTAGGGAACGCGGTAGAATTGCACCGTCGCGGCTGTGGAGTCGAAAACCGCGCATTCAGCCAGTTTTGCGTCTGCCTTGCGCGCCGCGTCGACCGAGCCGGGGTTGATGAAGTAGACCGGCCCCGGTCGTAGCCGGACCAGCCCTTCGGCGGCGATCTCCGCGACGGACCCGCGGCCCACTGCGAACACCCGCTGTTCGTGCGTGTGGCCGAAGAAGCAGACGCGGGCCCCCGGGCAAGCGGCTGCCAGGAACGCGGCGTTCTCGCTCACCTGCGCCCGGGTACGCAGGTACTGCTCGACGTCGTGGACGCCCGCGTGCATGAGCACGAACCGTCCGTCCAGGACTTTCGTGCGCGGAAGCGCGCCGAGGAATTCCGCTCCCGCCGGCGTCAGCTCCACGCGCGTGCGCTTCAGCGCATACGCCGCCTTATCGGAGCAGCTGTCGGTGCCAAGCTGCCCGATGCTGATGAGATCGTGGTTGCCGGCAACCGATTCGACCCCGCGTTCCCGCAGGATCGCGATGCACGCGTCGGAATCGGCGTTGAAGCCTACGATGTCCCCGACGCAAAGGAGTTTCCGCACGCAGCACCGGTCGAGCAAGCCGAGCACCGCCAGGAGCGCCTCCTTATTACCATGAACATCCCCTACAACGCCGTAGCGCGCCATTTCTGCATCCTTTCAAAAAAGTAAATCACCGCCCAGCGTATGAACGGCACCGGATCCTTCCAGAGGAAAACGTTTTGCACCCGCCGGGCCAGGAACAGCGAACTCACCCATCTCCACAGGCTGATCTCGCCGAGGGCGTGGAGTTCCCGGTACGCGTGGCAGTCAAGTAAAAGATGCTGCCACTTGTACTTCGTGGCGTAGGCGCTCGGGCGCCGCCGGACGCCGTACACCATGTATTCGTAGGCCGCCCGCGGGAGGTTTACGCCGTTGGCTGCCCCCAGGTAGTGCCAAAGGTTGAAGCGGGCGTTGATCTCCAGCAAATAGAGCCGTCCGTCCCGGACGTCCCGTTTGAAATCCATCTTAAAGACGCCCCGGAGGCCAAGCCTCTTCGCGATCTCGCACCCGGTAAAGAAGAGTTCCCGGTCTTTTATTAGTTCGATAAAAGAGCTCTCGCCCGTGAGCTTCGGGAAGGTCCGGAGCTTGCGGCCCAGGAACCACGCAATCAATTCGCTGGCATCATCGGCCAGCCCATGAAAGGAGTAGATCCGGTCGTCGCTCCCCGGGATGTAATCCTGAATGACGATTTGGTCCTTGATGCTTATCAGTCCCGGCTGCGCGAGAAGCTCACGGCCGCTACGGAACACCTTGGCTTTACCCTTTCCTTGGAAGAGCGTTCGAAACACCGGTGATTGCTGCCACATCTGCTTGCTCCGGGGTTTCACGATCACCGGGTTTTCGGCCCTGCCCACGGCGTTCTCGCCGTCGCCGTCGCAAGCGTAAGCCTGCGGGACGGGTAGCCCGCGCTCCTCGGCGAGAGCATGGAAGCGGTTCTTTTCCAGGAGCGAGAGGCCGAGCGCCGGGTCGTTGCCGAACAAGAGGTAGCTCTCGGCCAGGCTGTCGTGGAACTCGTAGGTGAGTGCCAGGTCGTCGTCGTTCCCGCAAAAAATGGGGAGCCTGGATCCGGTGATGCGGGAAAGCTCCTGCCCCGCTTCCAGCAGCCTGGCGATAATGGCGCTCTTCGAGGCCTCCTTCGATGGAAGCAGGCAGTGGCCACAGATGTAGCGGGAGGCGAGAGCCGGGTTCTTTAGGTCCGAGGTGGCCACGATGACCGGAATCTGCGCGAATCCCAGCGGCCACACTTGGCTGAGTCCACCCAAAAGCAGGACCGGCGGCCGCCCCGGCTTCAACTTCCTGTCATCGACTTCCATAAAGCTGTGACTCAAAAGCGTCTCTCATCTACACTCGGCCTGGAGGCCTGCCTGTGAGCGGTGCGCATAATGGCGCCCTATCTTAACCGGCCAGAGCCTTCGAGCTTCTGGAGTGGTTAAGCTCGGCATTCTCAACGGGGACTTCAGGCTCGTCAATCCGGCGCAAGCCGCGCGTAGGTTAAGCCTGGTTCTGCATCACCTTATTTTGTCGCCGATCCGGCCTGCAGCACCGGGGCAACATTTTTAGGTATTGGAATAAATAAAAATAGTTGTCAGATTCCGCGCTCGGAATGACAACTACGACTTAATCAGAGTTTCTCTTAGATGAATTTAAAACAGAAGCGACTGAACTGTGCATTAACACCGTTCAGTCGCCCAACCACAGGATTACTCCGTGAGCAGTCCAGGGCTTCTCCGCTACCTACGCGGCAGATTGCTTACCGTAAGAACTGCTTAGCAGGGTGATGAAAAACTCATTTTTCATCACCCTGCGGTGGCCGCTCTCGCGCGTCCCTGCGCTACCGCGGCACTTGAGCTTCCTGCCCGTCGCGGTACAGGGACGTACCGCCATTTTCAAACACGTTACGTGTTTGAAAATGAAGCAAAGCAAAAACCATGCTGTGCAGGATGCACGAATGCCGCGAGCGCAGGGATGCGTAGGAGCGGCCGCTTTTTGCTTTGCGTGTTGACAATTTCTCCGGGAGAGAAATTGGGCGCTACATAGTAGCGCCCGTAGGGTGAGGACCAGGGATGGTCCGAGTCAAAAAGACCACGGATGGACTTTTTCAACAACCTATTAGCTAGCGTAGATTAATGTAGCCGGCTTACTTCTTTCCTTTCTTGTACTCTTTCGCCTCGTTCTTGGCAACCTCTATACCCTCATCGATTTCCTTGATCGCCTGCGTAGTCAGCTCAAGCGCCTTGGCGCGGTGGCCGCCAAAATCATGCGCAGCTTTCTCAAGATCATGCTTGGCGTTTTCAAGCGCGCGATGCGCGCGCTTCATCTCGGGGAAACCTTGGTTCTTGCCCGCAGGCTTTGTTGTTTGGGTTGTGGCGCTCGGCGGTGATGCTGCATCGGCTCCATGCGCCAGCGGGATGAGCATGAGAGATAGTGCAGTGACTGAAGCGATGCCAAAAGACTTAATCATGTTAGATTCTCCTATTAATTTTTAGTTGCATCTGGGTATTTGTAGACCATGATCGACGCCGAAAGTCCTACGCGATCATCAGCGATCTACAAAGCAAGCCGCGTACCAAGTTAGATAAAAACAAAAATCCCTTTTTATTCAGAAACAAAGACGCGAGGTTGTCATGCAAACATACCGAAGCTAGCATCAAATTTTGAAGGTTGCTCCGTTAACGGAGAGAGACCGCCCGGCCGCGTTTCTGCTACGAATTGTGCCCATGAACCGGGCGGTCTCTCCCTCACCCGGCCCTTCGGGCCAGCCTTTCCCGGTAGGCATAGGTATCTACACTTCTCGAATAGATCGTCATTCCCGCGCAAGCGGGAATCCAGATACCCCGCGTCAATACTGGATTCCCGCTTGCGCGGGAATGACGGTTGGGTGTTGCGGTGCGATTGGGCGGTTCCTACAGAATCATTGGGTTGATGAATTGTGTAGATACCTATGCCCGGAGGGAGAGGGAAAGTCGGTGCGGCCTCCGGCCGCAGGTATATGGAAAGGGCACGCGAGCAGGCAGGATAGGGAATTCTTAAACGTAGCACGCGTCCAAATTAATGCAGGCGGGGGTAGCGCAGCCGTGCGCAAACTCTGTAAACTCGGTCGAACAGCGCCTCCTTTACGCGGATTCGCAGGAAGCGTAATCGGGGTTATCCTTGATAGGCCGAAGGCGACCGTTCCTGGACGCAGGTTCAACGTCGGAATTCGACAGGGACAAGCCTGAATAGCGGGGATTCATTGCGGCCACATTACGATTTTAAGCGCTGGACGACAGCAAAGGAGCGACTTCGATGGCGATGAAGAGCTATAAGTACGTTATTGTTGGCGGCGGCATGACCGCCGATGCCGCCGCACGCGGTATCCGCGAGCTTGACCCCTCCGGCGAGATTGCGGTGATTGGGTTGGAGCCGCACGCCCCGTACAACCGCCCGCCTTTATCCAAAGCTCTGTGGAAGGGCAAGCCGCTAGACTCGGTGTGGCGGCATACCGAGGACGCCGGCGTGACGCTCCATCTCCACTGCAGAGTGGCCGCCGTCGACCCGGCGCGCAAAACCGTTGTTGATGACGCAGGCGATCAGTACCGCTACGAAAAGCTACTGCTTGCGACCGGCGGAACGCCGCGACGCCTGCCGTTTTCCGACCCGGGTGTTATTTATTTTCGCACCCTGGACGATTACCAGCGGTTACGCGAGCAATCGCAGCGCCCATCGGAGTTCGCTGTTATCGGCGGCGGCTTCATTGGCTCCGAGATTGCCGCCGCGCTCGCGATGAACGGCCACAAAGTCAGCTTGATCTTCCCGGACCATGGCATCGGCGCGCGCATCTTCCCCAAGGCGCTGTCAGAATTTCTGAATAGCTATTATCAGGAAAAAGGCGTCACGGTACTCCCCGGCGACACGGCCGAGGCGATGGAACGCAAAGGTCAAAAATCAGTCGTGCGGCTTAAGAGCGGAAAGACGATATCGGCCGATGGCATTATTGCCGGCGTCGGTATCCAGCCCAATGTCGAACTCGCGCAGGCGGCCGGCCTCGCCGTCAACAATGGCATCGTCGTGGATGAAATGCTGCGCACCACCAACCCCGACATCTACGCTGCCGGCGATGTCGCGAACTTCAACAATCCCGCGCTCGCAAGCCGGCTGCGCGTAGAGCATGAGGACAACGCCAATACCATGGGCGCGGCTGCCGGCAGAAACATGGCCGGACGCTCCGAAAAATACGCTCATCTGTCGTTCTTCTACTCGGACTTGTTCGAGCTCGGCTACGAGGCCGCAGGCGAGCTCGACCCCACTCTCGAGTTGGTCGAAGACTGGAAGGAACGGTTCCAGAAGGGAGTCGTGTATTACTTAAAAAACGGTCGCGTGCGCGGCGTGCTGCTGTGGAACACCTGGGGCCAGGTCGATGCGGCGCGGCACTTGATTACAGCCAAGGAAGCGCTAACTTCCGATGCGCTCATCGGGCGCATTTCGGACTAAATTGACGCAACCGGGTGGGTCAATATGATTTTATGTCCCGCCTTTGTTGATTCAGCATGATCGTCCTTCCCTTAAGGAGAAACAAATATGAACCGCAATGATGTGACTGAAGTCATCGTCGCCGCCAAGATCCAAAAAGCCCTGACCTGGGCGGAAATCGCCAAGCAAGTGGGGCAGAGCAAGGAGTGGACGACCGCAGCGCTGTTGGGTCAGATGACGCTGAACAAAGAACAGGCGGAAACCGTCGGCAAGCTGCTGGGGCTCGATAAGGAAGCCGTGACCCTGTTGCAGGTAGTGCCTTATAAGGGGTCGCTGGGCGAGACTGTGCCCAGCGACCCGCTGATCTACCGCTGGCACGAGATCGTGCAGGTGTATGGCACCACCATCAAGGAATTGATCCACGAGGAATTCGGCGACGGCATCATGAGCGCCATCGACTTTGACATGGATATCCAACGGCAGCCCGATCCCAAGGGTGATCGTGTCAAAGTCATTCTGAGCGGCAAGTTCCTGCCTTACAAGACCTTCTAGCGCGAAGGGCTGGACGCGGGGTCGGGTCGACTGATGCTGCGGTAACTTTCGTTCCTCGAACGAGAGAGGATTGAACAAACAGGCGGCGGCGCTGATTGCCGGCCATCTCAACCAAGGAGCATAAGCATGACAAAATTACATAAGCCCGGTTTCCGCCTCGGCATTTATGTTTTCAAGGATGCCGAGATCGTGGATTTCGCCGCGCCCCACGGCGTATTTTCCGTGGCCAGGAGGTTCGATCCCGAATTGGACGCGTTTTTGATCGCTGACGCCATGCGTCCGGTGCAAACCCAGGCCGGTTTCACGGTATTGCCGAATTACGCGTTCAACGATCAGCCGGATATGGATGCGTTCCTGATTCCAGGGGGGTTCGGCACCCGCCAGGAAATGCACAATCGCCGCCTGCACGCGTTTATCCGCGCGCTGCCGGAAACCTGCCTCGTTACCAGTGTCTGCACCGGTTCGTGGATTTATGGAAAGATGGGATTATTGGACGGCTTACCCGCCACCAACCGCAAGGAGCCTGACCGTCTTGAAGCCTCAAGCGCGGGCAAGGTTCCGATTGACCGGCTGGCGGAAATTGCCCCGGCCTGCCGCATCAGCCGCGCGCGGGTGGTAGATGCTGGAAGAATTATTACCGCCGGGGGCATCGCCTCGGGCATGGAAATGGGTTTTCATTTGCTGCGGCGCGCCGGTTACGATGAGAACTTTATTTCAGAAGTGGCGCGCGTCATGGAATACAGCAAGGCCTATGAAATCTACCGAGGGGATGTGGAGATTTTTGCAGCGCCTTAAAGTGTGGGCCTGCACGTTGTAATATGAGTGTGCCGCTGGGGGAAGGGAAATTTGTAACGAAGCCGCGTGAAAATTAAAAACCAGGAGGACATATGGCGAAGCGGACAGTAATGTGCGCGGATGGAACATGGAATAAACCGGAGCAAACGGACCAGGGGATGCCCGATTCCACCAACGTAGTGAAAATTACTACGGCGGTTCGTCCGGAAGATTCCAAAGGGATGGCGCAGGTTGTGTACTACCATAAGGGCGTGGGCGCGCGCGGGGGGCTTTGGGACCACCTTACCGGTGGAGCATTCGGAAGAGGCATATCGCGAAATATTGAGGATATCTACCTCTTTCTTATTAGTAACTATGCGCCCGGCGACGAACTTTTTCTGTTCGGTTTTAGCCGTGGCGCATACACCGCTCGCAGGGTTGCCGGGTTCATTCGAAACTGCGGTATTCTTAAACCCGAATTCATGAGTAAATATAAGGAAGCCTATGATCTCTATCGAGATCGCACCGACGCTACGCATCCGAGCTCAGAGCGGGCGGTAAATTTCCGCAAACAATATTCCTGGCCTGACTTTAATATCCGCTTTATTGGTGTTTGGGATACGGTTGGCGCACTGGGAATTCCGGTCACGCCGTTACGCTTTTGGACAAAAAAGCGATATGAATTTCATGACGTGGAGTTAAGCAGCCACGTGGACTACGCCTACCAAGCCCTCGCCATCGACGAGCGGCGCAAACCTTTTCTGCCCGCGGTTTGGAAGAGACAACCCGGCTCGGTTCAGACACAGATTCTAGAGCAGGCGTGGTTCCCTGGAGTGCACTGCGACGTGGGAGGAGGTTACCCGATCACAGGTCTTTCAGACGGGGCGTTACTATGGATGTGCGATCGGGCGGCAAAGTGCGGTTTGGATCTGGACGCAACCAAGCTCCCTAAGGCGGGGGATCCTAACGCGCAGATGGGGGATTCCATGACCCTGTTCTACCGCGTACTGGGGAAAGGAACCCGGAGACTGGGAGCGACTAATCCATTGGGTGAAGAAGGGCCCCACCAGTCCACGATGGCTCGCACGACATCGGGCCGGTCCTATCAGCCTCAGAACCTCAAGGTTTTCGAGGCGCAGAAACCGGATATCTACCGCCCTTGAGCCTGCGGTAAAGACACCTATAAAAAAGTCGCACACGAACGCCTTATGTGGGCCAGCACACATAAGCGTCGCGCTTATGTGGGCTAGCACACAAAGCGTCGCGGAGGAAAAGGGATGTGAGGCAAATCAACGCGTAGGCACTCGAAGCACCGCTTGTGAGACGCAGCACCCTGGCAATGAATCATGGATTAGGCTCGTCCTGGAACACCCCAACAAAAATACACGTTTCTTTAGTAGCAGGATTAGGGCTTTAAGGCTATAAAAAGATTAGGCATTAGCAGCATCAGGAGAGCATCAACGCGCTCTTGAATTTGTAAGGCCGTAGCCTTCTCTTACCGACCGGACTCGCTGCGAACGTCCCCCTTTTGGAAGGGGGTGGCTGGCGATAACGCCAGGTCCGGTATCAACTTACGGGAAGAGTAGGGTCCGGAATTTCAACCGGTTTTCCTGCGCCCTTCTCGCGGCCTCGGTCACGTGATCCGCCTCCAAGACCATTTAATGACTTGCAAGGAGGTGAGCCATGACTAAGAAAAAATCCAAAGAGACCATTCTTAACGAAAGTACCGGCACGATAGCCGCCATCGCCGAGGTCCGACGCAATGAGGCACTGCTTAAAACCGGGGCCTTACAGGACGCGATTCTGAACAGCGCCAATTTCTCGATTATTGCCACCGACGAGAAAGGTGTCATTCAATTATTCAATATCGGCGCCGAGCGCATGTTGGGCTACACCGCGGCTGAAGTCGTGAATAAGATAAACCCAAGCGACATTCATGATCCGCAGGAAGTGATGGCGCGCGCCAAGGCATTGAGCCGCGAGCTCGCCACCACGATTACGCCGGGCTTCGAGGCATTGGCTTTCAAGGCCTCGCGCGGGATCGAGGACATATACGAACTGACCTACATCCGCAAGGACGGCAGCCGCTTTCCGGCGATCGTTTCGATCACGGCGCTGCGCGATGATCAAGACGGAATCATCGGCTATTTGCTGATCGGCAGCGATAATACCGAGCGCAAGAGCGTGCAGGAAAAAATTAAGCGGCTGACTCGATTTCACCAGGTTTTGAGCGACATCAACTTCGCGATCGCGCGCATTCGCGACCGCACCGAGCTGCTCCAGGAGGCGTGCCGCGTCGCGGTCACCAAAGAGGTGTTCAAGATGGCCTGGATCGGTACGATCGATCCGGACACGCTGGACGGCACCATCGTCGCCTGGTCGGGCGGCAAGAAAGATTATGTTGACCAGCTCAGGCTCACGGGTCGCGCCGGCACACCGGACAGCGATCAACCGGCCTGCCGGGCGGCGCGTGAGATGAAGCCTGTGATCTGCAACGATGTCAGCACGGATCCGACCGTGGCGCCGTTCAGAGCCGACTTGCTGGAGAGAGGCCACCATTCCCTGGCAGCGTTTCCGCTGCTGGTGGAACAGCGGGTGGCGGCGGTTCTGGCGCTGTTCGCGGGCGAGGTTGATTTCTTCGGTCGGGAAGAGATGAACCTTCTCAATGTGCTGGTGGGAGATATCGCGTTTGGACTCGAATATATCGCGAAGGGAGAAAAGCTCGATTATCTGGCGTACTACGATGTCCTGACCGGGCTGCCCAACGGGACGGTTTTTTATGAATCGCTAAAGCGGGCGCTCGCCCAAGCCGAAACCCATCACTGGATCGTCTCGGTGCTGTTCGTCGACCTTGATCGATTCAAGAACGTGAACGACACGCTCGGACATGGGATCGGAGATGGACTATTGCGCCAGTTTAGTAGTCGGCTGGTCGGATGTGTGCGTGTGAGGGATACGGTCGGACGCCTTGGGGGAAATGAGTTCGGGCTCATTCTGGTCACCCCCGATGGTCCGAAGGACGCTGGAGCGGTGGCGACCAAAATAAGAGAAGCCATGCGCCAGCCCTTCGCGCTGGAAGATTGCGAGGTGACCGTGACGGCGAGCATCGGCATCACCGTCTATCCGACTGATTCGTCGGATCCCGATACCCTGATCAAATATGCCGACACCGCCATGTACTGGGCGAAGAAGGCGGGCCGCGATACCTATCGCTTCTACACCGCGGAGATGAATGCCCGCGCGCTGGAGGAACTTGATTTGGAAAGTGCAGTGCGTAAGGCGCTCGACCGCGGTGAGTTCGTTTTGCACTACCAGCCGAAAATGGAGATCAAGACCGGGCGGTGGACGGGGGTGGAAGCGTTGCTACGTTGGAACCGCCCGGGACATGGACTCGTCCCGCCGGCGGACTTCATATCTATCCTTGAAGAAACCGGACTGATCGTGCCGGTGGGTGTATGGGTCATCGATACCGCCTGCAAACAGATCGCCGAGTGGCAGCGCTCCGGGATAGGATCTATTTGCGTAGCGGTCAATTTGTCCGGGAAACAGTTTTTACATAGGGGTTTTGACTCGGAGGTAGCAAGGGCCGCACGAGACAATAGCATCGACCCGGTTTTGCTTGAATTAGAGTTGGAGGCAGCAAGAGCCATACGCGCGAACCGCATCGACCCGAAGTTGCTTGAACTCGAGTTGACGGAAAGCACGTTGATGTTATATGCGGAGGGGACGGTCGCCGTCCTGCGCAGGCTGAAGGCCCTCGGCATCCGGATTTCTATCGATGATTTCGGGACCGGCTACTCGAGCCTGGCCTATCTCAAGCGCTTCCCGATCGATACGCTCAAGATCGACCTCGCCTTCATCCGTGACGTCACCACCAATGCGGATGACGCTGCGATTACGGTCGCCATCATCAGTATGGCGCATAGCCTGAAGCAAAAGGTTATTGCCGAAGGCGTCGAAACCAAGGAGCAACTGGAATTCCTGCGCACGCACGGCTGTGACGAGATCCAGGGGTATTACCTTTCGCGGCCGCTGCCTGCGATCGAACTGGCAAGACTACATCAAGAAACCCACGGCAGCTCCGCAGGCGCTACGGATACGACGTTGCGTTAGCGCCCAGGCGCCACATACGCCAACGGGCGGACGGTCTAGCTTTTATCAGGCGGTCGCCGGTTCGATTCCCGCACGGCCCGCCAGTCTTCCAAAAACCGGACCTTCGTTGTTTCTCCATTCGGTGCTCCCAGCCACGAATGTAACCGCGGTATAATCCCTTTTTGCAAAAAATAAGCGCAACAGACAATGGAGCAAAAAATCCTAACCTGGTTTCTGTCTCACCTCAACGACTGGGGCTACTACGTGTTATTCGCCATGGCATTTCTGGAGACATCGGCATTTGTCGGCCTTTTGGTGCCCGGTGAAACCATAGTCGTACTCGCCGGGCTGTTGGCCGCACAGGGCATATTTAAATTGAGCCATGTCATTGAGATCGTGGCGCTGGGCGCAATTGCCGGCGATACCGTGGGCTATTTTATTGGCAACAGGTTCGGCGAAACGCTCTTTCTCAAGTACGGTAAACCGCTTTTTTTTAGAAAACGCCTGGATGAGGCAAAAACCTTTTTTGATGAGCACGGCGGCAAGACGGTGTTTTTCGGACGTTTTGTCGGATGGCTCAGGGCGTTCGCCCCGGTTGTCGCCGGCATGTCGCAGATGTCTTATTTTAAATTTCTGTTTTTTAACGTGTATGGCGGAGTACTGTGGGCGATCGTGTTTTCATTGCTTGGCTATTTTATCGGTAACAGTTGGGACACAATTAAACAATATGTCGGCCGGCTGGGGGTAGTCGCCTTTATCATCGGCGCCTCGCTTATTTACCTCTATTTTGTCCTTACCAGGCACAGGCATCTGCTGCGCAATAAAATGCGCTGGCTAGATAAGCAGTTGTCACTGCATGTAGCGTCAGTATGGATTTTTATAAAACGCCGCTTCCGGACCGACGTCTGGCACGGGCTGAATCTGACCCTGGGGCTGGTGTTGCTGCTGCTGGCAGTTTTTGCTTTTTCCGGAATCATAGAGGATCTTGTAGACCGGGAAAGACTCTATTTACTGGATTTCCAAGTGCAGCATTTTGTCGAGGATATGATCAGTCCTGCGGTAACAAAATTCTTGGTAATCGGCGCCAAGATCAGCGGCCCTTATCTTGGCGTGATCGTGTTGGCGGTAATGTTCTTTTATCTTTTATGGAAGAAAGACTGGTGGCAGCTTTTTATTTTGTTTTTGGTTATCGGGGTGGGGGGGATTTTCTTTGTTATGATGAAACTGGGCTTTTATCGGGCGCAACCGTTTCCCATTGTACCCGCTACTTACGTCTCCAGTTTTCCCAGCGATCACGCCTTCATCGCCACACTTATATATGGGTTTCTTGTATATATTACCTGGGATCAAATGAAAGGCGAGGTGTTGAAAATGCTAATCCTTACTATGTGCACCTTTCTCATCTTGCTTATCGGTTTTAGCCGGATTTATCTTAATGCGCAATGGCTGACAGATGTTTTGGCTGGATACACCGCCGGGTTTGCCTGGCTGGCGTTCAGCATAATTTTTGGAACTGCAATTAAGCAGATTGTGCAAGGAAAGAGATAAAATCTTTTGCAGCGCCCTAAAGGCGCGCTTGGTTTTGGCGCATGTATGTGGGCTAGCACACAAAGCGTCGTGGAGGAAAAGGGATGTGAGGGAAGTCAACGCGTAGGCGTTCGAAGCGCAGCTCGCGAGACGCGGAACCCTGCCAATGAATCATGGATTAGGTTCATCCTGGGACACCCCCAACAAAAATACACGTTTCTTTGTAGCAGGATTAGAGCTATAAAGAGATTAAGCATTAGCAGCATCAGGAGAGCATCAACGCGCTCTTGAATTTGTAAGGCCGTAACCTTTTCTTACCGGCCGGACTCGCTGAGAAGGTCCCCTTTGGGAAGGGGGATAGCTGGCAATAACGCCAGAGTTTCGGTTAGACCGTCGCTTGTTCGACGTCACAAAGACCGACAATATTGCAGGGTCTTCAGCAAAGGCGCAAGTGCGGAGGTCTTGCTCTCAAGATTGAGCGCACGAAATGGATTCCGTCGTCGTTTTCACACTGGAGGGGCAGCGTATTGGTCTGCCGCTCGGCACCGTCGAAAGGGCTGTCCGCGTCGTTGACGTGACACCCCTGCCGAAGGCGCCGCAGATCGTGCGTGGCCTCATCAATGTCCAGGGCCGAATCGTTCCGGTCGTCAATACTCGCAAGCGATTTGGGATACCGGAGAGAGAAGTCGCGTTGAGCGATCAGTTTTTGATCGCCCACACTTCCACGCGGACGGTGGCGATGTGGGTGGATACGGTCACAGGGGTCGTCGAATGCAACGAGCGCGATTTCGTGACGGCCGAAGCCATCGTTCCGGGAATGGAATATGTGAAAGGGATCGTCAAGCTCGCGGACGGAATGATCCTGGTTCACGATCTAGACACGTTTCTGTCCCTGGAGGAACAACAATCTCTCGACCAGGCGATCGGAAATGCCTAGCGCGCGGGCGATCGGCCACTTGCTTCCGGATCCGCTGCTCTCGCGATTCAGCGAGTTTCTTGCTGCGCGGTTAGGGCTGAGCTTCCCGCGGGAGCGATGGGGCGACCTCGAGCGGGCGCTCGCGGTCGCAGCGAAGGATTTCGGTTTCCAAGACGTCGAGTCGTGCATGCAATGGCTTCGGTCGTCGCCGCTGACGACAAGCCAGGTGGAAATCCTGGCGAGTCATCTGACAGTCGGTGAAACCTATTTCTTTCGCGAAAAAGCCATATTCTCTGCACTACAAGAGTACATTCTCCCCGACCTGATCCGCTCGCGCCGCGAGACCGAACAGCGCATCAGGATCTGGAGTGCAGGGTGCAGCACCGGCGAAGAGCCGTATTCCATCGCCATCGCGCTCACCAAGGTACTTCCGGATATTAAGGACTGGAACATCACTCTCCTGGCGAGCGATATCAATCCGCGCTTTCTGCGGAAGGCATCACTGGGAATTTACGACAACTGGTCGTTCCGCGACGCGCCGCCGGGTCTGAAGGAAACGTACTTCACGCAAACGAACAAGGGTCGTTTCGAGATTGCGCCGCGTATCAAGGCGTTGGTGACTTACGCGTATCTTAATCTGGCGGACGACGTCTACCCATCGGTGGAAAACAATACCAATGCGATGGATATCGTCTTTTGCCGCAACGTGTTGATGTACTTCCAGCCCGAGCGCGCGAACGCGGTTATCGAGAAGCTAAGCCGCTCATTGGCGGAGGGCGGATGGCTGATTGTCAGCTTAATCGAGACATCTCTGGTCGCCTTACCGGACTTCGCCATTGCCGGGCTTCCGGATGTGATTCTTTACAGGAAGGACACGAACGCGGTGCGGGAAAACCGGGCGACGCAAGAAATTCCCGGCCGGGCGATAGATCCGCCTGGTGTTTTGTATGAGCAGCCTGCCGGTCTCGATGTCCGAGAGATACCACAGACCGGGGACGGGGGCGCCCTTCCCCAGGAAGGTGATGCGCATAGGCCGCCGACGCCTGAGCAGGTTTATCTAGAAGCCTCGATGTGCTACGCGCAAGGCCGCTATGCCGAGGCCGTGGAGACGGCGCAGGCGCTGTTGTCGCAGGATGCGAACCACGTCGAGACGATGGCGCTGCTGGCGAGAGCGTACGCTAATCAAGGACATCTTGCCGATGCCATGTCGTGGTGCAACAGAGCGATCGCCGCCGACAAGCTGAATCCAGGATGGCCGTATCTTCTGGCCTCGATTCTTCAGGAGCGGGGGCAGGCGGAGGAGGCCATCGCGGCGCTAAAGCGCACCCTCTATCTGGAGCAGAACTATGTCCTGGCGCATTTTGCGCTTGGGAATCTCATGCGGCGGCAAGGCAAGCACAAGCAATCGTCGCGGCATTTCGGAAACGCGCTCTCTATTCTTAGCGGGTATCGGCAGGACCAGGTCCTGCCGGAATCGGAAGGAATCACGGCGGGACGGCTGATTGAGATCATACGATCAACAATGGCGGGCGAGGTATCGGCATGAAGAGCAAGACGACTCGGGGCCAGCGGAAAAAGCCCGTCGAATGGCAGGAGATCCATCACCGTCTCGACGATTTGCGGATAGCGGTCGAGCGCGGATGGTCGCCGCAACCGGAAGAGAAGAAAAGGATACTGGAAGCCAGGACGAGAACGCTCGCGCAACAGCCGCCGGAGCCGGAAGATGCCGAACAGCGTATCGAGGTGATCGAATTCTGCCTCGCATACGAGAACTATGGCGTCGAATCGTCGTTCGTGCGAGAGGTCTTCCCGCTGACGGACCTCACGCGGTTGCCCTGCACCCCGCCGTTCGTGCTCGGCGTCGTCAACGTCCGCGGCGAAATCGTCTCCGTCATCAATCTCAAGAAATTCTTCGATCTCCCCGAAAAGGGCCTCACCGATCTCAACAAGGTCGTCATTCTTCAGTCGGACAGCATGATGTTCGGGATTCTGGCGGATCTTGTGGTCGGCGTGCGCACTATGCCGACGAGCGAGCTCCAGCCGTCGCTGCCAACCCTGAGCGGCATACGGGAGCAATACCTCAAAGGGGTGACGAAGGATCGAACCGTGATTCTGGATGCGGAAAAACTTTTGTCGGACAGGAAGATCGTCGTGCATGAGGAAGTTACGACGTAAGCCGAACAATAAACCATCTCGCTGGAACGAACCCTGAAAAGGAGAGCAGCAATATGAAATGGTCCGTCGGAACAAAGATTGGCGCAGGGTTTGCGCTGGCGTTGGCGGTTCTGGCCGTCGTCGGCGTGGCTTCGTACCGGAGTATGACCAGTCTCATCGAGGCCGGTGACTGGAAGTCCCACACCTACCTCGTGCTTGGAAATCTGGAAAGTTTGCTTTCCCAGTTGCAGGGTGCCGAGACCGGCCAGCGTGGCTACATCATCACCGGGCGGGAGAACTATCTGGAACCTTATAACGCAGCCGTCAAGGTGGTTGGGCAAACTATCGACGACCTGCGGAAGTTGACGGCAGACAATCCCAACCAGCAGCGCAGACTCGATGCCATCCAGCCCCTGGTTGCAAGCAAACTTGACGAACTCAAGCTTACGATAAATCTGCGTAAGAGCAGGGGGTTTGAAGCTGCCCTGGCAGTGGTTTTGTCAGGTAAAGGAAAAGAGACGATGGATAACATCCGCAAGGTGGTCGCCGAGATGGGCGATGAGGAAAAAAACCTGCTGAAAGGACGGGATCAGCGCGTGGGCGCGGATGCCCAAAGGACGATCTCCATCGTCGTCTATGGAATCCCCTTCGCCTTTGTGCTTTTGGCGGTGGCCGGCTTTTTGATCACCCGGAACATTTCCGGCCCGCTCAAGGAGATCACCGCCGGGGCCGCACAGATCGCTTCCGGGGATCTATCCGTGAGCCTCGCATCCGGCGGCCGGACCGATGAAGTGGGGGCGCTGACAGACGCGTTTACCCGCATGATGCAGTCCCTGCAGGAAATGGCCGGAGCAGCGAAGCAGATTGCCGCGGGCGACCTCAAAGTGAAGGTAAAGCCTCAATCGGAGAAGGACGTCCTGGGAAATGCATTCACCACCATGGTTGAGAACCTTAGTCAGGTGATGCGAGAAATCAGCGAAGGCGTTAACGTCCTTGCTGCTGCTGCCAGCGAAATCACGGCATCAACCACGCAAGTCGCTTCCGGATCGGCGGAGACGGCCGCCGCGGTAAGTCAGACCACCGTCACCGTGGAGGAAGTGAAGCAGACGGCCCAGGTTTCCACCCAAAAAGCCAAGTATGTTTCCGAGACCGCGCAGAAGACGGTGCAAATTTCGCAGACCGGCAAGAAATTCGTCGAAGATTCCATCCAGGCGATGCACCGCATCCAGGAGCAGATGGAGTCGATCGCGGAGAGCATTGTGAGGCTCAGTGAACAAAGCCAGGCCATCGGCGAGATCACCGCCACGGTGAATGATCTGGCGGAACAGTCCAATCTTCTTGCCGTCAACGCTGCGATCGAGGCGGCGAAGGCGGGCGAACAGGGCAAGGGTTTCGCCGTGGTGGCGCAGGAGGTGAAAAGCCTTGCGGAGCAGTCGAAGCAGGCTACGGCGCAGGTGCGGGCGATCCTGGGGGACATCCAGAAGGCGACCAGTGGTGCGGTAATGGCCACCGAGCAGGGAAGCAAGGCGGTGGAGGCGGGAGTGCATCTGTCCGGGGAGGTGGGCGAGTCGATCCGGGTGCTGGCCGACAGCATCGAGGAGGCGGCGCAGGCGGCGATCCAGATCGCAGCCTCGGCGCAACAGCAATCGGTGGGCATGGACCAGGTGACCCTGGCGATGCAGAACATCCAACAGACGAGCGTGCAGAATGTGGCGAGCACTAAGCAGACCGAGAGCGCGGCGCAGAACCTGCGTGAACTGGGGCAGAAGCTGAAACAACTGGTGGACCAGTATCAGGTGTAACCACTCAGCCGACATGGATAAGAAAGGCGATGCTTTTCGCAAGAAACTTCTCGCCACTTTCAAAGTGGAAGCAGGCGAGCACGTGCAAACGTTGTCCTCCGGGCTGATCGAGTTGGAGAAGACGCCGGTCGCGGAAAAGCGGCTGGAGGTCATCGAGACCGTATTTCGCGAAGCCCACAGTCTGAAAGGCGCCGCACGCGCGGTAGGCCAGCGCGAGATTGAGGCGCTATGCCAATCCATCGAAAGTGTTTTCTCCGCGCTCAAGCGCAAGGAGATGGATCTTTCGCCGGCATTGCTCGACCTGTTGCACGAAGCCGTTGACGCACTGGAGAGGCTCCTGCGCGCGGCGGAGAAAGAATCGTCCGGCCCTAAAAAGGATGCGGTATCCGATCTCTGCCGGCGACTGGATGGGGTGTCGAAAGATGTTCCCGCATCTCCCCAACGGGAACGCATGACCGCGGAGGAAGCTGAAACGGCTCCCGCCGCGCCGCAGACTTACCGGACGCTGTCTGAAGAAAGGCCCCTGCTTGCCGATACGATACGCATACCGGTGGCAAGGCTGGACTCGGTCCTGCTTCAGGTCGAGGGGTTGCTGTCGGCGAAGCTTACGGCTTCCCAAAGGGCCGCCGACCTCCGGGAAGCTAAAGCCGCCTTTGCCGCGCTGAAGAAGGAGCGAGCCAAGATCACCCGCGAGCTCAAGGCAACTCAGCATTCGCTGGAGCGGGCGAAAACACAGACCGGCGCGGGGAAAAACGGTGCGCAGGTTCGGAAACTGCTGGAGTTCATGGCCTGGGAGGGGGATTTCGTCAAATCGTTCGAGAGCAGGCTGGGTGCGTTGGCGAGAACAGCCGAGCACGACTTCAGATCCCTTGGCGGAACGGTCGATGGTCTCCTGGATGATATGAAGAAGGTGTTGATGATGCCGATGTCATCGGTGCTTGAGGTCTTTCCGAAGTTCGTCCGGGATCTGTCCCGCGATCGGGGCAAGGAGGCGGACCTCGTCGTCGAGGGCGGAGAGATCGAGATCGACCGGCGGATTCTGGAGGAGATGCGTGACCCCCTCATCCACTTGATCAGGAACTCCATCGATCATGGCATCGAGAAACCCGAAGATAGACAGCATAAGGGAAAGCCGGCGCGGGGAACGATCGCCGTTTCCATCACCCAGAAGGATGGAGGCAGGATCGAAATCCTGGTCTCGGACGACGGCGCCGGCATCGACGTCGAAAAAGTCCGGGAGGCCGCGGAAAAGCTTGGCGTCGTTTCCGGCGAAGATCTGCCGAATCTCGATGAGGATGGCGGATTGCCGCTGGTATTCCAGTCGGGAGTATCCACGAGCCCCATCATTACCGACATTTCGGGACGAGGTTTGGGCCTTGCCATCGTCCGCGAAAAGGTGGAAAAGCTGAGCGGCGCGATTTCGGTCGAAACGCATGCGGGTCTCGGAACGACTTTCCGGCTTGTTCTGCCGGTGACGCTGGCCACGTATCGCGGGATTCATGTCCGGGTAAACGAGCAGCAGTTCGTCTTTCCGACCGCGTATGTGGAGCAGGCGGCGAAAGTCAGGCGCGACGATATCAAGACGGTGGAGAACCGGGAGACGATCCGGTGCAACGGGCGCGCGGTTTCGCTCGTGCGGCTCGCGGATGCGCTGGAGCTTGCCCGCAAGAACACCAATACCACGCCTGCCGAGACTGTGCCCGTCGTCATCGTGGGTTCTGCTTCGAGCCGCATCGCATTTTGGGTGGACGAGATTCTCAACGAGCAGGAGGTGCTTGTGAAAAGTCTCGGGAAACAGTTACCCCGGGTGCGAAACATCGCTGGCGCCACCGTGCTCGTAACCGGCAAGGTGGTGCCCATTCTGAATATTCCGGACCTGATGAAATCCGCCACGAGGGTCTCGGCTGTGCTAGGCGCGACCGCACCGGCGAGCCAGGAGACCGTCACCGAGCGCAAGGCCATCCTGGTGGCGGAAGACTCGATCACTTCCAGGATGCTCCTGAAGGGGATCCTGGAATCCGCCGGCTACAACGTAGCCACCGCGGTGGATGGAGTCGATGCATTCACGCTGTTGCGGACGGAACACTTCGACCTGGTCGTGTCGGATGTCGATATGCCGAGAATGAACGGCTTCGACCTGACGGCGAAGATTCGGGCGGACAAGAAGCTTTCGGAATTGCCGCTTGTGCTGGTGACGGCGCTCGATTCGCGCGAACATCGCGAGCGCGGCATCGACGTCGGGGCCAATGCCTATATCGTAAAGAGCAGCTTCGACCACAGCAACCTCCTCGAGGTCATCCGGAGGCTCCTATGAGCAAAGCCGGCGGATCGAAACGGATACG
This sequence comes from Acidiferrobacterales bacterium, assembly GCA_035300145.1. Lineage (GTDB taxonomy): Bacteria > Pseudomonadota > Gammaproteobacteria > Acidiferrobacterales > DATGVQ01 > DATGVQ01. The sequence continues at coordinate 31,559 of DATGVQ010000167.1, read as the reverse complement.
GGTGCTGGTGGTGGAGGATTCGCCGGTCGTGCGGGAGCTGCTTGTCTATATCCTCGGCAGGGATCCAGCAATACAGGTGAGCGGGACTGCAGCCGACGGAGAGGAAGCCATCGAAGCGGTCACGCGCGCAAAGCCGGACGTCATCACCATGGACATCTACATGCCGCGCATGGACGGCCTGGATGCCACGCGAAAAATCATGGAAACTGTTCCCACGCCCATTGTCATCGTGTCCGGGAGTTTCAACCGCAAGGAAGTGGCGGCGACATTCCGCGCGCTGGAGGCGGGGGCGCTCGCCATCGTGGAGAAGCCCTCCAGCATCGACCTTCCAGACGGCGAGGCCGCGGCAAACAAGCTCGTTCAAACCGTGAAGCTGATGGCGGAAGTCAAGGTGGTGAGACGCTGGCCGAGGAAGGAGGCGGTGCTTGCGACGCCGGCCCTGCCAGCGGCGGCACGCAAGCCGCTTGCGGCAGAAATCAAGATGATGGCGATCGGGGCCTCCACCGGGGGTCCGTTGGTGCTGCAAACAATCTTGCGTGGGCTGCCGAAGAACTTCCCCATTCCCATTGCCATCGTACAGCACATAGCGAGCGGGTTTACCGAGGGGTTCATTGAATGGCTCGGACAATCGTCCGGTTTTCCGGCGCATGTAGCGGCCCACGGGGAACAGCTTTTAGCCGGACATGCGTATGTGGCGCCGGACGGGTTTCATATGAAAGTGGAGGCAGGAAACCGCATCGCGCTGAGCCGCGATGGGCCGGAAAACGGCCATCGCCCGTCGGTATCGTGTTTGTTTCGTTCCGTGGCGACTGTGTTCGGATCGGGCGCGATCGGCGTTCTGCTGAGCGGCATGGGCAAGGACGGCGCGAAGGAATTGCTGCTGATGAAAGAAAAGGGGGCCATGACGATCGCGCAGGACCGGGAAAGTGCGGTTGTGCCGGGCATGCCCGGGGAGGCGATTGATCTCGGCGCGGCCATGTATGTGCTCACCCCGGACAAGATCGTAGAGACACTCGGCGATTTGGTCCTCTGAGAGAGAGACGGTTAGGCCTTGTAAACTGAGCAACGGAAAAGCAGATGCGTCGGGCCGCGGGTGAGAGGAGTTGAAGAATAAGAGGTATTGCCGCTTCGGCGCAAGAAAGGAGATGGTTTTATGAAGATGCGGAAGAAGAGCAACGGCGTGGAAATCCTCGTCGTCGAGGACAGTCCCACTCAGGCCGAGGAGCTTCAATTTCTGCTGGAACAGCAGCATTACTTGATCACCGTTGCGGCCAACGGCAGGGAAGCCCTGGAGGTGCTGCGCAAACACAAACCGACGCTCGTCATTACCGATATCGTGATGCCGAAGATGGACGGATACGCGCTTTGCAGCGCGATCAAGTCCGATCAGGCGCTCAAGGAAATCCCTGTGGTGATCGTGACCTCGCTGTCCGGCATTCAGGATATCGCCAAGAGTCTGGAGTGCGGGGCCGACAATTTCATCCGCAAGCCCTACGATCCCAAGACACTTCTCGCGCGCATCGACTACATCCTTCTGAACATCGAATTGCGCAAGCATAAAAAAGTCACGGTCGGGATGGAAGTGGTTCTGCACGGGAAGAGGCATTTTATTAATTCCGAGCGGGAGCAGATCATCGATTTGCTGATTTCGACCTACGAGGAAGCGGTACACATGAACGAGGAGCTTCAGGCGCAGCAAAAGGAAATCGCGCGATCGAACCAGACGCTCGCGGGGCTGTACCGCATCGCAGAGGAGTTGAACCGCGTTTCGACCGAAGCCGACGTCTGCGAAAAGGCGTTGCAAGGAGCTATAGAGTTGCCCAATTTCCGCGCGGGCTGGATTTATCTGCGAGACGAGCAGCTTGGATTCCGCACGGTCGCCGCAGGCAATTTGCCGGCGACGTTGAGCGCTCCCGGGGCGATGGAGAGCGATTGCCGTTGTCGCCGAATGCTTTTAGCTGGAGATATCCCCGGTTCAACAAACATCCTGGAATGCGAAAAATTGCAAAACGGCCAAAAAAATGGCGGCGGCTTGCGCTTCCACGCCAGCACTCCACTGATGATTGACAACCGCTGTCTCGGGATCATGAACCTGGTCGGAACCGAAGGAGGATCGTTCGCCGAGGAGGATATAAAAATCCTGGATGCTGTCGGCAGCCAGATAGCCGTTGCGCTCGAGCGGGCGCGGCTATACCAACACCTGGAAACCTTGGTCGCACAACGGACTGCAGCCCTGCAAGCGGAGATTGTTGAGCGCAAACGGGCGGAGGTGGGGCTGCGGGAAAGTGAGGGCCTCAAAGGCGCGATTCTCGAGTCGGCGCTGGATTGCCTCATTACCATAGATCATGAGGGAAAGATCGTCGAATTCAACCCGGCGGCGGAGGTGACGTTTGGCTGTACACGCGAGGAAGCGCTCGGCAAATCCATGGCTGAATTGATTATTCCCCCCAGTTTGCGCGCCGCGCATCATCGTGGTTTTGCGCATTACCTCGCCACGGGTGAGGGCTCTGTACTCGGGAAGCGGCTCGAACTGACGGCGATACGTGCTGATGGGACGGAGTTTCCTATCGAGCTGGCGATAACGCCCACCAGATCGCGACCAACACTATTGTTCACCGGTTGTATTCGCGACATCACCGAGCGCAAGAGCGAGCAGGAAAAAATTAAGCGGCTGACTCGAATTCACGAGGTTTTAAGCGGCATTAACTCGGCGATCGTGCGCATTCGCGACCGCGACGAGCTGTTTCGGGCGGCCTGCGATGTCGCTGTCACCAAAGGCGTGTTCGCGATGGCCTGGATCGGCGTGATCGATCCGGACACGCTGGACGGCAAGGTCGTCGCCTGGTCCGGCGGTAACAAAGATTATGTTGACCAGCTCAGGCTCACGGGTCACGCCGGCACGCCGGACAGCGATCAACCGGCCTGCCGGGCGGCGCGTGAGATGAAGCCCGTGATCTGCAACGATGTCAGCACGGATCCGACCGTGGCGCCGCTTCGGGCCGACTTGCTCGCGCGAGGCCACCATTCCATTGCGGCGTTTCCGCTGCTGGTGGAACAGCGGGCGATAGCGGTTCTGGCGCTGTTCGCGGGCGAGGTTGATTTCTTCGATCGGGAAGAGATAAACCTTCTCACTGAGCTGGCAGGAGATATCGCGTTTGGACTCGAATATATCGCGACGGAAAAGAAGCTTGATTATCTGGCGCACTACGACCCGCTCACCGGACTTCCCAACCGGATGCTGTTTTATGAATCGCTAAAGAGCGCTCTCGCCCAAGCCGAAAAACATCGCTGGATCGTCTCAGTGCTATTCGTCGACATTGACCGATTCAAGAATATAAACGATAGCCTTGGACACGCCATCGGAGATGAGCTGCTGCGCCAGGTTGGTAATCGGCTGCTCACCTGTTTGCGCATCAGGGATACGGTCGGGCGCCTGGGGGGTGACGAGTTTGCGCTGATTCTGGTTACCCCCGACGGTGCACAAGGCGCGGGGACCGTTGCAAATAAGATACGAGAAGCAATGCGCCAGCCCTTCGTGCTCGAAGGTCGCGAGATGACGGCGACGGTGAGCATCGGCATCACCGTCTATCCGACCGATTCGTCGGATCCCGATACCCTGATCAAATATGCCGACACCGCCATGTACCGGGCGAAGGAAGCGGGCCGCGACACCTACCGTTTCTATACCGCGGAGATGAATGCCCGCGCGCTGGAGAAACTTGACCTGGAGAACGCGTTGCGCAAGGCGCTCGACCAAGGTGAGTTTGTTTTGCACTACCAGCCGAAAATGGAGATCAAGACCGGGCAGTGGACAGGGGTGGAGGCGTTGATACGCTGGAACCGCCCGGGACATGGACTCGTCCCGCCCGCGGACTTCATTCCCCTCCTCGAAGAAACGGGACTGATCGTGCCGGTAGGTGCGTGGGTCATCGACACTGCGTGCAGACAGATCGCCGAGTGGCAGCGCACCGCGATCGGATCCATTTGTGTAGCAGTGAATTTATCCGGGAAACAGTTTTTACATAGGGGTTTTGACTCTGAGGTAGCAAGAGCCGCACGAGACAATAGCATCGACCCGGTTTTGCTTGAATTGGAGTTGGAGGCAGCAAGAGCTATACGCGCGAACCGCATCGACCCGAAGTTGCTTGAACTCGAGTTGACGGAAAGCACGTTGATGACACATGCAGAGGGGACCATTGCCGTCCTGCGCAGGCTGAAAGCCCTCGGCATCCGGATTTCCATCGATGACTTCGGGACCGGTTACTCGAGTCTTGCTTATCTCAAGCGCTTCCCGATCGATACGCTCAAGATCGACCTCGCCTTCATCCGTGACGTTACCACCGATGCGGATGACGCTGCGATCACGGTCGCCATCATCAGTATGGCGCATAGCCTGAAGCTAAAGGTTATTGCCGAAGGCGTCGAAACCAAGGAGCAGCTCGAATTCCTGCGCACGCACGGCTGTGACGAGATCCAGGGGTATTACCTTTCGCGGCCGCTGCCTGCGATCGAACTGGCAAGACTGCATCAAGAAACCCACGCCAGCTCTGCAGGTATCCCGGGAATCACGAGCTGATGATGACATTAGCTAGGTTCTAGGTCGGAATTCTTTTAGATTTATATCCTTACCGAAATCTCTGCCCTCGAGCGGACAAATCTGTGGGTTTGTTGTTATTTTATAGACTATCTCTTGCCGTCTTAGCCGGCGGCGAGGCAGCGCCTTTAGCGTTATATTAAGGCGAACTTTCTCTCATCCAGCAAAATGCTATGCATTAAGTTATGATATGAAATCGAATAAGATAGTGATTTAAAGGAGATAACAGTGCCCAGATTTTTTATTCTGAAGCGGTTCCTTGGGGTTATGTGGTTGAAAGCGCGTTCTTGTTATTGGAGATAGAAATGGATAAGGCAGTGATTGTCGGTTATGCGCGCTCGCCATTTACGATTGCGCGCAAGGGTCAGCTCGCCGGGACGCGCCCGGATGAAATCGCCACCCAGGTAGTGCGCGGTCTGGTGAGCACGCTCAAGCTAAAGGTGGACGATATCGAGGATCTCATAATAGGTTGCGCCTTTCCCGAAGCCGAGCAAGGCATGAATGTGGCGCGCCTGGTGGGCTTGATGGCCGGGCTGCCGCTCTCGGTTGCCGGCGTTACCGTGAACCGATTCTGCGGCTCGAGCATGCAGACTGCGCACATGGCGGCGCAGGCGGCGCTGCTCGGCAACGGCAAGCTGTTTATCGCTGCGGGGGTGGAATCCATGACCCGCGTGCCGATGGGAGGCTACAATTATTTGCCGCATCCAAAGCAGGCGGAAGAGTACCCGCAGGCCCATATTTCCATGGGCATGACTGCGGAAAACGTCGCCAAAAAACACAATATCAGCCGCAAACAGCAGGAAGAATTTGCGCTAGCCAGCCACCAGCGTGCCGGCGCGGCGCGCGAGGCCGGCCGCCTGGCGAAAGAAATCATTCCCATCACTACCGCCGAGGGTCTGGTGGATCAGGATGGCGGCATCCGCGACGATGCCTCCCTGCAAGCGATGGCCGGGTTAGAGCCGGTGTTTCTGGAGAAAGGCAGCGTCACCGCCGCCACTTCTTCCCCTTTAACCGACGGCGCGTCGGCGGTGGCGATCTGTACCGCAAGTTACGCCGCGCAATCCGGGCTCAAGCCGCTCGCCATTATTAGAAGTATGGCGGTTGCCGGTTGTGCGCCCGAAGTCATGGGGTTGGGGCCGGTGCCGGCAACCGGCAAAGCGCTGGCCCGGGCTGGAATTAACATTGCGGACATCGATTTAATCGAGCTGAATGAGGCGTTCGCGGCGCAATCGCTTGGCGTCATGCGCGAGGCCGGGTTTGCGCACGACAAAACCAATCTCGACGGCGGCGCCATCGCGCTCGGTCATCCGTTAGGCGCAAGCGGCGCCCGGTTGCTCGCTACGCTCACGCGCCAATTACATGACCGCGACAAGCAATTCGGTCTGGCCACCATGTGTATCGGCGGCGGCATGGGTATTGCCACGGTATTAGAGCGCGCGTCATGAGCATTTCGAGTCCCATTCAAAAAGTTGCGGTGCTCGGTGCCGGCGTGATGGGCAGCGGTATCGCCGCGCATTTAGCGAATGCCGGCGTGCCGGTGCTGTTGCTGGACATGGAAACGAAGACGGTGCGCAACGCGATCGAAAGAATGCAGAAACAAAAGCCGGCGCCGTTCATGAGCCCTCAGGCGATCAAGTTGATTGAGTCGGGCAGCTTCGAACAAGATCTTAAGCGCATCGGCGACTGCGACTGGATCGTGGAAGTAGTGGTGGAAGATGCCGACATCAAGCGCAGCTTATACCGGCGCATCGAGCCGCTGCGCAAACCCGGCTCGATTATCAGTTCCAATACCTCCGGCATTCCGCTTGCTGATTTAATTAAAGGTATGCCCCAGCGCTTTCAGCGCGATTTCGCCATCACCCACTTCTTTAACCCGCCGCGTTACATGGGCCTGCTGGAATTAGTCCACGGCGAGGCGGCGCGGCCGGAAGCGGTGCAGACGTTGCGCGAGTTCTGCGACGTTTACCTTGGTAAGAATGTCGTGCCGGCGAAGGACACGCCCGGCTTCATCGCCAATCGTATCGGTTTTCTGCTGATGAATGCAGCGGTGTATGCCGCGCTCGAATTAGGCCTTACCGTGGAAGAAGCCGATGCGATTGCGGGCAGGCCGATGGGGTTTCCCGGCACCGGCATTTTCGGCTTGATGGATCTCGTCGGCCTGGATTTGTTGCCGCACGTCGCGCGGAACATGCGCGCGAAATTGCCGAAAGACGATCCGGCGCAAACATTGATGGACCCGCCGCCGGTTGTCACCAAGATGCTGGAACGCGGCTTGACCGGGCGCAAAGGCCCCGGTGGGTTTTATCGCCTCAACAGAGACAGCGGCAAAAGGACAAAACAGGTCATCGATCTCGCCAGTGGCGAATATCGCGCTTCGACGCAGCCGGATCTCGCCAGTATAAAGACGCGCGATTTAAAAACGTTATTGGAATATCCCGACCGCGGCGGTCAGTTTGCCTGGAGATTGCTGTCCCAAGTGCTGTCGTATGCCGCGAGTCTGGTGCCGGAAATTGCCGATGAAATTACTGCGGTCGATGAGGCGATGCGCGCCGGCTACAACTGGAAATACGGGCCGTTCGAGCTGCTGGATCGCATCGGCGCGGACTACTTTACCCGGCGTTTGCAAGCGGCGGGCCTGCCGGTGCCGGCGATTTTGCAAACCATGCAAAAACAGGGGCTTGCAAGCTTTTATCGGGTAGAGCGCAGTGACCTCCAATATTTAGCGTTGGACGGTTCCTACCGCCCGGTTACGGTGCTGCCGGATGCCTGGCGCTTGGCTGACATTAAACGCAAATCCAAGCAGGTGGCGGGCAATGCCTCGGCAAGTCTGTGGGATATCGGCCACGGCGTCGCTTGTCTCGAATTTCATTCCAAAATGAACAGCATCGATCAAGGCACGCTCGCGATGATGGTCACGGCGCGCGAACTGGTGGAAAAAGATTTCGCGGCGCTCGTGATCGGCAATGATGCCGACAATTTCTGCGTCGGCGCCAATCTCGGCATGTTGCTGTTCCCCGCCAATGTCGGCTTATGGCAGGCGATAGAGCAATTAGTGAAAAATCTGCAGGACGCCGTGATGGGATTCAAATATGCCCCATTCCCGGTGGTCGGCGCGCCCGCGGGCTTGGCCTTGGGCGGCGGCTGCGAGCTGTTGCTGCATTGCGCCGCGATTCAGGCGCATGCCGAACTTTACACCGGTCTGGTCGAGGTCGGTGTCGGTTTGGTGCCGGCGGGCGGCGGCAGCAAGGAGATGATCACGCGCCACAGTTTAAATCGGCGCGGCGGCGGATTTATGCCGGCGACCATTAGCGTGTTTGAAAATATCGCCATGGCCAAGGTTTCCACCTCGGCCGCGGAGGCCCGGCAAATGGGTATATTGCGCCCGTCCGATGGCATTAGCATGAATCGCCGGCGAGTGCTGGCGGACGCCAAGGCACGCGCGCTCGATTTGGCCAAAGACTACCATCCGCCGCAACCGCAGGAATTGTATTTGGCCGGGGCCAGCGGGCGCGCGGCGTTGAAATTGGCGGTGTGGGGGATGCGGCTGGCCGGCAAGGTTTCCGATTATGATGCGATTATCGCCGACCATGTCGCGCGCATTATCACCGGCGGCGACACCGATTTGCTGCGGCCGGTGAGTGAGGCCACGCTATTGCGGCTGGAGCGCGAGGCATTTATGGATCTGGCGCGGCGCGATGCAACGCTGGCGCGCATTGAACACATGCTGGACACCGGCAAACCATTAAGGAATTAACCTATGGCGACGTATAAAGCACCCTTGAAAGAAATGGAGTTTGTGTTGCATGAAATAGCGGGCATGCCTGAATTGACCGCGCTGCCGGGTTTTGCCGAGGCCACCCCGGAGCTGGTAATGGGCGTTCTGGAAGAGGCGGCGAAACTGGTGGAAGGCAGCATCGCTCCGCTTAACCGCAGCGGTGATGAAGAAGGTTGCCGGTTCGAAAACGGAAATGTCTTTACCCCCGCTGGTTTTAAACAGGCGTATGAGCTTTACACGCAAGCCGGCTGGGGCGGGCTCGCGCTCGATCCGGACTACGGCGGCCAGGGCCTGCCTTATTTGCTTTCCACCGCCGTCGGCGAGATGCTAATTTCCGCCAATACCTCTTTTTCCATGTATCCCGGTTTGAGCGAAGGCTGTTACGAAGCGATCCATACCCACGGCACCGATGCGCTCAAGAAACTTTACTTGCCGAGGCTAGTCAGCGGCGAATGGAGCGGCACCATGTGCCTGACCGAGCCGCATGCCGGCAGCGACGTCGGTCTTGGCCGTACGAAAGCGATACCGCAACCGGACGGGACTTATTTAATCAACGGCAGCAAAATATTCATCAGCGCCGGCGACCATGATCTGACAAAGAACATCATCCATCTGGTGTTGGCGCGTCTGCCCGATGCGCCTGCCGGCATACGCGGCATCACGCTCTTCATCGTGCCCAAGTTTTTGCCGAATGCCGACGGCAGTGTCGGCGCGCGCAATAAAATGAGCTGCGGCAGCATCGAGCACAAGATGGGCATCAAGGCCTCCTCCACCTGCGTGCTGAACTTTGAGAATGCGGCCGGTTATCTGATCGGCGAGAAAAACAAAGGCATTCAGCATATGTTTACCATGATGAATGCCGCGCGTTTGTACGTGGGGCTGCAAGGTTTAGGCTTGGCGGAACATGCGACCCAGAACGCGGTGCGATACGCGAAGGAACGCAGGCAGGGGCGCCCGTTGACGCGCAAGGGCGAGTCCAGCAGTGAGGCGGTGCCGATTATTCAGCATCCCGATGTGCGGCGCATGTTGCTGACCATGAAGGCCTATACCGAAGGCTGCCGCATGCTTTCTTACGAGACCGCGAAACGGCTTGATCTCGCACGCCACCACCCCGATGCCGGCGTGCGTGAGGCGGCGACGGATTACGTCGATCTCATGACGCCGGTATGCAAGGCATTTTTTACCGACGTTGGTTTCGAGGTTTCCAGTTTAGGCGTGCAGGTATTCGGCGGCAACGGTTACATCCGCGAAACTGGCATGGAGCAAAATATCCGCGACGCTAAAATCGCCTGCATTTACGAGGGCACTAACGGCATCCAGTCGTTGGACTTGATCGGGCGCAAGCTGCCCATCGGCTATGGGCGGCTGCTGCGCCGTTTCTTCGAACCGGTGCAGGCGTTTATCGCGGCCGAGCGAAATAATGCCGATCTGGAATTTATTCTGGTTCCGTTGCAAAAGACCTTCGGCAAACTGCAACAAGTGACCGTGTGGATGGCCGAGCGCGGTATGGCTGATCCTAATGACGCCGCCGCCGGCGCCTGTGAATATTTGCGCTTGTTCGGCTTGGTGGCATTGGGGTATTTCTGGGCGCGCGCGGCGCAGGTATCGATCACTAAAACCAGCGATGTTTTTTATCGCGGCAAACTGGCGACCGCCCGCTTTTATGCCGCGCATCTGCTGCCGCAAGTGAACGCCCTGGCGTTGAGCATTATGGCGGGCAGCGAGGCGGTGATGCAGCCTGGCGAAGATTGCTTCTAGCGCCTTAATCCACCATGAGCGAGCGTGAGGTTCTGGAATACGACGTCGTGATCGTCGGCGCGGGCCCCGCGGGCCTCGCCTGCGCCATACGGCTAAAGCAATTAGCCCCGCATAAAAGCGTTTGTGTGATTGAAAAGGGCGCACAAGTCGGCGCCCATATCCTGTCCGGTGCGGTGATCCAGCCGGATGCGCTGGATGTGTTGTTGCCCGATTGGCGCAGGAAGCCGCCGCCGATCTGCGTGCCGGTAGTCAAAAGTGAATTTATCTTCTTAAGCCGCCGCAAGCGAGTTCCCCTGCTACATCCGCCGCAAATGCATAATCATGGCAATTTTATTGTTTCCCTCGGCGCATTATGCGCCTGGCTCGCGCCGCAAGCGGAAGCAGTGGGAGTGGAAATCTATCCCGGGTTCGCCGCCACCGAGGCACTGCTGAACGAAACCGGCGCGGTCGCGGGTGTGCGCATCGGCGATCATGGCATTAACAAGCAGGGCCGGCCGAAGCCCAATTACACCCCCGGTATCGACATCAAGGCCGGTGTAACGGTGTTGGCGGAGGGCTGCCGCGGCAGCCTGACGAAACAATTGACGGCGCGTTACGCCTTGGATCAAGCTTGCTCGCCGCAGACGTATGGCATCGGTTTTAAAGAGCTGTGGCAATTGCCGGCGGGACGCGCGCGTCCCGGTCTGGTGCAACACACCCTTGGTTGGCCGTTGCCGCGTAATATTTATGGCGGCGGGTTTCTGTATCATTTGGATCAGGATCGTGTGGCGATCGGGGTTGTCAGCGGGTTGGATTACGAAGACGCGCATTTTGCGCCGTTTGAATATTTTCAGCAGTTCAAACATCATCCCGCGATCAAACCATTGCTGGAGGGCGGCACGATTATTTCCGCGGGCGCGCGCGCGTTAGTCGAAGGCGGGATTCAGGCGCTGCCGAAATTGGAAATGCCGGGCGCGTTGTTGATCGGCGATACCGCCGGCATGCTGAATGTGCCTAAGATCAAGGGTACGCATTTGGCGATGTGGTCGGGCATGTTAGCGGCGGAGCATCTGGCGCACCACGGGTCCAGCGCCGGTTTTGACCGTGTCTGGCGGGCTTCACCCTCTGCGAAAGAGCTGTATAAAGTGCGCAATATCCGGCCCGGGTTCCGCTGGGGTTTTTGGGCCGGGTTAGCCAATGCCGTGCTGGAGACGGTAACTCTAGGTTATCTGCCGTGGACCTTGCGCCATCATGGCGACTGGAACAGCTTGAAAAAAGTGACGGAGAGACCGCATGCCGCGCCGGATTTTGTCACGCGCACGTTGCCGCCGCGCGACCGCCTGGCGTCGGTTTATTTTGCTGCGACCGAACATGATGAGGACCAACCGGTCCATCTTAAAGTGGCGGATACCAATATTTGCAGTCATCGGTGCCGGCAGGAATATAACAATCCGTGCACGCGCTTTTGTCCGGCGCAAGTTTATGAAATGGTGGATAACGGCAGCGGCGGGGTGAAGTTACACATCAACGCCGCCAATTGTGTGCACTGTAAAACTTGCGATATCAAAGATCCTTACGGCATTATCACCTGGGTTCCGCCGGAAGGCGGCGCCGGACCCAATTATCAGAATTTATGACTTAGAGTATTGAGGAAACGCATGAAGATTATGGTTTGCGTGAAGCGCGTGGTGGACTTTAATGTGCGCATCCAAGTGAAGCCGGATGGCTCGGGCGTGGTGACAGACGGCGTCAAAATGAGCATGAACCCGTTCGATGAGATTGCCGTGGAAGAAGCGGTGCGCCTGCGTGAGCGGCTGTCGGCGGATATCCTTGCGGTTTCGATCGGCAGCCAGGTGTGCCAGGAGCAATTGCGCACCGCCTTGGCCATGGGCGCCAATCGCGCACTATTGATCCAAACCGATGGGGAGATTCAGCCGCTGACTGCGGCGCGGTTACTCGCTGCCGTGGCCGCGAAAGAAAAACCGGATATCGTTTTTATGGGCAAGCAAGCCATTGATGACGACGCCAGTCAGACTGGGCAGATGCTGGCGGCGTTATGGGATCGGCCGCAAGCCACTTTCGCCTCGAAAGTGGAGATCAGCGCCGATGGCAAGAGCGCCGCGGTCACGCGCGAAATCGACGCCGGATTGGAAACCTTGGAGGTGGATCTGCCGGCGGTCATCACCGTCGATTTGCGTTTGAATCAGCCGCGCTACGTGAAGTTGCCGGATATTATGAAAGCGAAACGCGTCACGATAGAAACCACAACGCCGCAGGCGCTGCGGGTGGAAGTCGCTAGCGGCTTAAAGACGCTGAAAGTGAGTCCGCCCGCCACGCGGCCGCCGGGTAAAAAAGTCAGCGACGTGAAACAACTGGTAGAGGCGCTAAAGGCGCGCGGGGTGCTGTCATGAGCAAGGTTTTGGTTATTGCCGAACACGACGGTCGTGCGCTTAATTCTGCCACCGCCAAAGCGCTGAGCTGCGCGCTGGCGCTTAAACCGGAAACAGTCGATATCGCCGTATTCGCCGCCGACGGCGAGATGCTGTGCAAACAGGCGGTGGCGTTGCCCGGGGTGAGCAAAGTCTTGCGTATTTCCCGCCAAGAAAATGCGCAGCCGCTTGCCAGCATCCTGGCGCCGCAAATCGCGCTTTTGGCTAAGCGCTACACCCATGTGCTTTTGCCTGGAACGACCTTCGGCAAAGATGTGATGCCGCGCGTCGCCGCGTTGCTTGGCGTCGCGCCCATCAGCGATATTATCCGGGTAATCGATGCGCGCACGTTTGAACGCCCGATTTATGCCGGTAATGCCATAGTGACCGTGCAAACAGACGCCGCTGTTGTTGTTGCGACCGTGCGTAATGCGTCCTTCCCGGCGGCGCAAACGGGATCGGCCTCGGCACCGGTGGAATCAGTGAATCTGGAAGTCGTGCTGCCGCAGCATACACGCTTTATCGGCAGACACGCGGAGAGCGGCGGACGCCCTGACCTGCAATCCGCGGCGCGGGTCATTTCCGGTGGACGCGGCGTTGGCAGCAAGGAGAATTTTGCCATCGTTTATCATCTGGCAGATAAACTTGGCGCCGCGGTGGGGGCTTCGCGCGCCGCCGTGGATGCCGGGTTTGTGCCGAACGATATGCAAGTCGGGCAGACGGGTAAAATTATTGCGCCGCAATTGTACATCGCCATCGGTATCTCCGGTGCGATTCAGCATTTGGCGGGGATTAAAGATGCGGGCCTTATTGTCGCTATCAATAAAGACCCGGATGCGCCGATTTTTGAGATCGCCGATATCGGCCTGGTAGGCGATTTATTTGAGATTTTGCCGCAACTGGAGCAGGCATTGGGTTAGGAGGATCACCCGCATGAGAAAAATGGGAATCATCGCGGTTAAGCAAAAGAGCCGGAAAAAAATCAAGACCGGCAAGAAAAAGAAAATTATTAATAAACGCGCGAATCAGCGGACTTTGGCGGGTTTGATGATGGACTATCCGCTCACTCTCCCCGCGATCCTGCGGCGTGCCGAGTTGCTTTACGGCAACAAAGAGATCGTCAGCCGCCTGCCGGACAAACGCTTTCACCGTTATACCTACACTGATTTTGTGCGGCGCGCGCAACGGCTCGCTTTAGCGCTACGCAGGTTGGGCATTAAACCCGGCGAGCGAGTCGCCACCTTATGCTGGAACCATCATCAGCACCTAGAGGCTTATTTCGGCATTCCGGCACTGGGCGCGGTGCTGCATACGCTCAATCCGCGTTTACATGCGGACGATTTAATCTTTATCATCAATCACGCCGGGGATAAAGCCATATTGTTGGATAGGGTTTTCCTGCCATTATTTGAAAAGCTGCACCCGAAAATAAAATCACGCCACGTGATTTTGATCTCCGAGGAAGGATCGCCGCCGGCCGGTATGTTGGATTACGAAGCGCTGTTGGCGAATGTAGACGAGAACGATTTCAGTTATCCAAATCTGGATGAACGCCAGGCGGCGGCCATGTGTTACACCTCCGGCACTACCGGACAGCCCAAGGGGGTGTTGTATTCTCACCGCGCCATTGTCTTGCATTCGTTCGTCGCGGCGATGGTTGACACCCTGGGGCTAAGGGAATCCGATGTCATCTTGCCGGTAGTGCCGATGTTTCACGTCAATGCCTGGGGGTTGCCGTTTACCGCGACGCTTATCGGCGCAAAACAGGTTTTCCCCGGGCCGCATTTAGATCCAACAAGTTTGCTGGAGGCCTATCAGGCCGAGCGGGTGACCATGACCGCCGGAGTGCCGACGATTTGGTTCGGTTTATTGCAGGCCTTGGATAAGAATCCCGGCGCTTACGATCTTTCCAGTCTGCGGCTTTTACTCGTGGGCGGCGCCGCCGCGCCGAAGGCGTTGATTCAAGGTTTTGCCGAGCGCCACCGGCTTAATGTGGTCCATGCCTGGGGCATGACGGAAACCTGTCCGCTCGGCACGGTGGCGGTGTTACCGGGTGATTTGCGCCAGGCGCCGGCCGATGTGCAATACGCCTATCGCGCCAAGCAAGGACCGCCGGCGGCGTTCATCGAAATCCGCGCGCGCGGCGATCACGGCCTCGTGCCGTGGGACGGGAAAACCATGGGAGAGCTCGAAGTGCGCGGGCCGTGGGTCGCGAGCGCTTATTACGACAGCCCGGAAGGAAAGGACCGGTTTACGAAAGACGGATGGTTCCGGACCGGGGATATCGTGACGATCAATGAACGCGGGTGGATGGAAATTCAGGACCGTTCGAAGGATCTAATTAAATCGGGCGGTGAATGGATCAGTTCGCTTGCGCTGGAAAGTTTTCTTATGGGTCACCCGGCCGTGGCTGAGGCTGCTGTTATCGCTATTCCACATGCAAAATGGCAGGAGCGGCCGTTAGCGGTCGTGGTGCTGAAGAAAGGTCAAACAACGAGCGCCGAAGAATTGATGGCTTATCTTGAACCGCATTTTGCTAAATGGTGGTTGCCTGACGCGATTGAATTTGTCGAACAGATTCCCCGCACCGCCGTGGGTAAATTCCTCAAGTCGGCGCTGCGCCAACGGTTTCGCGACTATGTGCTGCCGGTAATCGCTGATCGCGGCTGATGTAGACGGCAGGGATCCAGTATGATCAAAGTGGTGCGAGCGGACATTACCACTCTTCACATAGACGCCATTGTTAATGCCGCCAAAGAGACCCAGCAGGGCGGTGGGGGTGTGGATGGTGCGATTCATCGCGGCGCCGGTCCGGAACTACTTGCCGCATGCCGTAAACTCGGCGGCTGCCCGGTGGGCGAGGCGCGGATTACCCCCGGTTTTAAGCTGCCGGCTGCGTGGGTAATCCATACCGTCGGCCCGGTTTGGCAAGGCGGCCATGCGAATGAGGCAAAATTGCTGGCGTCTTGTTATCACCGCTGCGCAGATCTCGCCTTAAAGCAAGCGGTAAATACGATTGCGTTTCCCGGCATCAGCACGGGTGCTTATGGCTATCCCAAACAACCGGCGGCGACTATCGCTGTGTCCGCTATGCAGGCGTACGAAGATAAATTCGAGCAGATTATTTTCTGTTGCTTCAGCGAAGCCGATAAAAAAATCTACGAAAAAATATTAGGTTTGTGATTGGTTGTTAACGCAATATTTCCTCGATCTTTTTCTTAAACCCCCAAGTCAAACTCTTTTTTATCAGCCGGACATCAAATTTAAAAAATAATTTTTTATAATAACAGTATTCAAATAAAATTGATAAACAATCGTCAAACGGAAACCGCCGTTTGTCGGAGATCTTCTCTACAGAATAAAAATATTTTTTAATCGATGTAAATTTTTTTCTATTCAAAAAATTTAAAAATAAAAGAAAAGCCATTTATCAGAAATAATTTTCCTCCGATCTGAAAAGAGTTTTATTCAGCACACTGATCGTGCAGCATGCCGTTCGATAAATAAATAAAAGCAGTCAGGGCGACTGCTCCACACACAACATGCGTAGCCGCCTGAAAAGGATTTAACACAGCGGTTGATTGCGGAGGAGATTTTCCTATGGGCAATGCGCCGTTTTTTTCTTTTGATGTTGCAACGCGAATTAAAAAAACAATTTTATTGTTAACCGTCCCCGCATTTATGACGGCCTGCGGCGGCGGCGGCGAAAGTAGCGCAGGCGGAAGTGTGTCCAGTAGTGATCCAATTACCGCTCCCGTCACTGGGGGAGGAAGTCCCATTAGTCCACCGGTTGATGCTGGTGTTGTTGGAAAAACTTATTACGTAGCGACCAACGGCAATGACGCCAACCCCGGCACGTTCGAAGCGCCGTTTCTCACTATTCAGCGTGTGGCGAATACGGCCAGCCCCGGCGATACGATTGAAATCCGAGGCGGAACTTATCCCGGCGCATGGATTCAGCCGCCCAGCAATCCCGTCGCGAACGCGTGGATCACGCTTAAACCATACAATGGCGAGCAGGTTACGATCACTGCAGACGGCAATCCTGGCAGCTCTTGGGGCACGCTAGTCTTTTTTGATCCGACCTGTGACATTACCCAATATGATCGTCTTGACGCCAATGGCAACCCGGTTCCCGATGGTTGTAAGGCTAGAGATATGTATTGGAGCGTGGAGGGGCTGAAGCTGGAAGGCAATCCTGGTAGAGGCAATGTAGTCAAGATCGATACCCCACATGTCCGGCTCATTAACAATAACCTATCCGGCTCATTCTCAGAAATCGTTAAATTAGTGCGCACCGCCGATGATGTAGAGATTAGCGGGAATGAAATTCACCATAACACCGGCCGTGATGCTCAGGGTATCGATATTGTCGGTGCTGACCGCACCTGGATCGTCAACAACCATATTCACGATATCTACAATATTGGAATTTTCGCCAAAGGCAACTCACGCAATACGGTCATCGAAGCTAATAGACTGGAAACCATTCAAAATCGCGGCATCATGTTGGGTAACCTGACCGGCAAGCAGTTTATGAAAGACGGCCCTTACGAAACTTACGATGGTGTGGTACGCAATAATATTGTGCGTGACACAGTCGGCCCGTGCCTGGGCGCGGCCTCGTCTTGGAATGTAAAGATCTATAACAATACTTGCTATAACGTTGCGAGCAGCAGCCAAGCCGCTATCTTTGTTTCCAAGGAATCGCAATGGGATCAGGGAAACACAAATGTCGAAATTAACAACAATATCATTGTCGCTTCAGCCTCCCTGGGTTACGTCGTTAAAATAGCCTTAGCGGGAATGAGCGATAATAGCACCCTGCATATCGATAATAATGTTTACTGGTCAACAAACGGAGGGAATGTCTATTTTGTCTGGGAAGATTTTCCGGGGGTTTCTGGCTTGAATTTCGCTCAATGGAGAGGCGCGACCAGCCAAGATGCGAATAGTAAATTCGTCGATCCCGGTTTTGTCAGTACCACTGATCTTAGCTTAGCCCCGAACAGCCCGGCGACTGGTGCCGGTGCCACGATACCATGAGGTTTGATGTTAATGGAGTCGCGCGCTCCATCGGCTCCGGGATCGATACCGCGCCCATGAGTTTGGCGGTTGACGGTAAAAAAACAGGAGGAGGAAACGGTGGAGCGGAAACGCTCCACCGTTTTTTTCTACGAATTAAAATCTAAATCCGAATTTTAAGCTGTAAGAAGCGGCACCGCCGGTTTTATCGCCCTCGAGCGCCAAATTAACCAGGCCGAAATTCATGTTGATGCCGGCAAAAGTTTTATTTTGATTTATGGTCTCATTTTGTAGAGTAGGAATGCCTTGCGGATCGCTGTTGGTCTTAATATGGCCGACGCCAAGGTAAGGCGTGACGAACGCGAATCCTTTGGAAACGAGCAGCTCTATGCCCATGGTGTTCAAGGCCAACTGATCTACACCGGAAAGCTTGGTATAAGTGCCGCGCAGGCCGACTGCCGGGGTCGCCACGCCGCCTGTAACCAGCGCATAGCGCACTTCGAAGCCGACAAGTTTGATGTTGCTAGTGGGCACGGAAGTATAGAACGCGCCGACATCAAAGTCTAACGGCAACCCCTTGTGCAGGTAGATTTTGGGCACAACAATAGTGCTGGGAGCGCTGGTGGAATTGGTGGCTTGTTGCCATACCTCGGGGTGTTGTAGTTTGGTGCCGCTAGCCTCCACACCAAGATCAAAGCCGGTGATACCTAATGGTGTAGCGGGAATCACGGCCTTGTAGCTTAATGTGGAACTCAGATCTTCCGACAAGAGCTTGAAATTCGCTTGCGCGACATTCTGTAAGGTATTAATGCTGTTGTCGGCAAGGCTGATATTGGCCGCGCCCAGTAAAGCCAGTGTGGTGATCAAACGACGACGCTGCATTGTTAACCTCCTCTTAATTTAAGATTGGGAGCATCAGGAGGACGGACGTCCTCCTCCCTTATATCCTTTATAGTATATAAATCGCGGCAAGCAATAGCCCGTATCCGCCTATGAGAAGATAAATTGCGCTGTTATTCACAAGGGATCCGACGATAGGGATATTGTGGAGCGGGACGAAATAACCGGTAATACCGACGATAAATAAAATTAGGCAGATTAAAGCGGTTTTTCTGTTCGGGCTTTTCATTGTAATGTTCCCGTTTCTAGGATTATTAATTCATATAGCAGATTCATGCGGCTATTGCCATGAAACAAAAATCGTTATGATTTTCCTAGCCCGCGGATGCGCTCGATCAATTGCGTGGTGGAGCGGTCAAAGCGAAAGGGAATCGAGTGCGCTTGTCCGCCAAAGGCCTTTATTTCCGCGCCGCCTACGATATTCTCCGGCGCCCAATCGCCGCCTTTGACCAGGTGATCCGGCCGGATGAGCTTAATCAGATCCAGCGGGGTATCGCTGTCAAAAGGGACCACCAGGGAGACACAGGCGAGCGCCGCGAGCATCGCCATGCGGTCTTCCAGAGTATTGATCGGCCTGTCCGCCGCCTTTTCCAAACGGCGCACCGAGGCATCGCTGTTTACCGCCACGATTAAACTTGCGCCGAAGCGCGCGGCTTGCTCTAAATAGTCAATATGGCCGCGGTGCAGAATATCAAAACAGCCGTTGGTAAAGACCAAGGGCCGCGGGAGTTTGCCGATTCTCTCCGATAGTCGCGTCGGATCGTCGGAGATTTTAGTTTCGCTGGAGATCAATCGGTGTACTCGAACAACTTAACTACGCGTTCCACGCCGTTGAGGGTGCGCACCGCTTCCGTCGCCAAATCGCCTTCTTGCTGTTTAACCAAACCAAGAAGATAGACGGTTTTATTTTCTGTAACCACTTTGACCTGGCTGGAGTCCAGATTTTTAGTGTTCAGCAGTGTGGCTTTTACTTTAGTCGTCAGCCAGGTATCTTGGGTGCGTTCGCCGACGGAGCTCGGCGGAGCGATGCGAATTTCATCAGTGATCCTGCGTATGCCGGGAATAGTTTTAATGTCGTTTAACACACGCTCATGCAATTCCGCCGTGGCGGCTTCGCCGGTCAGCAATACAATTCCATTTACGCTGGTGACGTTGACGTGGACTTGTCGCTTCAGTTCCTCGTTCGCATCGATCAGCCCGCTTGCCCTGAGTTCAATCGCGGAGTCGTCGAAGAATGAGCCGAACGAACGCCGGTCATGCGCTGCCACGCCGCCGGCCGCGGAACCGGCCACCAGCAGTGGCGCGCAACCCTCTAACAAAACCGAATTTGCCGATAATATCAAAGCCAGCCACAATCTCATTTTTATTCCTGCCCTAATAATTGATGATCGATCAAGTCGCAAAGGCTGTGTATAACCATAATATGCACTTCTTGGATGCGCGCCGTGGAAGTGCCTGGGACACAGATATTCACGTCATCGCCGCTAAGAATGCCGGCAAGTTCGCCGCCATCGCGGCCGGTTAATGCCACACAGATCATCTCGCGTTCGTGCGCTGCTTTGACCGCGCGTAGAACATTCGGTGAATTCCCGGAAGTAGAGATCGCCAGCAACACATCGCCCGGCTGGCCGAGCGCGTGTACCTGCTTGGAAAAGATCTCGTCAAAATGATAGTCATTGGCGATGGAGGTAACGGTCGAACTATCGGTAGTGAGGGCGATGCCGGGCAGGCCCGGACGCTCCATTTCGAAACGATTTAACAGCTCGGCGGAAAAATGCTGCGCGTCCGCAGCCGAGCCGCCGTTGCCGCAGGCCAGGATTTTGTGATCAGCGAGCAGGGCATTAATCATGCAGGTTGCCGCTTGGGTAATTAAAGGGGCCAGTTTCTGTTTGCAATTATTTTTTATCTGAATGCTTTCTTCAAAGTTCTTCAGTACGCGCGCGGTAAGGTCGGTGCTGTTTACCGTGGCAGGTCCATTTTTTTTCGTCATGAGGTTTTACCTATATGCCAAAAGCATTTTGTAACCATTGAAACGTTTCTCCATTTTGGTTGGCGGTAATCGCGACTACATCAAACCGGCATGCTTGATGAGCTTTGTTTTTATTTTGCTGTAAATAATATTCGGCCGATGCGCGAAGTTTCGCCTGTTTGCGCAAATCCACGGTCTCAGCAGGGGTGCCGAAATCATTGGAGCGGCGAAAGCGCACCTCGACGAATACTAAAGTTTCTTTTTGCCGCATAATGAGATCGATTTCACCGAAAGGCGTCCGGTAGTTGCGCAGCAGCAATTTTAAGCCCTGACGCTTAAGGTATGTGCAGGCTTGCTGTTCGGACTTATGGCCTTGGCTGAGGTGCGCTGCCGGTTCCGCTGTCATGCTCGATTTCAAATTGCCCTTTGTAGTTCAAAGAGGTATCCAATAGTTGTGGCACGCCTCGTCTGAATTTAGCCCATAAAAGTTGCCGATGTAAGTGGCCACGCTCCAAACTCAGTCCGCCGGTGACGCCTCTAAAGCGCACCGCATTTTCCGAACTTAGGCGATTAAGCTGCGGAATGACTGCATAGACATCTATTCCCAGCGCATAAAGCCGGTCCAGAGGGCTGTGTGCATAGGGCCAGTCCGCTTGCAAGGACTTTCTCAAGCCGCTGATTTTACCATCGCTTGCCAGCATCCAGGGCATATCGCCGAACATGACGCCGTCCAGGTCTATATCCGCGATGGGATCACCCTTGCCGCTGAAAATGTGCGAAGTGGAGTATATAGGAATATCCGAGGCGCGATGGTAATTGAGCTGAGGTTTAATAAGGCGGCCATGCTTGGTGTCCGCCACCAAAAAAATGCCATCAATATCAGTGCGCGGACGTGGCTCAAATTTCAACTTGGTGCGGAACTTGATGTCCAACGCCTGTTTACGCGCCTCGCTCTGGCTAATATTCAGCAGGCGTTTCACCGGCTCGGAATAATCGTTTTCGCCCAAGTCATAAGACTGTGTGGTCGATAATATTCCCCCTAGCCGCTGCCAATGATCGGTGAAGGCATTGAGCATGCGTTGGCCGGAGGTGGTATTAGAGTACAGTACCGCCGCGCGCCGATGTCCGTCCAAGTAGGCGCGTTCAGCAACTTGCTGCGCCTCCTGCTCCGGCGACAGGCCGAATTGAAACACAGGCTTATCGGTAGCATTGATCTCTGCATCGGTATGCCCCAGCAAGATAGTCGGCACGGCAAGATTATTCTTTTTCACGACCTGGTCGATCGCTTCTAATCCCAATGGGCCGATAACTAATTGCGCACCGTCATTGACCGCGGCAGTGTAAAAGTTCGGCGCCTGCAAGGGATCCGCGCCGATGTCGTAGATTTTTATTTCCGGTTTATCCGTATTCGTATTAGCGGCGGACATCGCGAGGAATCCGGTGCGTACCGCCTCCGCCGCCTGCGCGTACTCCGAGGTTAAAGGTAATAATAAGGCGATTTGCTTGATATAGCCGATCATGCCGGGCGGAACCGTGGTCAGGCTTGCTAACAGCGCATCTGAGATCGGGTGCTGCGGATAGGATTTTTTCCAGTTGTCGACGGCGATCCTGAGCTTGTTGATATTTGAGCCATTCTCCAGGGTGATTACCGCGAGTTCCAGCCAGCCGGCAAGCGTTGCATCTTTTGTTGCAGTTAATTGTTTTTGCAACGTAGTGCGGTTTAGCGAAGTTAAGATTTGCCAGAGTTGTTGCTGATTTTTCGCGATATCGGGTTTGGCGACGATAAATTTTTCGCGGCCGACCAGATTCTTCACCGCATTCATGGGGTTCCCCCAGGTCAATTCCGTCTGCGCGCGCAGCCAATAAATTTCCGCAAGCAACGTGGGATCGAGATGAGGCGTTTTTTCCGCTTGATTCAGCAGCCGTATCGCCTGTTGCGGCAGTCCTTCGGCGGCGTCGATTTGCGCCTCAAGCACTTGTTTACGGGCAGTAAAACTGGTATCGAGGCCGGTTACCCGAACCGCCGCGATTTTTTCCCGCGCTTCCTTAATCTGAGCGCCCTTGATTAAAGCCTCCACCGATTTCAATTGAAAGTGCTGGCGCTGGGGCACCGGCGCAATCCGCGCCAAGCGGTCGAACTCGCGCGCCGCCACCACGTATTCCCCCGCCTGTTCGGCCCTGACCGCTGCTTCAGCCGCGGCCGGCTCCACGCCGGGGCGTTCCGATGGCGGCCCGATTTGGCAGCTCGGCAGCATGAAGACCCCGATCAAAAAAAGAACGAATAGGGCGGGCCGCAGGAGAAAATAATGTCGTTGGGGTGTTATCAACATCCTTAAGGTAATACCCGAGATCGGCTTCATATTCGATGTAGTTTAAACTTGAGGCGACAGTATCTAAAAGGAAGCCGAAAAAGTCCATCCATGGCGGCTTGAAAAGCACAGGTAACTCAGCATGACGAAAAATAGCGGCGGTTTATATGTGGTGGCGACTCCGATCGGCAATTTGAAGGACATGACCCCGCGCGCGGTGGAAATTTTATCGCGCGCCGATTTGATTGCAGCCGAGGACACCCGGCACAGCGCAAAGCTTTTGCAGCATTTCCGCGTTACGACAAAAATGATCTCGCTGCACGAACATAATGAACGGGATAAGGCCGCGGAGCTGATCGAGTTTATGCGGCAGGGCGGGGTACTGGCGCTCATCAGTGACGCCGGCACGCCGCTGATCAGCGATCCGGGATTTAATCTTGTGCGCGCGGCGCACGCCGCCGGCATTACCGTGACGCCGATCCCGGGTGCCTGCGCGGCCATCGCCGCCTTGTCCGCCGCCGGCCTGCCGCCGGACCGGTTCATGTTCGCGGGATTCCCGCCGGCGAAGAGCCCGGCCCGCCGCGCCTTCTTTGAGCAATGCCAACGTGAGCCGCGCACTTTAATCTTTTACGAAAGCCCGCATCGTGTTAAGGAGTGTTTAGCCGATATGCTGGCGGTTTTCGGCAGCGAAAGACAGGTGGTATTCGCACGTGAACTCACCAAGCAATTCGAGACTATCCGCGCTGGCATGTTAGCAGAACTGCATGACTGGGTCGCGGGTGATGAAAATCAGCAGCGCGGGGAAATTGTTATCTTGCTGCACGGCCGGGAGCAGAAAGAAGATCAGGCTATCGATGCCGAAGCGGAGCGTGTGCTGCGCATCTTGCTGGCGGAGCTTCCGGTTAAACAAGCCGCCGCCCTGGCGGCCCAGATCACCGGATTAAAAAAGAATCAGTTATATCAGTACGCCCTTGGTTTGGCCGAGGACTAAACATTTGCGGGGTAGGCAGCGCCCACCGCAAGCGGTTCCGGTCGCAGTCCCAGGCTGGGCTGTGCCCACCCTGCGCCCTGCGGTGAGAACGTCTGTTTCGTAGTTTATTCATAATTTAATTTGCGTGCACTTCGTCAACTTTTTCTCACGTAATTCGTCTGCACGTATTTGTCGACGATCTGCTGAAACTCTTCGGCGATATTGTTACCCTTGAGCGTGACAGTTTTTTTGCCGTCGACAAAAACCGGCGCGACCGGCGTTTCGCCGGTGCCCGGCAGGCTGATGCCGATGTTGGCGTTTTTGCTTTCGCCGGGACCGTTTACGACACAGCCCATGACCGC
This sequence comes from Acidiferrobacterales bacterium, assembly GCA_035300145.1. Taxonomy (GTDB): domain Bacteria; phylum Pseudomonadota; class Gammaproteobacteria; order Acidiferrobacterales; family DATGVQ01; genus DATGVQ01. The sequence continues at coordinate 7,489 of DATGVQ010000167.1, read as the reverse complement.
GAGCGTCATGTCTTCCACGCCCGTGTATTGTTCGCGCCAGAACGGCATTTGTGTGCGTACATAGGTTTGGATTTTTTCCGCGAGTTCCTGGAAAAAGGTGCTGGTGGTGCGGCCGCAGCCGGGGCAGGCGACGACCAGCGGCGTGAACGAGCGCAGGCCCATGGTTTGCAATAGTTCTTGCGCGACGATCACTTCTTTCGTGCGGTCACCACCGGGTTCCGGCGTCAGCGAAATACGGATGGTGTCGCCGATGCCTTCTTGCAGGAGTACGCCGAGCGCGGCGGTGGAGGCGACAATGCCTTTAGATCCCATACCCGCTTCGGTTAATCCCAGGTGCAGCGCGTAATCGCAACGCGCGGCGAGGTCGCGATACACCGCGATTAAATCTTGCACGCCGCTGGTTTTGCACGATAGCACGATGTTGTCGCGCGTTAATCCCAGCTCCTCCGCGCGCCTGGCGCTCTCTAATGCCGAGACAATCACCGCCTCACGGGTGACTGCCGCCGCGCTTTGCGGATCGGGCCGCCTGGCGTTTTCGTCCATCATGCGTACCACCAAGTCAGGATCGAGGCTGCCCCAATTGACGCCGATACGTACGGGTTTGTGGTATTTGCAAGCTACTTCAATCATGGTGGCGAACTGTTCGTCGTGCTTCTTCCCGCGCCCGACATTGCCCGGATTAATACGGTATTTGGCCAGCGCCTGCGCGCAATCCGGATATTGCGTGAGCAGCTTATGGCCGTTGAAATGGAAATCGCCGATCAGCGGCACCTCGATGCCCATTTTGTCGAGGCGCTCGCGGATCGGCGCGACCGCGTTGGCGGCTTGCGCGGTATTCACGGTGATGCGCACAAGCTCGGAGCCGGCCCTGGCCAGTTGCGCCACCTGCACGGCGGTTGCGACTTCATCCGCGGTATCGGTATTGGTCATGGATTGGAGCACAATCGGCGCGCCGCCGCCGATCCTAACGTGCCCAACCATTACCCCAACGCTTTGGCGCCGCGGGACGGGGGAGGCTTTGGTTGCCATAGCTTATTTATGAGTGCCGACGTTAACGGGTAATCGAAGGCTGGCAATAATAGCTTATTTCGGCTTCGACCGCATATAAGCGATGATGCCGCCTTTGCCCCGGAAGGCGGAGGCGAATCTGTTTCTGATTCCCTTAAGATTCGTTCTGCCTTTCGGGTCTACCAGGATGTCATGCGCCGGCTGATATTATTCGTTCTTCTTAGCGTGGTTGGGTGGGCTGATGTATTACCGGCGGCGGCGCAAACGCCGGCCGGAGACCCGGCAAAAGGAAGGGATAAATCCAACACTTGTACCGGCTGCCATGGTATCCCCGGCTGGCGCAACGCGTATCCAAATTACAGTGTGCCTAAATTGGGCGGACAGCGCGCCGCTTACATAGTTAGCGCGCTAAAAGCCTACCAATCCGGCACCCGCGAGCATGCCACGATGCATGCCATTGCGGTTAGTCTCAGCGACCAAGACATGATTGATCTTGCGGCGTATTTCTCCGAGCTGGCTCCCAGGCAAGGCGCGCGGCGATGAAGCCTTTTCGCATCCTGGCGGCCATAAGCCTGGCATTGGTGTGGGCGCAGGTATTCGCCCTGGGTGATCCGGTCGCCGGCAGCAAAAAATCGCAAGTCTGCCAATCCTGCCACGGCCCGGACGGCAACAGCACTAACCCTGCGTTTCCAACGCTGGCCGGCCAGCAGGCGGATTATCTCGTGAAAGTATTGGATGACTATAAATCCGGCACGCGCAAGAACGCCATCATGAGCGGCTTCGCCGCCCAGTTGTCGCCGCAGGACATGGAGGATTTGGCGGCGTATTTTTCGGAGCATAAGGGGCTGGTCGTCATTCCGCTCGCGCCGCGCTGACCACAAGCCGCCACGCACCGCCGCCTTTAGCTTATAATCCTCGTTTGCACTGCGCACGAGGGGTACTGCATGATCCACGCCATTGTCACCGATATCGAGGGAACCACATCTTCCTTATCCTTTGTAAAAGACGTGCTGTTTCCCTATGCGCGCGCGCATCTGGCGGAATTTATTCAGCAGCATGGCGACGATGCGGCAGTAAGGCAATTATTGCAGGAAGCCCGCCAGGCGGCCGGCGAGAAATTGGATGACGCGCAATTGGCCGCACGACTTCTGCATTGGATCGATGAAGATAAGAAAATCACGCCGCTTAAAGCGCTGCAAGGCATGATCTGGGAACAAGGCTACCGGCGCGGCCATTTTACCAGTCACCTTTATGAAGACGCCGTGCGCAACTTAAGGCGCTGGAAGGAGCAGGGTATTAAGCTGTATATATTTTCTTCCGGGTCGGTGCAGGCGCAAAAGTTATTATTCGCTCATACCGAGTTTGGCGATCTTACCCCGTTATTCAGCGGCTACTTCGACACCCGCATCGGCGCCAAGAGGGAACCCGGCTCTTACCGCGCCATTGCCGCATCAATCGGTGTGGCACCGCGGCATATTTTATTTCTCTCCGATATCAAAGAAGAACTGGACGCCGCGCGGCAGGCTGGCATGAGCACAGTTTGGTTACTTCGGGAAGGAGTCATACTCTCCAGCACCGATCATACGTCGGTCGGCAACTTTGATGCGATTGATATGAGCAGCTAAATACTACAAAAAAGCAATGAGTCGAGGGGAACGGTCGGTTAACTTTTGTGTTCCTTTTCTTCAGTATGTGCATGTCGAGCCGCCTGTGAGAAATTGATCACGCTCCCTCCCGTGGGGAGTTTAGCCGGCATATGCAGGACGACGGTCGTTCCCTCGCCGGCATTAGATTCAAACCATAGCACTCCCTCATGTGCATGGACGATGGCTTGTGCAATGCTAAGCCCGAGGCCAACGTTCTGAGGACGAGAGGAAAAAAATGGTTCAACAATACGTGCCTGGGCTTCTTTAGGAATACCAGGGCCTGTATCACTCAACAGTAGATGAACTGATGCGGCACCGACAGCTTGAGCTCGGAGTTGCAAATGGCCTCCAGGACCACAAGCTTGCATGGCATTGGTGGCGATGTTTCCAAGTGCGCGCAACAACGCTGCGCGATCGCCATGTAACACAGCCTTAGGCGCGCGATCAATTAATGTAAAATCGCAGTTGCCTGCCTTCAACTCCGGTGCCAATATCTGACGGAACTCTTCTAATAAAGAAGACAGCGGAATTTCTTCGTTAGTGTAATCGGCGCCTTTATCAAAGGTTAGGATATCATCGATAAGTTTTTCCAAGTACTGCAAACCGCTGGTAGTCTTGTCGGCAAAGTGCAGGCGATCGCGCCGTTGTAGGCCTGTTTGGGCAAGGTGTGAGACATATAGCATCGACAATACCAATGGGGCACGCATCTGGTGCGCCAACTTAGTTGCCATTTCGCTTAGGGTGGATAAGGCCTCTTGCCGGTTCACCTGCCCCTGGAATGCCGGGTTTTCAGTAACATCAACCAGTAATATAATTTTGGCAGGTTCATCCTCTAAAATTGTCGTCGTAACGTTGATCAATCGTTGCCCGCACCAGACCAAACCGGCATCGTCGGCGTCGGTCGCCGCAGAAAATCGCGCCACTATTTCTTGCCAATGTATGCCGAGCAAAGGTTCGCCCAACAATGTTTTAGCGGCGGAGTTACATTCGCACACGCTTTCATGTTCGTCGAGCATCACTATGCCGCCCGGCAGATTGGCAAAAAGTCGCTCAAGTCGAGTTGTCGGATAGGTAACTCCGGCAAGTTGCTGTGCATCCACTTCAAGTGGTGAGATTTTCATCGCATTGAACCCTGCCGATCTTTAAGTTCCCGGTAACAACCCACTTGCTCCACCAAAATGTGGTTAAACAGTCGAAATGCCTGTTGTTCCATTCGATTTGTATTGCCTCGACCCATTGCCTGCCTCGTGTTAGCTATGGCATTAATACAGTTCATACTTGCTCAAGAGCAATAACCATGCCGAGTTGCACCACTAGCCTGGCAGGGTGCTGGAAAACGTAGTTTTCAACTGCTAATCCGCCGAAAGGCGGATATTGGAATTGAGCTGTTCAGGTAAGGTCCCACCCGCTTCTTGTACTCTCGCTTTAGCAGGGTGCTGAAAAACTCGTTTTTCAGCACCCTGCGGCGCGGTATAGGGATATACCGCCATTTTTCAAACACGCTACATGTTTGAAAAATGAAGCAAAGCAAAAACCGCGCTTTTTGCTTTGCGTGTTGAAAAAGGCCATGGATGGACTTTTTCAACAACCTGTTAGATCGCTGCAACACGGAGGTTGCCCTATGGTTCAGAAGGCCCGGCGCTTTTATTTTTCGCTCATCGCATTGCTTACTTTAGCGCATGCCGGTCCGGCTATCGCCGTCACTTATTACGTCGCTCCCAATGGCAACGATGACGCGAACGGATCATTGTCATCGCCTTTCCAGACGTTGACTAACGTAGTGAGGATAGTGCAGCCCGGTGATGTCATCGAGGTGAGGGCGGGGACCTATGCCGGCGGCATCGTTATTAGCCGCCCCGGCACTAAAGACGCCTGGATTACGATCAGGCCTTATAAGAAAGAAAAAGTCATTATTGATGGGGAGAATAAGCCGATCACCATTTATTTCTATCACGGTAACTTTGTGCCGCTGTATTGGACCATGGAAGGCCTGGAAGTAAAAGGCGGCGGGTATGTGGTGAAAATCGACACGCCGCGGGTGAAATTACTCAATAACAATTTACATAGTTCGACCGAAGACATTGTTAAAGTGGTCAAGACCGCCGATGAAGCGGTGATTTACGGCAATGAAATCCATCATAATAACGCGCGCAACGGCGCTAACGCCCAAGGCGTGGACATCATGGGTGCGAACAACGTCTGGGTCGCTCACAACTATGTGCACGATATCCCTTCCATCGCGCTGTATGCCAAAGGCAACGCCAGCCATACGGTGTTCGAGAATAATCGGGTGGAAAACATTTACGCGCGCGGCATTATGCTGGGCCAAAGCTCCGGCCGGCAATTTCTGGATCCGAATAAACCTTACGAAAGCTACGATGGGATTATCCGCAACAACATGATCAAAAATGTCGGCGGCGCCTGTCTTGCGACCGCTTCTTCCTGGAATGCCAAGATTTACAATAATACCTGTTATAACGTCGCCTCCGAGCTCAATGGCGCTATTTTTGTTTCCAATGAGTCGGAGCTTGGCCAGGCCGGGACCAACATCGAAATCAAAAATAACATTATCGTAGCGCAGGGAAACCGGCCGATGGTTCATATCGCGGTGAACGCGATGACGGACGACGCTACGCTGAATATTGACGGCAATGTCTATTGGACTGCGAAAGGGGGGCAAGCAGTCACTTTTTCCTGGGATCGTGGCGCAGGCGAATCTAAACCCTCGAGCCCGGCGTTTTGGGCGATTACTTTTGCTAAATGGAAAAGTATGACCGGCAAGGACGCCACGAGCATTGTCGCTGACCCAGAGCAGCACAAACTTAATACTCAGGCCGGCGCCCGGATAAGCTGCACTGGCGTGCTCTGTAGCGACGGTTTGGCGGCGCGTACGCAATAATTGCCTAGCCTACGCGGCACAGGTAAGCTTAACTACCCCGCAGAGGGCTGAAAACTTCCGCCTAATCAGGTAAAGTCCGCGCTTAATCCAAGAAGGACTTTAGCTGATGCGCGATTTTAAGATTGCCCCATCGATTTTATCAGCGGATTTCGCTCGCCTCGGAGAAGAAGTCAATGCCGTGCTCGCCGCCGGCGCCGACCTGGTGCATGTCGACGTGATGGATAATCACTATGTGCCTAACCTTACCATTGGGCCCATGGTCTGTGAGGCGCTGCGCAAGCATGGCGTCACCGCTGATATCGACGTGCATCTGATGGTGAAGCCGGTAGACCGTATTATTCCCGATTTTGCCCATGCCGGGGCGACTTATATCACTTTCCATCCGGAGGCGAGCGGGCATATCGATCGTTCTTTGAGCCTGATCCGGGAGCATGGGTGCAAATCCGGCTTGGTGTTCAATCCCGCTACGCCGTTGTCGTATCTGGATTACGTGATGGACAAGGTCGACATGATTTTAGTGATGTCGGTCAACCCCGGTTTCGGCGGGCAAGAGTTCATCCCGTCCGCGCTCGACAAGCTGCGCGCGGCGCGCAGGCGTATCGAGGAGAGCCGGCGCCCCGTTCGTTTGGAAATCGACGGCGGCGTTAAGGTGGACAATATCCGTGAAATAGCCGCCGCCGGCGCGGATACCTTTGTCGCCGGCTCCGCCATTTTCAATTCGCCGGATTACAAAGCCACTATCGCCAGGATGCGCGCGGAGCTGGCAAAAGTAAAATAAACCCAGGCAGTAATGCAGCCGGCCTTTCCTTTCCCTTGTGTGTTAGTATGGTGATGTTTGACCTGGACGGCGATTGATACCCTAGGTGAATTATCGACCCATTTACGGTTATACTCCGCAAATCAAAGCCATGAAGCGCAATGATGAAATGGAATAACACATACCCGCCCGCAACGGCGCATTATCGATGGTAGTGCTTAAATCAAGCGCTCGGGACGTGTTTTTTCAATTTATTGTGACTCTCATGGTGATTCATGTTCTTAACTCAAGCTGAATTCGCAAGCTGCGCCGCGCAAGGCTTTAACCGCATTCCAGTAATGCGGGAGATCCTGGCCGATCTCGATACCCCCTTGAGTGCCTACCTCAAGTTGGCTGATGGTCCGTACTCTTACTTATTTGAATCGGTGCAGGGCGGGGAAAAGTGGGGCCGCTATTCCATCATCGGCCTGCCTTGCCGCACGCTGCTGCGCGCCTTCGGTAATGAAATAACGGTAGAAAAAGACGGCAGCATCGTCGAACGCGTGGCGGCCGCGGATCCGTTGGAATACGTACGCGCCTTTAAGGCGCGTTACCGCGTGCCGGCGATAAAGGGACTGCCGCGCTTTACCGGCGGAGTAGTGGGTTACTTTGGTTACGACACGGTGCGCTATGTCGAGCCGGTTTTGGGCGCCAACACCAAGCCGGACGAAATCGGCGAACCGGATATCTTGCTGATGGTGTCAGACGAGGTAGTGGTGTTTGATAACCTTGCCGGCAAATTATTTGTCGTTACTCATGCCGACCCCGAAATCGCCGATGCCTATGCCAAAGCCGGACGGCGCTTGGATGAGCTGATCGGCAAGCTGCGCCAGGCCGTGCCCCGGCCTGCGCATGGACTCCCGCAACGCGTTAATGAGGCGGAATTTATTTCCGGCTTCACGCAACAAGGCTTCGAGCGCGCGGTGGAAAAGTCCAAGGAATACATCCGCGCCGGCGATATTATGCAAGTGGTGTTGTCGCAGCGTCTTTCTATTCCGGTCGATTTTGCCCCGCTCGATTTATACCGCGCCTTGCGTACCTTGAACCCTTCGCCTTATATGTATTTCCTCGATCTAGGCGATTTTCACATTGTCGGCTCTTCACCGGAGATCCTCGTCCGCCTGGAGCAAGGTTTGGTTA
>DATGVQ010000166.1:0-20558 GCA_035300145.1 Acidiferrobacterales bacterium | reverse complement strand
ATGCAGGATCCAAAACTGGAACTCGTTCAACGTTTCTTTTCCGGGACAGGCGAGAGCTATGATTTTATGGTTAACTTCGCCACCCTCGGCATAGATCGTCTGTGGAAACGCAAGATTGTGGATTTAATCCCACCTTATTCTACACGGGTGCTTGATCTGGCCTGCGGCACCGGCATCTCCACCTTCGCGATCGCAAACCGCCATCCGAATTGCCATGTGGTGGGAGTCGAGCTGCGCGATGAGTATTTGACCTTGGCGCGCGCGAAGGCGCAAAAGTTTGGCAGCCGGAATGTGGAATTCGTTCTTAGCCGCGCCGAGGACTATCGCTCACGCGAGGCATTCGATTGCGTGACCTCTTCTTATCTTGCCAAGTACGCGGACCTAAAGCGCCTGATCCCCTCTCTAAGAGAGCTTCTTAAGAAGGATGGGCTGCTGATCATGCATGATTTCACCTTTCCGCCTAAGGCCTACTTGGTTTGGATCTGGCGCTGTTATTTTTGGCTGTTGCAGCGGCTAGGAAGCCGCCTCTATCCCGCCTGGCGCGAGATCTACTATGGCTTGCCGGATCTTATTGAGAAGAGCCGCTGGGTTTCGGAATTAATACAGGCACTGCAAGAACATGGATTCCAGGCGATCCGCATGGAATATTTAACTGCCTATGGTTCCGCCATTATTACCGCCCGGAGATAATATTTGGTGCCGCGGGGATAGCAACAGGCTGCACCTCCATCATGTGCACTATTTCCGCGGGTGCTGTGCGCAGCAGGCGCGTATAGGAATTATCGGGGAAGTCCTCGATCTCATTCGCCGCGCGGTTTAAGCGGACGCTGATTTCATCTCTCATCCGCCTCTTCAAATTCGGCAGCGCTTCTTCAATCCAGCCCGCGCGCGCTTCCTGTTTCTTAAGGAGGCGCACGAGGTCATGGCCGTCCACAGGCAAGAAGTAGAGCAGGGCGGGAACAATGGATGTTATTTTGACTTGCGGGCTGTTGCGCTGCTGCTCCAATTCAAAAATATCGTGCAGATCATCCATAATTTGATAGGCTTCTCCTAATCGCGCGCCGAATTCAAACGCATGGGCGGCCGTGCCTAAGGAGGCGCCTGCGGCAATCGCGCCTAATTTTGCGGCGGCGCCGAACAAGGTTCCGGTCTTAAGGTGGATTATTTGATTATAAGTCTCAGGCTGATAGCTTTTATTAGCAATCGCCGTGGCAAAATCCTCCGGGTTTAATGGTTCTTGGTAGGCGCCTTTGGCTATGGTTGCGATGGTCTGTGCAATCACTATTCCATCTGCGCGGCTTAGTTCAAACATTTTTTGAATCGCGGTGGCAAAGATAATATCGCCCAGCAGCACCGCCTTGCGCGGGCCTTCCATCGTCCAGGTCGCGCGGCGATTTCTTCGCGTCGTGTCCTGATCGACGTAATCGTCGTGGATCAAGCAGGCCGCCTGGATGCATTCGATCGCCACGGCGCGCGGGATTGCCGCGGTTATTCCCCCCCCTAAAGCCTGGCTAATGAGGCAGGTTAGACAGCCTCGCACCCGCTTACCGTCCTCCAGCGCCTGGCGCATCGGTTCAGGCGGCTCTGTGGAAAAATCGCGCGAAAACTCGCTAACCCAACGCATCAGTTCCTGATCGAGTTGGGTTCGGATGGATCGCCAGTAATCAGCAAATTTCGTATCGCCCTTTACGTTGCGCGGCATCACTATCCCATCCATCGCCAGCCCAGCAAACCAACGCCAAGCAAAATTGTGCTTAAACTGATGCTTTTTAAAATGGATTCGAGGACCTGGATCTGCCCTGGTTCCACGCCATATTTCGCGCGCTTCATCGCTTTATAAGGACGCGACGCCTTGATTTCTACCAGGCTTAGGAATCCCATGGAAGCCGCCACCAATAATACCGGGACTGAGATCCGATTGGTCTGCAGAATATAGCCAGCAAGCACTGGCAGACTTCCCCAGGAAAAGGCGAACCACGTATCCGTGTGGAACCGGCCGGCAAACCACTCCAAGTTATAAGCAAGCAGGAAAAATCCTTCCAGGATGGCAATAATCCAAAGCAGGGGGGTATAGAGGATCATATAATAGATGCCGATGGCGTAGGCCAGGATGAGAGCGGAGATGGCAAGCGCCCAAAGCTGTTTTTCGGAGAAAACCGCGCCCCAGGGTTTAGCGCCTTTGCTGCCCGCGGCGTCCAAGGCGTGGGCGCTTATACCAAGCGCCAAAAAATAAATGAGCAAAACCGCGCCCACCCGATCCCAATGGATTCGCTCCGCCATCGCCGACCCAATGACCGTGAAGGCAAGCACCATGCCGGTATAAGGGAGAAACAGCAGGCCGATCAAAATCCTGAACTTTAACGGGCCGAAGGCGGGCACGAACCACTCTGCGCTGCGATCTTTTTCCTGTTCTAAATCCATAACGGCTCCGCTTAGGAATTGGTTAAGGAACCTCTGATTAAGTCAGAGGTTCCTGCGGCATAGGGATGTGCCGCCATTTTTCAATTACACAAGTAATTGAAAAATGAAGAAAAACGAAAACCACACTTTTCGTTTTTCGTCTCTGAAAATGTCAGGGATGACTTTTTCAGAGTTTCCTTAAGCAGCGCCGGTACTCCTCAACGGCGGCAGGCGCAGGGGGGGCGGTGGTGCGTGGGCTGCGGCGGCGCTGCGTTCCGCCGCCTGTTCGAGCCAGGCTTGGAACATGAGTACCGCCCACAACTGATTTTGCCAGTCATGCGCGCCGCTCAGGTGTTCCTGCCATTTCTGCCGTATCGGCGCGGTTTCGAAAAATCCGTCCGCGCGCAGGCGGGTCTCGTCGAGCAGTGCCTCCGCCCAATCGCGCAGCGGCCCCCGCAGCCAGCGATCGATCGGCAGCGCGAAACCCATCTTCGGCCGATCGACCAGCTTACGGGGCACGTAGCGGTAAAGTACCTCCCGCAACAGGCATTTCGTCTCACGCCCCTGTAGTTTGAAGCGGAACGGAAGCCTGGCCGCGAACTCCACGACCCGGTGATCGAGCAAAGGCGCGCGGGTCTCCAGCCCCACCGCCATCGCCGCCCGGTCGACCTTCACCAGGATGTCATCGGGCAGGTAACTGATGGTGTCGAGATAGGCCAGGTGTTGGCGAAAATCACAGCCCTGGACGCGGATGGACGAATCCGTGTGCACGGTCCACGCGTCGTTTGTCCCGATAACGACGCTCCCGGGGTCTTTCCAGTGACACACCAGGCGAAAATGGAAGTCGTTCCTGTCCCTGGCCTGCAGCAGGTGCACCAGGGTCGCGAGCCGGTTCCGGGCAGGCGAGCCGACGGCCGATCCGGCATTGGTGAGCGTTGCGCTTATCGCGGCCGCAAGCCGGCGGCGGAGGGCGGAGGGTAGCCACGCGATTCGCCGCCAGAGCTTCGGCGTAACCCGATAACGCGAATAGCCGCCGAATAACTCATCACCGCCGTCGCCGGACAGCGCGACGGTAACTTTGCTGCGCGCGAGGCGCGCGACCAGGAAGGTGGGAATTTGCGAAGAGTCGGCGAACGGCTCATCGTAAATGCGCGGCAGGTCCGGCACAACCGCGAGCGCCTCGCGCGCGGTGACGTAAAACTCCGTATGCGCGGTGTGAAGATAGCGTGCGACGGCGCTTGCGTACGGCGCTTCATCGAAGCCGGTTTCGTGAAAGCCGATTGAGTAGGTGTTGATCGGCCGGCTGGTTTGCGCCTGCATCAGCGCTACGACGGTCGTGGAGTCGATGCCGCCCGATAGAAATGCGCCAATCGGAACGTCGGCGATCATACGCATCGCCGTAGCCTCGCGCAGGAGTGCGTCCAGGTGCGTGCCTGCCGCGGCCGCGTTGCCGCGGAAGGGTGCGGTCGCCTTGCTCTCAATCGCGGCCTTTAGCGACCAATACCGCCGCGGAGCGGGGAGCGAATCGGAAGCGGGTGAAAACCGCAGGAGCGCGCCGGGCGGCAGCTTGAAAATCCCGGTGTAAATCGAGTGCGGCGCGGGAATGCAGCAGAAGCGCATGAGCAGCGCGATAGCGTCCCGGTTGATTTCGGGCGCAAACCCCGGGTACGCATAGAACGCCTTCAACTCCGAAGCGAAGAAAAATGTCCGCCCCGTGAGGCCATAGTACAGCGGCTTCTCGCCCAACCGATCGCGCGCCAGATACAAAGCCCGGTCCGCCCGATCCCAGAGCGCGAAGGCAAACATGCCGTTGAATTTCGCGATGGCGGATTCTATGCCCCACTGCTCGAAGGCCGCGAGCATGACCTCTGTGTCCGAGTGACCCCGAAACGCATACCCCCGCGCCTCGAGCTCCAGGCGTAACGATTTGAAATTATAGACCTCGCCGTTGAAAACGATGACGAAGCGGCCTGAAGGAGAATGCATCGGCTGCCGGCCCTCCGGCGATAAATCCAAAATCGCGAGGCGGCGGTGTCCGAGCGCAATGCCTCGTGCCTCATCCACCCAGGCATCGCCATCGTCCGGACCCCGGTGGGCGAGCTGATCGGCCATGCATTGCGCTATCGAACGCAGCTCATCGCGCGGTCGTAGGGCCGGATCGATGAATCCAGCGAATCCACACATATTGCGCTCCGTGTCCGCCCCACCGGTGGGAATAGTTTTGCGCGCGCCTTGGCACGCCGTTAATACATCAGGTCGGGAGCACGGCAACGTGCGACCGGGAATTACGGTCGTTCACTTCTTGTCGGAGCCAGGCAACCGCATAGCGAACAGTACCGTTGTCCAAGGAGGGGGAATATCCGGCTAAAGTCGCAATCAGTCGTGATTCAGATCAACGTGATCGGCGAGGGTGTCTTTCGATAAACCGCGGTGGTTCTTTAAGCTAACGTAACACCCAAGAACACCGGAACCGCGAGTGCCGCGCCGTGCACCGCGGCGTTGTAGTACCGGGTTGCAAAAGGCTTGCTGCGGGCCGCGTCCTCGCGAAACCGCGACGCGCTGCCGTTCTTGCGCGCCAGCGTCGCGCTCCACCAGCCGGACGGATAGGTGCACTGTGGGAAGTTGAGCGTTGTGACGTCGCGGAAGCCGGCGGCTTTGAGCGCGTCATGCATCGACCGGATGAGCCGCGCATGAAACAACGGTGATTCGCTTTGACCGACAACCGCTCCGTTATGGGTCAAGGCCTTGAGGCAGTTGCGGTAGAAGTCCTCGGAGAACAGGCCGGCGGCGGGTCCCACGGGGTCGGTGGAATCGACGATAATGACGTCGTAGCTTTCCGGCTTTGCGTCCGCGGCCCACTGGATGCCGTCGGCGAAGTGCAGTTTGGCGCGGGCGTCATTATTGGATTCGCACAGGTCGGGAAAGAATTTTTCCGTCACCCGCGTCACGCGCTCATCCAGTTCTACCTGTTCCACCAGTTCGACCTCGGGGTGTTTCAACACCTCGCGCAAGCTGCCGCAGTCGCCGCCGCCGATGATCAGCACGCGCTTGGGGGAAGGGTGGGTAAACAAGGCGGGATGCGTCATCATTTCATGGTAGATAAAGTTATCGCGGTCCGTGACCATCACCAGCCCATCTAAAGTCATGAGCGTGCCGAAGGTCTCGGTTTCGTAGATCTCGATGCGCTGGTAGGGACTCTGCTCGTCGTGCACTTTCTGTTTGATTTTAAGCGAAATCGCCGAGCCTTCGCCGGCCCATTCCTCGGTGTACCAGCCTTTTTTATTCATGACCGTTTATTCAGCGTCCCACAAAACCACCGCTGCGAACACGGCGCCGATCTTTTCCACTTTATGGTCGATGGCTAAAGATTTAATTTCGCGGATGTCCCAACCGCGTTTTTTCATGCCTTCCTCGGCCATACGCCGCACGACGGATTCCGCGTCTTCGCGGTGACCATGCGCATGGTATTCCATGATGAGGCCCGGTTTAGTCGCATCTTTCGGCCAGGCGGCCGCCACGGCGGCGCAAATCATGGAGCCGGGAATGTCGGATTCCATCGCGGCGTAAGCGATCGGCACCAGCGCGCCAGGTGGCAGTTTTAATTTTGCAACCGGGATCTCCCGGCTCCCGGGCGGGATGATCGAGGACATTTTCACCAAGTTGGTGTTCCCGACGCCGGCGGCGAGCAATGCCCCATCAAACGCATTCAGGGGGGTATAGCCTTCGCTGCTGCCTATGGCAAATGTATGGGTGGTCGGTGTTTTGATGATCATGCGCGGCTGGCTTTTTTTACTTTTACGAGCTTCATGGGTTTGCCCATATTTGCCGCATGGCCGACGCGTTCGCGCACCTGCATCAAGTCGACCTGGCCGCGGTGGATTTCCATGGTCGATACGTGGCTCGATTTCAACGCCCCGCGCAGATGGTTAAAGCCGGTCTCGGCGGAAACGCTGTCGCCGCAAGTAAACAGATCGACCGCGGCATAGCCGTATTCCGGCCAAGTATGTATCGCCAAGTGGCTCTCGGCGATAATTACCGCGCCGGAGACGCCGTGCGGAGAAAAATGGTGGAAGGTCTCGGTGACGATAGTGGCGCCTGATTTTATGGCGGCCTCTAACATGTTATTTCGAATGTAATCGACGTCGTTCAGCAACTCTTTGTCACAAGAGTAGAACTCCGCCACAATCTGGTGTCCAAGTGAGCGCATGGGCAAGCCCTCCAAGTTTTACCTGATGAACTCTGAGACCCTCGTCTGCAGCAGTTCTGGTTGAAGTAGCTCCCGTGCACCCCCGGTCAGCGCTCGTTGGAACAGTGGGCGGCCGCCTTCGGTGCCGTGGATCGCGCGAATGATAGGCAGGTTTTTCCAGCAATGCAATTTTTATTTTAAATTTTTTTGAAAAATTTTTTCGGAGAAGACGGCGATGGGCAATTCAAAGGAGAGATAGCGTCAGCTTTCTAACCCGCACCGGGGGCCTTTTTCAATTTCAGGCGCAGCGCTTTAATCCCAAGCTGGTTCAGTTGTTTAGTAGGGGCTTCCAGATCTTCCAATTTGGCGTAGGGCCCAAGCCGCACACGATAAAAATCCCCTTTTCCCTCGATCGTAATTTTCTCAATGTGGGCTTCGAGCCCGGCAAGCGCGAGCTTGGCTTTGAGCTGATCGGCATCATCGAAATTCGCCAATGAGGCGGCCTGGAGCGCATAGCGCACCGCTTCATCCGATTTAGCGGCGGCTGCGCGCGGCCTCGAAGGCTCTTTCTCCGGCAACACGCTCTCTATTTCCGGCAGAATAGTATAAAAATCAAAGCGCGGTTTGGCGGATTTGCCGGCTGGGGCTTGGTTGGGCTTTTTGCCGCTTAGTTCCGTCGCTTGCCGGAAAGAGGAGCCGCCCTGGCCGCTTTTGAAAATGTCGCCCGCGTATAAATGGAATAGCCAGGCGCTGATTACACCCAGCGCGAGCCCCAGCAAAACCAGCGCCCAAGCCGGCGGTTTTTTCCCGGAACGGCGGATAGTGGAGCGTCTGCGAGCCATAGTTGGACTTTACATGCTTTCGGGGGCCGATACAGCTAAAAGCCGTAAGCCGTTCGCGAGCACCTGGCGGGTGGCGGCGATCAACGCCAGGCGTGCGTTACGCAAGCCGGTGTCCGCCAGGATAAACGGATGGGCGTTGTAATAGGTATGCAAATCGTTGGCAAGGTCACGCAAATAGTAGGCGATCTGGTGCGGCTCATAGTTTTTCGCCGCCTCTCCCAGCATTTCCGGGTAACGCGCCAGCGTATTGATAAGATTCGTCTCGTGAACCTCGCGCAGCAACCCGAGGTCGATGTCGGGTAGATCTTGTTCGCTCCATTCCAGTCCTTTCTCTTTTAATTGGCGGAATACACTGCAAATGCGCGCATGCGCATACTGGATATAAAACACCGGATTGTCGTTGGATTGGGATTTAGCCAGCTCGAGGTCGAAGTCCATGTGTTGCTCGCTTTTGCGCAGCACATAAAAGAAACGCGCGGCGTCGTTGCCGACTTCCTCGCGCAACTCGCGCAGAGTGACGAATTGGCCGCTGCGCGTGGACATCTGCACCCGTTCGCGCCCGCGATACAGGATGGCGAATTGCACCAGCAGCACCGTGAGCGCCTGCGGGTCGTGGCCGCAGGCGGCTAAGGCCGCGCGCACGCGCGGCGCATAGCCGTGATGGTCGGCGCCCCAAATATCGATGCTGCGCTTAAAGCCACGCTCGATTTTATTGAGATGATAGGCGATATCCGAGGCGAAATAAGTCGTGACGCCGTTCTCACGCACTACCACCCGGTCTTTTTCATCCCCCAGGCTACTTGCGCGAAACCACCAGGCGCCGTCTTTTTCATAGACGCGGTCGTTTTGCTTAAGCAAGGCGATCGCCCTTGCCACCGCGCCCTTGGCGATCAGCGCTTGCTCTGAGAACCACTGGTCGTATTGCACGCCGAACTCGCGCAAATCCTGCCGGATATTATCCAGCATGGCGTTAAGCCCGAGGCTGTGGATTAAACGGTAAGCCTCCGGTCCCAGCAGGAATTTGGCGCGTTCGATCAAGGCATCGATATACGCTTCCTTGTCTCCCGCGCCGTCGCTGGTTTCGTCTTGCGGGAGCCCACGAAATACGGCTTGGGCGGCCTGGTGTAAGCGCCTGCCTTGTTGGCGGTATAGCGTATGCGCAATGTCGCGCACGTAATCGCCCTGGTAGGCGTTGACCGGAAATGTCACCGTCTCGCCGCCTAATTCCAGGTAGCGCAGCCAGACGCTCACCGCCAGAATGTCCATCTGGCGCCCGGCATCGTTGATGTAATATTCCTTGTGCACGCGGTAACCCGCCACCGCCAATAGCCGGGCGAGCGAGTCGCCATAAGCGGCGCCGCGGCCATGGCCGACATGCAAGGGGCCATTAGGGTTGGCAGAGACAAATTCGATGATGATAGGCTCGCCCTTGCCCAGGTTGATTTCGCCGTAGTGATCTTTGGCTTTAAGTATTGCCGGGATCACCGCGTGCAGCCCGGCCGGATTCAGGAAAAAGTTAATAAAACCCGGCCCCGCAATCTCGACCTTGACGATTTGTTTGGACGGCGGCAGCGCCCGCGCGATCTTCTGCGCCAGCGCGCGCGGTTTGAGGCCGGCGGCTTTTGCTAACGCCAGGGCGATGTTGCTGGCGAAGTCGCCATGTTCCTGCTGGCGTGTGCGTTCAACCTCGAAGCTAATGTCCAGTGTGGCCGGCAACACGCCCTGGGATTGCAGCTGGATTACAGCTTGCTGAAGGATCGCGATAAGTTCTTGTTTCAAGAATCTTTCCTATAAAGAGGAGAATGACGATGTAAGTCTCACGCGATTCTACAAGGCCTGTGCGGGGGCGCAAACAGCGGCTTTAGGCATTAGCACGGCGCCGCGCACCATAATGCGCATCCACGGCCGCGATCAACGGCGCCAAAGCGCAGCCGACACCAAGCGTCGCAAACGCGCAACCCCAGGCGAACCGATTGCTGTTGCCGCCGGCGACATCGAGCACCGCGCCAAACACGAGCGGCGACACAAACCCGGCGCCGAAGCCGAGTATGGAATGCACCGCCATTGTCGCTCCGCGCCGGCCCGGTTCCGCCGCGCCGATCGCCCCGGCCGTGAGGGCGGCGGAATCGGCCATGATGGCGATGAAGTAGACGCCCATCATCACGGCGGCCAACCAGCCGGAAAAACCGGCGGTGAAACCGACGAGATAGGCGCTTGCGGAAATCAGCATGGTGACCAGCACCACGCGCCGCCGCCCGAAGCGGTTGGCGAGTTCATTTCCGGCGATGCTCGCCGGCGTTCCAAGCAGATTGACGCCGGCCGCGAGGGTTGCGGCCGGAAGCGATAAGCTCGCGGTCCGGTCCAAGGTGGCGCTGAACGCAAGAAATGCAACCATCCACGAACGCATGCCGAAGAGTTCCCAGCAATGGACCGTATAACCGAGGATGTAGCCGAGAGCAGGGCGGTTGCGAAACACCGGGCGGAAATCGAGCAGCGGGGCCTTCGCCGGCGGCGGCGAAGGTCGGTGTGGCGGCAGGCCGCCGATGACCAGGGCGCCGGCGACCGCCGGTCCCGCCGCAACCAAGGCAAATGTCCAGCGCCAGCCGAACGCGGCGCCGATCATGCCGGCAATGAGCAGGGACAGGGTCGCGCCCAGACCGAAGCTCGCCGTGTAAAACGAAACCGAGCGGCTTTGGCGCGGCCCCTGTACGTGATCCGATAGCACTTTGAGCCCCGGCATGTAGGTGCCGGCTAACCCGGCGCCGGCGCAGGCCTGCCATAACAGCGCCGGCGCCAGTCCGTCGGCGAACAACGCAAAGCCGAGCGCCGCGAACGTGGACAAGGCCGCGGCAAACGCGTACACCTGGCGCGCGTCCACCCGATCCGTCAGGCTGACCAGCACCGGCGTTGCCAGCATGTAGCCGCCGAAAAACATGCCGCTGATCAAGCCGGCTTGCGAATTGGTTAGGCCCCAGGTCTGCTGCAGCGCGGGCAGCAGCGCTGGATAGGTGGCAAAGCCGGTCATGCTGAGGATCTCGGCGCCGCACAATAAGGCGACAATCCGTGCCGGGCCGGAGCGCGCGAGGCTCACGAACGACCGCCGGACAGGAATGGGCGGTGCGGGGCGCGGCGAGTCAGCATTGGCGCATTATAAACAATGTCCAGGTCAAGGAGGAATTTACTGCGCGAACAGACGACCTGTCAGTTAAACACTAAATTTCTTATGGGGAGACTGCGCCGCCTTTACGGCGCGTGGCTTTACAGCGTTGCGCATAGTAGTTGCTGACCGGGTCCTGGGTTGTTTCGTACAGGCGCTGGAAGACGTCGCGCGCTTTGCCCAGCAGCCCGGCACGGAAAAGCTCATAGGCGCGGGCAAAGTCGGGCAGCCAGTTCATATGCGGGTACTGCCAGGGCAGCATCAGCTCGTAAATCCGCACTATTTCTTGCCGGCCTTTTACTTGGGTGAAGTCGATTTCACGAATATGCGGGAATTCGTCCCGCACCTGCCGGTAAGTGAATTCGCTCATAAGAATATGGGTCCCGTAAGTTTTATTCAGGCTTTCAATGCGCGATCCCAGGTTGACCGCATCGCCGATGACGGTGTAGTCGAAGCGGCTTTTCGAGCCCATATTGCCGACCACCATCGCGCCGGTATTAATGCCGATGCCGATATCCACGCTGGGAAAGCCGCTCTTTTTCCACTCATCCTGGAGCGATTGCATCGCCTGCATCATTTCCAACGCCGTGCGGCAGGCGAGCTTGGCATGCTCCGGGTGGTGGATCGGCGCGCCGTACACCGCCATGATGGCGTCGCCGATATATTTATCCAATAGGCCGTTATGCTTAAATACCTTGTCGGTCATTTGGGTGAGATAGACGTTAAGCAGCTTGACCAATTCTTCCGGGCCCAGCGTCTCCGCGATCGTAGTGAATCCGCGTATATCGGAAAACAATACGGTAAGTTCGCGTTTTTCCCCGCCCAAACTCAGGTTATCGATGTTCTCCATAATCTGCTCCACGACCTGGGTCGGCACATAATGCTGAAACGCGCTTTTGATTTGGCGTTTTTCGGCCTCGGCAGTGAAGTATTTGAATATGGTCGATGACATGAACAAAACCAGTATGAGCAGCGATGGATAAACCATATTCAACCAAATATGCTGGCCGCGGAATAAACCAAACGCGAGGCCCACGTAAGTAACCCAAAGAATTAAGGTAAGCCATATGGCGTTGCGCACGCCGATGCGCGCCAACACCATAACAAGCAAGCCGCCCAGGCCGAGAATGATCGCCAGGTCGAAGATAAACATCCAGCCGGGGCGATGGATGAAATCGTTTTCTATCAGGTTTTGAATGGTGTTAGCGCGGATCTCCACCCCTGGATAGCCTGCGCCATAAGGGGTCAGGCGGATATCGCCCACGCCTACGGCGGTGACGCCGATCAGGACAATCTTGTTTTTGATCCGATCTGGGCTAATCTTTCCAGAGTAAATATCGGAAACAGAAAAGGTGGGGAAGGTTTTTTCCGGACCGTGATAATGGATCAAGGCGCGGCCGCTTTCGTCGGTAGCGACAAAGTGATCCCCGATTTCAACGCCGGTGATGCCGTAACTGGTCGTGCGTAACGCCAGGCGCGGCATGTCTTTATAAAGACGCACGGCTTGCACGTCGGCGGAAGGAAAAAACAGTCCGTTGTATTTAATGACCAGCGGCGACCAGCGCACCGAGCCGTCGGGATCGGGAATGGTGTTAATGTGACCGGTGAATTTGGCGTTCGCGGTTAGCTCCGGCAGGTTGACCACCACGCCCGCCGGGTTTGGCAGGGGAAAATTTAAATGCCCGTCACCGCTGTCTTTAATCAATTGGATCGCCTGGCTCTGCACGCCGGCAACCGCGCGCGCCGTGTCCGCCTGCGATTGGTGGCGCGCCTCTTCCTTGGACATCAGAAACACCATCGCCAACACCACTTTTCCGCTTTGTTTGACAGCGCGGCTAAATATGTCGTCGGTCGCCAAGGCTTGTTTCAGCCGGCGATAGGGGCTCGCTTCCGCGCCGCTGCCCTGTTCGGTTTCAAGCTGCCCGATTTGCTCCAGGATCCGGCGGTTTTCCGCTTCTGCGAAGAAGACGTCAAAGACGATGACGCGCGCGCCAAGCCGGTCGAGCTCGCGCACCAAATTCGCCATGATGCTGCGGCTCCACGGCCAGCGTCCCATCGCCGCCAGGCTTTTTTCATCGATCGCGGCGATGGCCACGTCGCCGGCGGGCGCACGTGTGCCCCCGGCGGTTAAGCGCATGTCATAGGTCTTCAGCTCCAAGGCGTCTAGCAAATGATTGCCTGCGAGGTACATAATGAGCATAAAGCCGGTAAGAGCAGCGCCGATTTTTCTAACCGAGAATTTCCCACGAATAATTCTTGTAATTGAGAATGAGCGCGGCATGAATCAGCAGTTCAAAACATTTTTGTGCGGGGCATAATATGAATTCTAGTGTCAAAACCACATGCTGTCGAAGCTCCTCTTCGCTATCTGGCCTTATGGTGGCGGCTTCCCTGTTTTTCGCTTCCAGCCTGGCTGTATCCGCCGCCGAACCCGAGATCAAGTTATCCCGCATCGTGACCGCAGCCGCCAAAGACGGGCAAAAGTTTGAAGAAATCACCGGGCTCTATGCCGAACGGGATGGCAGCATCCGCTTGGGCGATAGCGGCGCCGGAACCTTGGTCACCATCGGCGCTTCCGCGATGGAGTCCGCCATTATTGCCAGCAAACAAGGGTTGTTCGGCTCGCGCCGGCTCGGCGGCGTGGCGCGCATCAACGCCGATTTGCTGGCGGTGGTTAAGGGCGGCGAGAACATGATCGCCGTGGTCGATAATAAAGGCGCGTTACGCTATCTCATCGGCGAAAGCGGCGGTGACCAAGGCCAGCTAAAAGATCCGGGCGAAATCGTTTACTCCCCGCGCGACCGGCTTTATGTCGCCGATCGCGGCAACCATCGTGTATCGGTATTCAGCGGCGACGGCGTGTTCTTATTTAGTTTCGGCGCAGGCCCCGTCCCCGAGGGTTTGGACAAACCGACTCACGTCGCGGTTGACGCGCAGGAACAGGTTTACGTATTGGATTCCGGCGGTGCGCGTGTTTCGGTATACGCCTATAACGGCAGGCTATTAAAGCAAATCAGTGTAGAGAAACTTAACTACGCGGAATCCCCGCCGAAACTGAGCGCCCTCGCCGTCGACCGCCAAGGCCAGGTATTTCTTGCCGACCGCGCCAACGGCAAGATTCTCCAGCTCGATTGGCAGGCGGCCAAGCCGCTGCGGTCTTTCGGCAGCAAGGGCAGCGGCCGCGGGCAATTTTCCCATGTGACCAGTATGACCATCAGCGACGACCGGAAACTCATGCTCGGCGACAGCGGCAATCACAAGCTGGAGATCTATCAGTTGCCGGAAACCGTCGGGGATTCTTTGACAGCGGATGAATTGCGGTTACCGTCGGTGCAACAAGGCGTCGCCTACAAGGCAGACTGTAGCGCTGCCTACCATTTAGCGGAAGCGGATTTGCTGTGTCTTAACCGTTCTCAGAAGACAGTCGCGCGGGTGAGCGCGAGCGGCAAGATCACGCCTTTTGCGGAAAAGTTCACTGAACCGGTCGCCGCCGCAATCGACAATCGCGATATAGCGATTGTCGACCGCGACCGGCTGAAGATCTTTTCTCTCGACGGGGGCTTGCGTTTTTCCATCGGCCGCGGCGGCTCGCGTGACGGTGAATTTGATAATCCCGCAAGCGTCTATTTGGCGGACAAAATTTATGTCGCCGATACCGGCAACAGCCGCGTACAAATGTTTTCGCGCGACGGTATTTTTCTTGACAAGATCGCCAACCGCAAAGACCGGCCGGAAACCTTCCGTAAACCTACCGCAGTGGTGGTGGACTCGCAAAACAATATTTACGTCGCCGATAACGGCTATAACAAAGTACGCGTGTTTTCAGACAAGAAAGAGCTGCTGTTCGAGATCGGCGCGGAGGAAAAGTCGCCCCAGCGGTTCGTGAGGATTCACGATCTCGCTATCGACAAAGACGATAATCTCTATGTTCTGGCCTCGCTCGCGGCGAATAAACAGCTTGTGCAAGTTTATAACGGCCCCAAAATAAGCTTTACCTTCGGTTCTTATGCGGAGCGCAACGCCGGCCTCACCCGGGCCACGTCGTTGTCGCTGGTATCTTCCGAGAAAACCACGCTTGCCGCTTACGATATGGAACGCAAGCGGCTGCAAACCTTTTATTATCGCCAGGTGCCGAGCCGTGTCGGCGGGCTGGTGGTAACTGGGGGCCTGCGTCACACCCAGTTGCGCTGGCAGAAGGCGCCCGGCAGCTTTGTTAGCAAGTATTACGTCTACGCCGCTAAAACCGACGGGGATTACCAGAAAATCCTGGAGACCGGGGAGAATACCGCGGCGATTCCGCGCGCTGGCGAACGCCATTACGCCGCTTATCGCGTAAGCGCGGTCAGCGGGTTTAATGTCGAGGGAGTGGCTTCGCAGCCGCGGCAGGATCTATTTCAGGTGGGTTACGCGCTGTATCAGGATAAAAAATTTTCCGAGGCCACCGACGTTTTCGCGCGCGCCTATAAAGAGGATGCCGGCCATGGCGAGGCGCTGGAGTATCTCGGCCGCAGTCTTGCCGAGCAATCTAAAACCGACGATGCCCTGCGGCATTTCCAAGATCTCGCCAAGATCCCCGGCTTTGAAATTACCGGGATAAATCTGCAAGCGGAGACGTTGTTACAGGCAAAACAATTTTTGGTGGCGCGCGCCTTGCTCAATCAAACGATCGCGGCCAAACGCACCAATGCCGATACTTATCTATTGTGCGGCCAGATCGCCTTGCAGTTGGGGGACGCGGTCGGGGCGGTCGATTGTCTGGAAAACTCGCTTAAGCTGGAAGGGAAAAACGCATCCGCGCATTTTCAGCTAGGGCAGGTATACGTAAAGATGGGCGTGGTTAATAAGGGCCTGGCTGAATTTGACACCGCCGTCAATCTGGCGCCGCAAAATGTCCTGATTTGGCAGCAAAGCGGTGAGGCCTATCAGGCGCTCAATAAACACAAAGAGGCGCTGGAGCGGTTTAACAAGGCGCTGGCGCTGGACAGTCTCAATGCCGGTGCGCGGCTCGGCGCCGCCCGCAGCTATATCGTTCTTAAGGAGTACGACAAGGCGCGTTCGATCGCGCTGTCGATGTCCGGTGACCCGGCGCAGGAGGCCGCAGGGCAATATCTTTTAGGAATTATCGCCCTGGCCAATAACAACGCGCAGGAGGCGGTGTTGTCCCTGGCCAAGGCGGGTAATAAGGATCCGCGCAACGCCGCCATCTGGTTGGCGTTAGCGGACGCGCAGGCAAATCTCAAGGACGATGCCAAGACCAAAGAGGCTTTGCGTCAGGCGACAGTGGCCGATGCCAATGTATTCGACGGTCATTTTCGGTTAGGCATGCTGGAATACGAAGGCAAAAACTTCGCCGCCGCCGCCGACAGCCTGGCTAAAGCGGTAGCCTTGCAACCCGGGCACTATGAAGCGCGCTACACGTATGCGCGTGCTTTATTTACTTTGGAGCGCTACAAAGAAACTTCCGACCAGGCCAGGGAGGCGATGAAATTGGAGCCCAAACGCACCGAACCGCTGGCGTTGTTGGCGGACAGCGCGCGCCTGCAAGGCAAGTACGGTGACGCCATCGAATATTTAAAAAAGGCGGTCGCCCTGACCCCGGCCTCGGCCCAGCTGCATGTCAAACTTGGCCAGATATATCTGGAAAATAATGTTTATGACTCCGCCCAGGTGCATTTAGAGAAAGCCGCGTTGCTGGATGCAAAGAACGCCGTGCCGCATGACCTGCTTGGGCAAATGTATTTGGAGACGCGCTTGTTCGATGCCGCGATCAAGGCCTTCAGCAAGGCGGTTGCGCTTAATCCCAGCCCGGAGATCAAGCTGCATTTGAATACCGCCTATGCCGAGAAAAAGCGGTCGTTGGAATTCAAGCAAAATGCCCCGCGCCTGGTATTGCAGGACCTGCGCCTGGACCGGGTGTTTTCTTCGGCCTATAAGCAATATGCCCATCGGCCGGTCGGCGCGGTTAAGGTGAAGAATGCCAGCGGTACTGAATACAAAAATCTCAAACTTTCGTTTAATATCAAGGGCTATATGGATTTTGCCAGCTCCCGGCAAATTCCGCTGTTGCAGGCAAATGAAATCCAGGAATTTCCCCTGCTGGCATCATTCAGCAACAAGATCCTGAATATCGACGAAGACACCGGCGTGCAGGTGGAGGTAAAGCTGTCGTTCTTCCAGGACGGGCAGGAGAGTTCAACCGAAATCACCCGCCCCATGACTATTTACGGCAAGAACGCGATCCAATGGGCCAATTTCAATATGATCGGCTCATTCGTCACGCCCAAGGACGATGTGCTGAATGACTTTGTGCGGCAAACCGCGGCGCGATACACAGTATCGGGCGGCTCGCTGAATAAGAACCTGCTCACGGCGATGACCTTGTTTGATGTGTTGTCGGCGCACGGCATCAAATATCTGGTTGACCCGAATAGTCCCTACTCGCAAATCAATGCCGAGCAGGTGGACACGGTGCAATTCCCGCGCGAGACCTTGAAAGTAAAAAGCGGCGACTGTGATGACCTCTCGGTTTTATTGAGCGCCGGCCTGGAAAACCTCGGCATCGAGACGGCGATGATTGATGTCCCCGGCCATCTATTTATGATGTTCAATACCACCGTAGCGGAGAAGAATAAGGACGCTATCAGCCTTCAGGACGATCTTTTAATCGTACGCAATCATGAAGTTTGGATTCCGCTAGAGGCGACGATGATTGCGGCCTCCTTCTCTGAAAGCTGGACCGAAGGCGCGAGAAGGTACCGCGAGGCGGAAAAGGCCAAGACGCTGAAGGTAGTGGAGCTAAAACAGGCGTGGGGCCAATATGTGCCGGTAACGCTGGCGCCGGCCGGCTATACCATCGACCGGCCCGCCGCCGAGAGGGTTACGCCCATCATCGAGCGCGAGCGCCGGATATTGGTGACGAAAAATTTGGACCGTTTAATCATGCCTTACCGGGCCATGCTCGCGCACAATCCGGCCGATCAAACCGCGCAATCGCAAATCGCTATTATTTATGCCCAGAACGGGCTGCATGACCTGGCTTTAAAGGAGCTTGACCGTTTGTTGGAGATTAACCCGCGCAGCAGCGAGGCGCACAATAACCGCGGAAATATCTACTATACTTTAGGCGATTATGACCGGGCGCTGGAAGCCTATGCCTATGCCGAGCAACTAGACCCGACCGATGGCGGCATTAAATTGAATCTGGCATTGACCCACTATCAGCGCGGGCGCGTTAAGGAAGCGGCGGAAAGATACCGCGAGGCGGTCGCCTTAAGCAAAGGCATCGGTGAACAGTACAAATCATTTGAGAAACTTCTTAATTAATATCAAGGAGGAGGCGCTATATGAAATCTATCTTATTGTCGGCAGTTCTATTCCTGATACCCACCCTTGCCGGGGCGGCGGAAGACGTCAACAAATCGAAGGCCCAGGTCGAGGTAAAAAAGGTTGAAGAGCAAAGCGGCTTCAGGAGCTTGCTCGATCAAACCTGGGCGAAACTGCGCCGCTACGGCCCGCCCAGCGCGCGTGACGATACCAGCAAGCAAGTGACCCTGGTGGCGGGGGTGAGAGGGGCGGAAACCACCAACAGTACGCTCAAACCGTACTGGAAAGGCGATAAAACCAACGACCCCGCCTATCTTAACGAAGTGAATGCCTTTAATAAGGCGCAAGGCTTCGCCGACGGCGGCGATTTTAAGCAGGCGGCAACGGCATTTGACGCGTTTCTCACGACTTATCGTGACAGCAGCCTCAAGCCGAATGCGCAATTTGCCCTCGGTCTGGCCTATGCCGGGGTCGCTGACAAAACCAAGGGAGTATCGGTTCTACAAACCTTCGTGCAAGGCTATCCCAAACATCCGTTGGCGAGCGATGCGAATCGGGTAATCGCTGAATTACAGAAATTGTAGTGGTTAGCGCAGAGGCCGATGGCACTAGCTTAAGCGCAGACTCCGTGGCGACTCAAGTTTGTAGCCCGGATGGAGCGGAGCGGAATCCGGGGATGGACGGTGCCGTCGGCGGGCTCCCCCCGCATTTCGCTGTCGCTTCATGCGGGCTACTCGTTGCTCCTTAGCCCCCCGGCGCCGTATCCTCGATCAAAGGTGCTTAAGGTAGTGCCATAGAACGCAGAGGCTTGGTTAGCCAAGCCTCTTTGCCAGCGCGTGTTACCAAGCCAATCCTTCCCCTCTGTTTCTAGTACTCAGGCCGGATATAACCGCCGGCTTTAGTACTTAGAACGAAAGTTTCTTTTTCGC
Source organism: Acidiferrobacterales bacterium (assembly GCA_035300145.1). Classification (GTDB taxonomy): domain Bacteria; phylum Pseudomonadota; class Gammaproteobacteria; order Acidiferrobacterales; family DATGVQ01; genus DATGVQ01. The sequence continues at coordinate 1,721 of DATGVQ010000166.1, read as the reverse complement.
CGGCAGCCTTCCTGATATATTCCGTTTTACCGATATATCTAATGAGGAGAGGTTTATGGCGCTAAGAATAGGTGATATTGCCCCCGATTTCACCCAGGAGTCGACTGAGGGCACGATCCATTTTCATGACTGGGTCGGCGATAAGTGGGCCGTGTTGTTTTCTCATCCTGCGGATTTCACTCCGGTTTGCACCACCGAGCTCGGTGTTACCGCCAAGCTAAAGGCCGAGTTCGACAAGCGCGGCGTTAAGGCCATCGCGGTCAGCGTCGATCCGGTGGAATCCCATAAAAAGTGGATCAATGATATCAACGAGACGCAGAACACGAGGGTTAATTTTCCCCTCCTGGGCGATAAAGACCGCAAGGTCTCCAACCTGTATGACATGATTCATCCAAATGCCAACAATAACTTAACGGTGAGATCGGTATTTATCATCGACCCGCAGAAAAAGATCCGGGCTACGCTCACTTATCCGGCCAGCACCGGACGGAATTTCGATGAAATCCTGCGCGTCATTGATTCGTTGCAGTTGACCGATAAATTTAGTGTGGCGACGCCGGTGAACTGGAAGGAGGGAGACGACTGCGTGATCCTGCCGTCGATCACCGATCCGGAGGTGATCAAGGCCAAATTCCCCAAAGGCTACAAACAGCTTAAGCCGTATTTGCGGATGACGCCGCAGCCGAATCGTTGATTGGGTTGTGACGAAAGGAGCAGGACATGAGTAAGATCAAGGAAGAAGTGCTGGCCGCAAACCAGGCGTACGCCGCGAACTTTGGCGACAAGGGCAGGTTGGCGATGCCGCCGGCGCGCCATTTTGCCATTTTGACCTGTATGGATGCGCGCCTGCAGCCATCAAAATACGCGGGATTGGCCGAAGGCGATGCCCACGTCATCCGCAATGCCGGCGGGCGCGCCAGCGATGATGCCATACGTTCGTTGATTATCTCCTACAAGCTTCTGGGAACGCGCGAGTGGTTTGTGGTCCATCACACCGACTGCGGCATGGAGACTTTTACCGATCAAGTCATGCGTCAACTGCTGGCGAGCAGCCTGGAAACGGCGAAGTTTGACGGGAACGAATGGCGCGATACCGGCAAGGGACCGGGATCGCCGGAGGCTGAGTTTGTCGATTGGCTTACGATCAGCGATCAGTCTCAAAGCGTCTGTGCCGACGTACAACGCATCCGTTCCCATCCGCTGGTCCCACGGGATATACCCATCTACGGATATATCTACGACGTCAAGACCGGTCGACTGATTGAGGTGGCGGAGGCAATCAAGCTGGGCAAGGCCGCGTAGTTGCGAACGGTGCCGGACGGCTCTCCGCGGAGCCGTTGTTTGCCTGCGTCTTAATCCCTGAGAAACTTCGCGATCTCGTCGAAAAACTCAAAGCGCTGTTTTAGCTACCGAGGCGGATGATAAGGATGTGTGATATACTCTAAAAAAGTGACTGCTATCCGGGTACGAACATGCCATCCACCAAAGTCAAAGAGGCCGCCCACCAGTTAATCGATCAGTTGCCAGACGAGGTGAGCTGGGACGAGCTTGCCCATCAGATCGAGGTCCGCGCCTCGATCGAGCGGGGACTCGCCGATACCGAGGCAGGTCGCCTCATCCCACAAGAAGAAATCGAAAAGCGCTTTAACGTCACGCGATGACGGCGGTCTACTGGACGCCGGAAGCTCTGGCGCGACTCGAAGACAGCCTACATCGCCAAA
>DATGVQ010000165.1:0-4850 GCA_035300145.1 Acidiferrobacterales bacterium | reverse complement strand
GCTAAACACGATGATGCTATTGGCCTGCACGTAAAGCCCGCGTACGGAGAAATTGGCCGAGCCGGTCAGCACCTTCCGGGCCTTACCGTTCTTCTTCTGGATCAGGACTTTATCGTGTGCGAAACGGCGGAAATGTCCGACTTTGACGTGCGTGCTGCCGGCGGATTGTTCGAGTAGCGCCTTTGCCGCGAGCTCGGACGCGCCCTCTTTCGTGTGCAATGCGGCGTTATCCAGGAATAGGCGCAGGCGTGGGCCCAATTTTTTCAGAGCCCGGATCACGTCCGGCTCATCCAGATCGTAGGCAAAGACATCGACCGTGATGCTTGGATCGCTCACACATTCATCGAGGAAATTGAACAGAAGCTTGCGCGCATGGAACCCCAGCCACTCATACTGTTTGAGATAGGGGGCGGTATCGAAATCGATGGTCTTTTGCGCCGGGCGGATCGGCGCGTTGTGAAACTGATCCGCGTAGGCTTGGGAGGAGAGATAACCGCGGGTAAGACCCATTTCGAAGTTAGGATACGCGGAGAAGGAAGTAAGCTCCATGGAAACCCGGGTGGTTGGGCCGGTTTTTAAATCCTGACCCTTGGTAAAATACATAGCGGAGATCTCATAGGTATAGGTGCCGTCTCGCACGTTCGGCGGGAAATGCACCCAGCGAAATTTCTGGAACGGGGCAAGATTTGATGGCGTCCAAACACGCTCCTCGGGCGTCGATGCCGCGTGCGGTCCGTTGATGAAATTGAGACGGTTACTGATGTAGTACGCCTCACCCTGCGGGGGGATGCAGCGGATGGCAAAACCCGCAAGATCTTGCGTGAGATGTTCGTTGAGATCCATCGCCAACAACAAAGCGCCGTCCCCACGGTAGGCTTTGACGGAGAGGCCGTCACGAAGGCTTGCGGTATGAATGGTCTGCGTGCTGGAACTTTTTTCCTCGCTCATTTACTCCTCCCTTAAGAACATGAGTAAGATAGAATAACCGGCGCCGTAATTTACCAGGGACAGAGGCGTTTAGCACGTGCTTGCTTTTAAGGCAAAGCTTACTTATTTTGCGCGACCGGCGCGATTCGTTGGGAGTGCGTCGCTCTGGCTCAAGGCACGGGAGAAAACCGGCGGCCGTATTTCAGAGTCGCTGCGCTTCAGAAATGATAGTCACGATGCTTAGGATTGAAGTCGGCGTCTGACAGCCGCGCGTGGAGATTGAGGTTCTCATACCCGTAGTTTTCAACGAGCTGGCCACGCCGGTCATAAATTCGGATCCTGACCAGGATCTTGCTCGCAATATCCTGGTTGATGACAAACCGGTAGCCATTGTAGTCCTTTATTCCGTCCTTTGGGAAAACAACCTCCAACACCCGCGTCTTCCTGCCGTACAGCGATTCTTCGCCGCGTTGAGAGAATGTGAGTTTGCCGGCCTTGATCGCCTTGCGCATGTTTAGCGCAACGGTCTTCACCAGGAAACCAATCCCTATATCGGTGACCGGGCGCAGGTTATCCGCCATGAGCACGGGGTCTCTGGGGGCAAAATTGCGCGTAATAAACCGCGATAATCCGCCGCGGTGAGCCCTCACCCGGTTTTCATTCCAGCCTTTTACATAGAGCACCTCGCCCCCCTTGTATGGCTGTTTTATCCATTTCATGTACAAGCTGAATGGCTTTTTAAACTTGAGGAACATGGTCTCTTCCGGCAGCAGCTTCCCGGCGACGCGTTGCTGTTTGTGGAAAACAGCCGTGTAACTTGTGATTCCGGCGTAGGCAGCCTCGGCCTCTTTGAGCCATTTCTCCGGGACCTTTACGGCCTCCTTGTCCTTAATCGACAGATCGATCGACCCCGGCTTGGCGTAGTGGGTCCCCTTGGTGTAACTGAAGATGCCAAAGGCCAGCCCCAGGATTCCGCCTAGAATCAGCGCGATTGCCGCAATCCGGGCCGTGTTCATATGATGTTCACCTGTTAGTTGAGTCCCTCGATACCCGCCTCGGGCGCAGCGCCAAGGGCGACGCAACCGGGACCGCGAGCGGCCGGAACCGTTCTGCCGAGCGCCTGCTGCGCGCGAAGTTAATGGGGCTCTACAAGAATAGATACAACTGTAAGAATAGATACGCTGTTACAACAATTTATGCGAGGCAATGTGTGGCATTGCGCTTTCAGCGAAAAAATGGGCGGATCGTACTGGATCAAATCCGCACTATCGATAAGGCGCGTTTAGTCAAGCGGCTGGGAAACATCGACAAGGCTACCGCCAACCGAACTTTGGCCGTACTCCAGGAGATGTTTGCGCCTTAACCCTGGAATGTCCGCCGCTCCTCATGCTTCGCGCCGCGCCCGAACCGACGCCGGATAAGCTCTGGATTTTTTAAGCGGTTCCTCCCGCGCTTGGCCCGGAAACTAACGCCTACATCAAAATCCTGTCGTCAAGCGCGCGCGCCGACTTCGTATTTGCGCAGCTTTTCCACTAACGTGGCGCGGCCGAGCTGCAGGCGTTTAGCGGCCTGCGCCACCACCCCCTGGGATTCCTGTAAAGCCTGCTTAATTAGGGAATATTCAAGATGGTTTAGGTGCCCTCTTAGATCGATCCCCTCCAGCGGCAAGCGCGGCAGAGAACCCACATCCAACGGCAAGGGGCCCGCGGTCAGAAGTAGCGAGTCCGGCGCCGCCGGCAACGGCCGGGCCGGTATTTCCGGCGGCTGGAATTGCTCCGGCAAGGCGCCCGCATCGACTATCCCGTCGGGATAGAGGATCACTAAACGTTCGATCAGGTTGATCAGCTCGCGCACATTGCCGGGCCAGGGGTATTCGGTTAAACAAGTCAAAGCGGCTTGCGTTAATTGTATCGACCGGTGTTGCTGATGCGCGATTCTAATCAAAAGTTCATTGATTAAGAGCGGGATGTCCTTGGAGCGCTCCCGCAACGGCGGTATTTCAATCGGAAACACATTCAGGCGGTAAAAGAGATCTTCACGGAACCGGCCTTGTTTAATCTCCTCTGCCAATTGCCGGTGGGTCGCGGCGATGATGCGTACATCGGCAGATAGGCTTTTATTGCTGCCCACGCGTTCGAAGGTGTGTTCCCGGAGCACCCGCAGCAGCTTGACCTGCATGAGCAAGCTCATATCGCCGATTTCGTCGAGGAACAAGGTGCCGCCTTCGGCTGTTTCAAACCGCCCCAGGCGCGCGCTGATCGCGCCGGTGAACGCGCCCTTTTCATGCCCGAACAATTCACTTTCCAAGAGTTCGCTCGGGATGGCGCCGCAATTAACCGGTACAAACGCTCGGTTGCGGCGCCTGGATTGATAATGCAGATGGCGTGCTACCACCTCTTTGCCGGTGCCCGACTCACCCAAGATTAAAACACTGACTTCTGAGTTGGCCACCTGACTAATTAGTTTACGCACCCCGACTATAGCGGGACTATTGCCCACCAGGCTGCGGAATAATTCCAGCGGGCGGACGTTCGCCTGCTGGCGCGCCTTGCGGTATACGCTCGCCTGATGCAATAAATGCGCGAGTTGCCGGTAAGTGGTGGGAAGCTCGAGATAACCAAATACGTCGGAGGACAAGTTTTGCGCCGGCGGCACCGCGCTGTGTTTATCAACGATCTGGAAAGCAGGTATATCGCCGTTCCAAGACTTCAGGGTTTGCAAAGCCTCGGCGCGCTGATTCTCCGAATCAAACCGGCCACACAAAACCGCCTCTATCGACAGGGAGTCGAGTTTGGCCGTTTCTAACACACGGTCCATAATCAACGGTCGATAATCGATAAATTCGAGTATATTTTTAAAGTATTGGCATCGTTGCGCATCCGCATCAATGACCAACACAACGGTTTCCGATGACATACAAAACTCCTTTTTTGTTCCAAATCCAGTGACCATGGACTCATGCGATGAAAATAGCCACGGGAATAAAATAACAATGCTTTAAAGTTATTAACTACTAGCAGTTTTTTGCTTTCGTTACTGCGCGCTACCGCACACAGTAGTGGCACAATAATTGCGTTTTTAGGAAAAATCCTCAGGGGATTAATCCTGAAAGTACGAGATAACCAATATTCCTACCGTTTTTGATTGCAACTTTAACTAAATCAATCATTTGTGGTGGGATTTTTTTGATGGAAGCACAAACAGGTCGTTTAATTAAAGTCCATCCAAGGCCTTTTTCAACAACCTGTTAGCCGGCGCCCGGCAGAGAAACTTTATGGTTTGGTTTACGCGGTGGCTGCGGCGTGTTTCGCCACAGGCATGCGGAAGGCGCCAGGGTTACCACCAGAACATTGTTCTTTATGCCCCGATAGCGGCGAACCGCCCCATCGTGCAGCTCTATTTATAGTCTACCGAATCCTCGTTGGGTGCCGCGGATTTGAGGGGAGACCTCAGGATCTGATCCCGGTTTTCCAGCATTTGGGCGCTTTCCGCGCGGGGTCCTGCCGAGAGGCCCTGCGCGGAATTGGCTCCTCCGCGATAACGGCGCCTGAGGGCAGGTGTTACATCTGGTAGACGCGCAGGCCCGGATGCCTGGCCAGCATGCGGTTGAATCGGTGGATGAAGTCGTGCGCGCTGGATGCCTCCAGTAACACCGGGGCATTGCGCAGCGCTTGTTCTGTGATGACAGAATCCGCTCCTCCTCGCGCGCCGCTCAGCGCTGACGCAAACGACACGAGATATTCGCCGCCGCCATGGATGATGTCCCGCTGCAGGTTGCGGTAGTTCATCAGCGCGTAGCGATAGAGGCTCTTGCTGCGCTCGAATTCAGCCGAACCGGCGCTTTTCCCCTTTTTCAGCATCTGCACGTGATATTCGTTGGGCGAGAACTTCATCAGCGATCCGGTCAGCAGGTCGATACCGCC
>DATGVQ010000164.1:0-15659 GCA_035300145.1 Acidiferrobacterales bacterium | reverse complement strand
GCCGAATTTGCTCGATAATACCTTGGTTAAGGCGGCGGTCAACGTGGTTTTACCATGGTCGACGTGGCCGATGGTGCCCACATTTAGGTGGGGCTTGGTGCGTTCAAATTTTCCCTTGGACATCTTGGGTGCCTCGTTGTTGATTTTCTAGAGTTAACTAGCCTTCTTAATAACGGCCTCAGCGACACTGTTCGGGGCTATCGCATATTTCTTGAATTCCATGGTATAAGTCGCGCGTCCCTGTGTGGCCGAACGCACAGACGTGGCGTAACCGAACATCTCCGCGAGCGGTACTTCGGCGCGCACGATCTTACCCGCCGGGGTGTCTTCTGTCGCCTGAATTACGCCGCGGCGGGAGTTTAAATCACCGTTGACGCTGCCCATATACTCTTCCGGCGTCACCACTTCGACGGACATGATCGGTTCGAGCAATACCGGGCTTGCTTTCAACGCACCGTCACGGAACGCCAGGATGGCGGCCATCTTAAAGGCGTTTTCCGATGAATCGACTTCGTGGTAAGAGCCGTAAAACAAAGTCACTTTCACATCGACCACGGGATAACCAGCTTGGATGCCGCGCTCTAAAGCTTCTTTCACGCCCTTCTCCACCGCCGGGATATATTCGCGCGGCACTACCCCGCCTTTAATCCCATCGACAAATTCAAACCCCTTGCCGGGTTCTTGTGGTTCCAGCCGTAAGAACACGTGGCCATATTGGCCGCGGCCGCCGGTCTGTTTCGCGAACTTGTGCTCTTGTTCCACCGCCTTGCGGATAGTCTCGCGATACGCCACCTGCGGCTTGCCGACATTGGCCTCGACACCGAATTCGCGCTTCATGCGATCGACGATAATCTCCAGATGCAGCTCGCCCATGCCGGAGATAATGGTCTGGCCGGATTCCTCATCGGTGCGCACACGGAAAGAAGGGTCCTCCTGCGCCAAGCGCGACAGGGCAACACCCATCTTTTCCTGGTCGGCCTTGGTCTTGGGCTCCACCGCCTGAGAGATAACCGGCTCCGGAAACTCCATGCGCTCCAGCGTGATGATATGATCCGGGTCGCACAGCGTGTCGCCGGTGGTGCAGTTCTTTAATCCGACTGCGGCGGCGATATCGCCGGCGTGCACTTCTTTGATTTCGTCGCGATGGTTCGCGTGCATCTGCAGCAGGCGGCCAATACGGTCCTTTTTGCTCTTTACCGGGTTATACACGCTATCACCGGAGCTCAATACGCCGGAATAGACCCGGAAATAAACCAATTGACCGACAAAAGGATCGGTCGCGATCTTAAATGCAAGTGCGGAAAAAGGTTCGCTATCATCGGGATGACGCTGAGCGAGGGTGCCGGCTTTATCGTCTAAGTGGCCCATAATCGGCGGCTTGTCGGTCGGCGCCGGCAGGTAATCGATCACCGCATCCAGCATGCATTGCACACCCTTGTTTTTAAACGCCGAGCCGCACAGAACGACGATGATTTTTGACGCCAGGTTGCGCAGGCGCAATCCTTTCTTAATCTCTTCCGGGCTTAAGTCGCCTCCGGTTAAGTACTTATTCATTAACTCTTCCGAGCCTTCAGCCGCGGCCTCGATCATTTTTTCGCGCCACTGTTTACATTCGGCCACCATATCCGCAGGCAGATCCTGCTCCTCGAATTTCATCCCCTGGGTGGCCTCATCCCAATAAATAGCCTTCATCTTGATCAGGTCGGCTACGCCTTTGAATTTTTCTTCCGCACCGATCGGCAATTGGATGGGAACCGGGTTGGCCCCTAAACGGGTTCTGAGTTGATCGACGACGCGCAGGAAATTGGCGCCGGCGCGATCCATCTTGTTGATGAAGGCAAGCCGCGGCACGCCATATTTATTTGCTTGCCGCCAGACAGTTTCGGATTGCGGCTCTACGCCGCCTACGGCACAGAATATTGCACAGGCGCCGTCCAATACGCGCAACGAGCGTTCGACTTCGATGGTGAAATCGACGTGGCCGGGCGTATCGATGATATTGATGCGATGCTCGGGATAATCCTGTCCCATGCCTTTCCAGAAGCAGGTGGTGGCGGCGGAGGTGATGGTGATGCCGCGCTCCTGCTCCTGCTCCATCCAGTCCATGATCGCCGCACCCTCATGCACCTCGCCGATTTTATGCGAGACGCCGGTATAGAACAGGACCCGCTCGGTGGTCGTGGTTTTGCCCGCATCGATGTGCGCCATGATGCCGATGTTACGGTAACGTTCTATTGGGGTGTTGCGTGCCACGACTTATATCCTTAATAAATAACTTAAATTAAACTCCGGTCACCAGCGATAATGCGAAAACGCCTTGTTCGCCTCGGCCATGCGATGCACTTCTTCGCGTTTTTTCACGGCGTTGCCGCGCTTCTCCGCGGCTTCAAGTAATTCCGACGCCAGGCGTGCGCCCATGGATTTTTCATTGCGCGTGCGCGCCGCCTCCGCTATCCAGCGCATAGCCAGTGCGGTTTGACGCGCGGCGCGGACTTCAACCGGGACTTGATAAGTCGCGCCGCCAACGCGCCGGCTTTTTACTTCCACGATGGGGCGCACGTTATCGAGCGCCTGGTCAAATATTGTTAGCGGATCTTGCTTACTGCGCTCGGCGACGGTAGTCAAAGCGCCGTAAACGATTTTTTCCGCAACCGATTTCTTGCCGCGTCGCATAACCACATTCATAAACTTGGTGAGCGTCTCGCTGCCGTACTTGGGGTCCGGCGAAGTCGGTCGTTTGGGTACCTCTCTTCTTCTAGGCATGGCCTGGTAACTCTGTTAACTCTTCTTTAAGAACAAAACGCCGCACAAAATCTGTGCGGCGGTGTTAATCTTTCGATTTAATTAAGACTTTGGTCGTTTAGCGCCGTATTTAGAGCGGCCCTGACGGCGGTCATTCACGCCCGCCGTATCCAGCGATCCGCGCACAGTGTGATAACGCACACCTGGCAAGTCCTTAACACGGCCGCCGCGGATTAAAACCACCGAGTGCTCTTGTAAATTGTGCCCCTCACCGCCGATATAGGTAGTGACTTCATAACCATTGGTCAAGCGCACGCGCGCCACTTTGCGTAATGCCGAATTGGGCTTCTTCGGCGTAGTGGTATATACCCGTGTACACACGCCGCGCTTTTGCGGACACGCCTCTAACGCCGGTACCGAAGTCTTTTTAACCGCGCGCACCCGGGGCTTACGCACCAGTTGATTAATCGTCGGCACTTAACACTCCTACCTCTCCTACTCTCACCCTACCAGCCCAAAATAAACGACAGGCCGTCTTTCATCTTTGCAGACGGCCTGTCTGTCTTTAGCAATATTGAACTCTACCCAGGCCTAAGCCAAGCGCCCGTCTTTAACTACGCCAAAGATTGGATTATCTTTGGAAGGTGCGCGATTCTAGGCATAGGGCCCGTCAGTGTCAAGCGAGCCTGATGCAACGGTTCCGCTTTTCTCAGGAAAACCCCGCGCTATTTGAAAGTGCGGCCACACTGATTTTTTAACCGGATGCCGCCTGATCGTCGCCTTTCGCCGGTTTAACCTGAGTCCGGGACAGAGATTGTTCCAAATCCACCGCTTCTTGTTGCGCGTCCAATCTTTTTCTGCGCCGGTCCTGATGATGCGCCAAACCGGTTCCCGCTGGAATTAAGCGGCCAACAATGACGTTTTCCTTAAGGCCGCGCAACTTGTCACTCTTGCCGCTGATCGCCGCTTCGGTAAGCACACGCGTAGTCTCCTGGAAAGAGGCGGCGGAAATAAAGGACTCGGTCGCAAGCGACGCCTTAGTGATACCAAGCAACAGACGCTCCGCGGTCGCCGGTTTTTTGCCTTCCGCCTCGGCCTTTTCGTTTTCATCCAGCAAACGCGCGCGCTCTCCTTGCTCACCCGGCAAGAAATGGGTATCGCCAGGTTCGATAATGCGCACCTTGCGCAGCATCTGCCGTACGATCACTTCAATATGCTTATCGTTGATCTTGACGCCTTGCAGGCGATACACATCCTGCACCTCGTCGACGATAAAATTGGCCATCGCCTCCACGCCCAAAAGACGCAGAATATCGGCCGACACCGGCGGGCCGTCGACAATCGCCTCGCCCTGCTCCACGGTCTCGCCCTCGAACACCATAATATGACGGCCTTTGGGGATTAAGTATTCATGCTCTTCGCCATTCTTATCTGTGATCAACAAGCGTTGTTTGCCCTTGGTATCTTTACCAAACGACACGACACCGCTGGTTTCAGCTAAGATCGCATGATCTTTGGCCTTACGCGCCTCGAACAGCTCAGCCACACGCGGCAGACCGCCGGTGATATCGCGCGTCTTTGAGGTCTCCTGCGGGATACGGGCAAGCACGTCACCCACACCCACTTTCGAGCCGTCTTCCACGGTAATGATGGCGCCGGGCGGCAGCATATATTTCGCGGGAATATCCGTGCCGACGATAAATAAACCCTTGCCTTTGCTATCAACCAGACTGATCATCGGCCGGATATCTTTAGCGCCGCTGCGATGCTTTGGATCCAGCACCACATAAGTGCTTAAGCCGGTGATTTCGTCGGTTTGTTTATTCACCGTGACACCGTCGATGAGATCGGCGAACGCGACCTTACCGGCGACTTCGGTAATGATCGGGTGCGTGTGCGGATCCCAATTCGCCACGACTTTACCGGCCTTCACCTTATCGCCGTCGCTCACGCTTAAAACAGCACCGTACGGGACCTTATAACGTTCGCGGTCGCGTCCCTGCTCGTCTTGCACCACCAGCTCGCCGGAACGCGATACGGCGATATTCGTGCCGCTGGCATGTTTCACCAGTTTAATATTACTGAGTTTGATGTTGCCGGCGGATTTCACTTCAATATTACTGATCGCGGTTGCACGCGAGGCGGCGCCGCCGATATGGAAGGTGCGCATGGTCAACTGGGTGCCGGGTTCGCCGATACTCTGGGCCGCGATCACGCCAACCGCTTCACCCAGATTGACCAGATGTCCACGGCCAAGATCGCGGCCGTAACACTTGGCGCAAATGCCGTAGCGGGTCTCACAGGTGACCGGCGAGCGCACCAGCACTTGATCGATATTCTTTTCTTCCAGCAACGCCACCTTGCGTTCATCCAACACTTCGCCATCCGGGACCAGCAGCTTATTATCGAGAGGATCGCGAGAATCGCCGACGATCACGCGTCCAAGGATGCGATCGCGCAACGGCACCACGATTTCACCGCCCTCGACCAAGGCTGATTTAGTAATACCCAGGTGCGTCTTGCAGTCCGGTTCGGTGACCACCAGGTCCTGGCACACGTCGACTAAACGCCGGGTTAAGTAACCGGAATTAGCGGTCTTTAAAGCGGTGTCGGCCAGGCCTTTGCGGGCGCCGTGGGTGGAAATAAAATATTGCAAGACATTCAGCCCTTCGCGGAAATTGGCGGTAATCGGCGTTTCAATGATGGAGCCGTCCGGCTTGGCCATGAGGCCGCGCATGCCGGCCAGTTGGCGGATTTGCGCGGCGCTGCCGCGGGCGCCGGAATCCGCCATCATATAAATGGAATTAAACGAATCCTGGGTGACCTTCTTGCCGCTTGCGTCGGTCACCTCTTCCACACCGAGCTTATCCATCATGGATTTTGCCACCCGTTCGCTGGTATGGGTCCAGATATCAACCACTTTGTTGTAACGTTCGCCGTCGGTCAGCAGGCCGGAGGCGTATTGGTTTTGAATGCTTTTCACCTCGGCTTCGGCCGCGGCAATGATCGCACCCTTTTCCGCCGGCGTGACCATGTCATCCACACCGATAGAGATACCGGCGCGCGCGGCATAGGCGAAACCGGTATACATTAATTGGTCGGCGAAGATCACGGTTGCCTTTAAGCCGACTTGACGGTAGCAGGCGTTAATAAGCTCGGAAATGGTTTTCTTCTTCAAATCGCGATTGACCAGGTTGAATGCCATGCCTTCCGGCAGCAGATCGGACAACAAGGCGCGTCCTATGGTGGTATCGTATATTTTGAAAGTTTCAGCGCGGTCATCGCCGTTAAGCTGCACTTCGCGGATGCGGACTTTAATGCGTGCATGCAAGGATACCTGGCGCGTTTCATAGGCCCGGTGCACTTCGGCTACGTCCGAAAATACCTTGCCCTCGCCTTGGGCATTCACTTTGGAGCGGGTCATATAGTACAAACCCAGCACGATATCTTGTGAAGGCACGATAATCGGCTCGCCATTGGCAGGCGACAACACATTATTGGACGACATCATGAGGCCGCGCGCTTCCAGTTGCGCTTCCAGCGATAACGGGATATGCACCGCCATCTGATCGCCGTCAAAGTCGGCGTTGTACGGCGCGCATACCAGCGGATGCAACTGAATCGCCTTGCCCTCCACCAACACAGGCTCAAACGCTTGAATGCCCAATCGATGCAAGGTCGGGGCCCGGTTCAACAGCACCGGATGTTCGCGTATAACCTCTTCCAAAATATCCCACACCTCCGGGCTTGCCTGCTCGACCATCTTCTTCGCCGCCTTGATGGTCGTGGCGAGGCCGCGCATCTCCAGCTTGCTGAAAATAAAGGGCTTGAATAATTCCAGCGCCATTTTTTTCGGCAGGCCGCATTGATGTAATTTAAGCGTGGGACCGACCACGATCACCGAGCGGCCGGAATAATCAACGCGCTTGCCGAGCAAATTCTGACGGAAACGTCCCTGTTTGCCTTTGATCATATCCGCCAGCGATTTCAACTGGCGCTTATTGGCGCCCGTGATCGCCTTACCGCGGCGACCGTTATCCAATAACGCATCGACCGCTTCCTGCAGCATGCGCTTCTCATTACGGACGATGATGTCGGGGGCGTTCAGGTCCAACAACCGCTTCAAGCGATTATTGCGATTGATAACGCGCCGGTATAAATCATTCAGATCAGAGGTCGCAAACCGGCCGCCATCCAACGGCACCAACGGGCGCAGCTCCGGCGGCAACACCGGCAGGATTTCCAGCACCATCCACTCCGGTTTGTTGCCGGAATGAAGGAATGCCTCGATGACCTTCAGGCGTTTCGCCAGTTTCTTGATCTTTGTTTCGGAATTCGTGGCGGCTAATTCTTCGCGCAGCTTGGCTGCCTCTACGTTCAGATCGATGGCTTGTAATAAGGCGCGGATCGCTTCCGCGCCCATGCGTGCATCGAATTCATCGCCATATTGTTCGATGGCATCGAGATAAGCGTCTTCCGACAGCAACGTTTTGCGCTCAAGCGGCGTCATCCCGGAATCTACCACGACATAGGCCTCAAAATACAAGACGCGTTCGATATCGCGTAAAGTCATATCTAAAATCAGGCCCATACGCGAAGGTAAAGATTTCAGGAACCAGATATGCGCGACCGGACTTGCCAATTCGATATGCCCCATGCGCTCGCGCCGCACCTTGGAAAGTGTGACCTCGACGCCGCATTTTTCGCAGATCACGCCGCGATGCTTGAGGCGCTTGTATTTGCCGCAAAGGCACTCATAATCCTTGATCGGGCCAAAAATCTTGGCGCAGAAAAGGCCGTCGCGCTCCGGTTTGAACGTGCGGTAATTAATCGTCTCCGGTTTTTTAACTTCACCATAAGACCAGGAACGGATTTTTTCCGGCGAAGGAAGACCGATGCGGATGGCGTCAAAATCTTCCGATTTGCCGGATTGCTTAAAAAGGTTAAACAAGTCTTTCAATGTGTTATCTCCTGAACAAAAACGGCCGATTGGTTAAGATTGAGACCGATGTTGTGAAATGCGTTATTCAAAAAAGCCTCAGCAAGACGTTTTAACTCTGCTCCAACTCAATATCGATCCCTAATGACCGGATTTCCTTAATCAACACATTAAAGGATTCCGGCATACCCGCCTCCATGCGATGATCCCCTTTCACAATGTTTTCAAACATCTTGGTGCGGCCGGTCACATCATCCGACTTCACGGTCAGCATTTCCTGCAAAGTGTAAGCTGCGCCATACGCCTCCAGCGCCCAGACTTCCATTTCGCCGAAGCGTTGGCCGCCGGATTGCGCCTTACCGCCGAGAGGTTGTTGCGTGACCAAACTATAGGGGCCGGTGGAACGGGCATGCATCTTGTCATCAACCAAATGATTCAGCTTGAGCATATACATGTAGCCCACCGTAATCGGACGATCGAATAACTCGCCCGTCCGGCCGTCATAAAGTATGGTCTGGCCCGACCGCGGCAGGCCGGCAAGCTCCAGCAACTGCGTAATTTCCTTCTCGGTGGCGCCGTCAAATACCGGCGTTGCCACCGGCACGCCATCGCACAGGTTACGCGCGAGCTCCGCAATCTCTTCATCATTGAGAGATTTAATATCTTCCTTTTTGCCGCTATGGTTGTAGATCTTATCGATAAACCGGCGCAACTCCTGTGCCGCCGCTTCTTGCTTCAACATCCGCTCGATCTTGCGGCCAAGCTCATGCCCCGCCCAGCCAAGGTGGGTCTCCAGCACCTGGCCGACATTCATGCGTGACGGCACGCCTAACGGATTCAGCACAATATCGATGGGAGTGCCATCGGCCATGTGGGGCATATCCTCTATTGGAACGATGCGCGAAATCACGCCTTTGTTTCCATGGCGCCCGGCCATTTTATCGCCCGGCTGCAAACGCCGCTTAACCGCCACATGCACTTTGACCATCTTTAACACGCCGGGCGGCAAATCATCGCCGGAAGTCAGCTTGATTCGCTTCTCCTCCAGTCTCGCATCAAACTCTTTCTTTTGCTGTGCGAGCTGAGCGCTGATTTGCTCCAGGGCCTCGCTCGCTTCTTCGTTGCGCAGGCGGATGTCAAACCACTTTTGCCGCGGCAACTCGGAAATATAGCCTTTAGTGACCTTATCGCCGGTCTTAAGACCGGCAGGGCCGCCATCGGCCACTTTGCCAATTAACAGTTTCTCGATGCGCGCATAGGTATCGTCTTCGACGATACGGTATTGATCGTTAAGATCCTTTTTAATGCGCGCAAGTTCCTGCTCTTCGTTTTGTTTCGCACGCGCGTCTTTTTCCACGCCATCACGGGTGAATACCTGCACATCGATGACCGTACCGGACATGCCCGAAGGCAGGCGTAACGAGGTGTCTTTTACATCTGACGCCTTCTCACCAAAGATGGCGCGCAACAATTTTTCTTCCGGCGTCAACTGGGTCTCGCCCTTGGGCGTGACCTTGCCGACCAGGATATCGCCGGGATTGACCTCCGCGCCGATGTAAATAATGCCGGATTCATCCAATTTGGCTAATGCCGCTTCACCGACATTGGGGATGTCGCGTGTGATTTCCTCCGGCCCCAGCTTGGTGTCGCGCGACACCGTGGACAGCTCTTCGATATGAATGGTGGTGAAATAATCCTGCTCGACCACCCGCTCGGAAATCAGGATAGAGTCTTCGAAGTTATAGCCATTCCACGGCATGAACGCGATGAGAATATTGCGCCCTAACGCCAGCTCACCCATATCGGTGGAAGGCCCGTCCGCCAACACATCACCCCTAGCGATGACGTCGCCGACTTTCACTAACGGCCGCTGATTGATATTGGTGTTTTGATTGGAGCGCGTGTATTTGATTAAGTTGTAAATATCGACGCCCGCCTTGCCGCTCTCGGTTTCGTTGTCGTTGACGCGCACGACGATACGGGCGGCGTCGACCGAATCCACCGCACCGCCGCGGCGCGCGATTACCGTGACGCCGGAATCGATCGCAACCGTGGCTTCCATGCCGGTTCCCACCAGCGGTTTTTCCGTGCGCAAGGTCGGCACCGCTTGGCGCTGCATATTAGAGCCCATGAGCGCGCGGTTCGCATCGTCATGCTCGAGGAATGGGATCAGCGAAGCGGCGACCGACACGATTTGCGCGGGGGCGACGTCGATATAATCGACTTTGTCCAAGGTGGAAAGAGTAAACTCATTTTTATGGCGACAGGAAACCAATTCGTCCAAAAGATGGCCTTTCTCGTCTACCGCGGCGTTGGCCTGCGCGATGATGAATTTGCCTTCCTCAATCGCGGAGAGATACTCTATTTGATCGGTTACCTTGCCATTCATCACTTTCCGGTAAGGCGTTTCCAGGAAACCGTATTCATTGGTTCTGGCATAAACCGCGAGCGAATTAATCAAGCCGATGTTCGGGCCTTCCGGGGTTTCAATCGGGCATACGCGCCCGTAATGCGTGGGATGCACGTCGCGCACTTCGAACCCGGCGCGCTCGCGTGTCAGTCCACCCGGCCCGAGCGCGGAGACGCGCCGCTTATGTGTAACCTCCGACAACGGATTGGTCTGATCCATGAATTGCGATAACTGGCTCGAGCCGAAAAATTCTTTAACTACCGCGGAAACCGGTTTGGCGTTAATCATCTCCTGCGGCATCAACCCTTCGGATTCGGCCAGCGACAGCCGCTCCTTGACCGCGCGCTCGACCCGCACCAAGCCGATGCGGAATTGGTTTTCCGCCAGCTCGCCGACCGAGCGCACGCGCCGGTTGCCCAGATGGTCGATATCGTCGATCTCGCCATAGCCATTCTTAAGACCGATAAGGATCTTCATGACATCGACAATATCCTCTTTGCTGAGGATACCCGGACCTTCATCGATGGGGCGCCCCAAGCGGCGATTAAATTTCATCCGCCCAACCGCCGATAAATCATAACGGTCCAGGCTGAAGAACAGGCCATTGAAAAGATTTTGCGCCGCCTCTTTGGTCGGTGGCTCGCCCGGCCGCATCATGCGATAAATCTCGATCTGCGCCTCCAACGGATCACGCGTCGGGTCGATGCGTAAGGTATCGGACATATACGACCCGCGGTCTAATTCATTGGTGTATAAGGTTTTGACTTCCTTAATACCGGCGGCGATCAATTTATCGATTAAATCCTTGGTAACGATTTCATTGGCGGCGGCCAGCAATTCACCGCTGGTTTTATCAATAATATCTTCCGCCAACGCGCGTCCGATAAGATGAGTATCGGGTACGGCTAAATGCTTGAGCTTGGTTTTTTCCAGCTCGCGCACATGGCGCGAAGTGATGCGCCGCCCGGCCTCGACGATTACTTCGCCCTTCGGCGTTTTAATGTCGAACGCGACTTGCTCACCGCGCATGCGGGCCGGGATAAGCTCCAGCCTGATTTCTTCCTTACCGATCTCAAACGTATCCGTCTCAAAGAACGTGGCCAATATCTCTTGCGCCGACATGCCCAGGGCGCGTAGCAGCGTGGTCGCGGGCAGCTTGCGCCGGCGATCGATGCGCACATACAAGTAGTCTTTGGGATCAAATTCGAAATCCAACCAGGAACCCCGGTAGGGAATGATGCGCGCGGAAAACAGCAGCTTGCCGGAAGAATGGGTTTTACCGTAATCATGATCGAAGAATACTCCCGGCGAGCGGTGCAACTGAGAAACAATGACGCGCTCGGTGCCGTTGATCACGAACGTCCCGTTTTCCGTCATGAGCGGGATTTCACCGAGGTAGACTTCTTGCTCCTTAATATCGCGCACCGACTTCATACCGGTTGCTTCGTCGCGGGCGAAAACCACCAGGCGCACCAAGACACGCAGGGGCGCGGCATAAATCAATCCGCGCTGTTGGCATTCCTTTACATCAAATGCCGGCATGCCTAAGCGATAACTGACGAATTCCAACGCCGCATTGCCGTTATAGCTTTCGATCGGAAACACCGATTTAAAGGCGGCCTGTAACCCTTGATCGATACGCTGTTCCGGCGGCACGTCGGCCTGCAGGAAATTGCGATACGACTCTTTCTGGGTCGCCAATAAATACGGCACGCGCAAAATGCTCGGGCGTTTTCCAAAACTCTTACGAATGCGTTTTTTCTCAGTAAAAGAATAAGTCATTGATCTTCCTCAGCTCTTCAAGTTCCATGAAACTAATCACCGCATCACCTTCTCGTTTAGCGGACCGTCTCATGTCCGTGTAAAACGGTATAGACAGGAATAGGCCGGTGGAATCACCAGCCTATTTTCGACGTTTAATCTCGCCGTCCGGTTTATTTGAGCTCAACCTTGGCGCCGGCGTCTTCCAATTGTTTCTTCATGGTTTCGGCATCGGCTTTGGCGACAGCTTCTTTGACGGTGGCGGGCGCCGATTCAACCAAATCCTTCGCTTCTTTTAAGCCCAGGCTGGTAACCGCGCGCACCGCTTTGATCACGCCGACTTTGTTGTCGCCGACGCTGGCAAGCACCACATCAAACGCTTCTTTCTCGGCGACCGGAGCTGCTGCACCTGCGGCCGGAGCGGCTACTGCAACCGTAGCGGCGGCGGCCGAAACACCGAACTTTTGCTCCATGTCCTTAATTAACTCGGAAAGATCGAGCACCGACATGCTGGCGATAGAGTCAAGAATTTCTTGTTTAGATAAAGCCATACTATTTCTCCTGAACGTAGTCTTAAATTAAGTATTTGCCTCAGCTTGCAGCGGAGTCGGCGCGGTTATCGCGCACAGCGGCCAACGTACGGACAAACCGGCCCGGTACCTCATTCAAGGTCTGGACAAATTTTTGTACCGGGGCTTTCATCGCACCCATTAATATCGCAAGCAACACCTCGCGGCTCGGTAATTTTGCCAACGCCTGCATTTCGCCATTCGATATCAAGCGGCCCGACATAGTGCCGGCTTTAACGAGGAACCGCTCGTTATCTTTGGCAAAGTCGCTCACTATCTTTGCTACCGCCACCGCATCCTTGGAAACCGCAAGCACCAAAGGTCCGATTAAATGGTCCTTCAGGCATGCAAATTGAGAATCCTTGATGGCCCGCTGCACCAGCGTATTTTTGACCACGCGCATATAAACATCGGCCTTGCGCGCATTGGCGCGCAGCCGGGTCATTTGTGCGACGGTCAAGCCGCGGTATTCAGCTACGATCGCCGCCTTAGCCTCTGCCAAAACCGCAGACACTTCGGCCACCACAGCTTTCTTTTCTTCAAGATTAAGACTCATGCGAGTCACCTCCATTACCATAATTGCGGTGACCGTCCAGAATTATCCGATGGAAATTCCGTATGGGTACACCATCTACGCGGGCAGGCCGCAAAACCTATTAAGCGCTCCCGCCACTTGATAAAGTGGAGGAAGCGCACCAGCGGTCTTTGATAGCCCATCGGTTGGCGGCAAATCATCCCACCGATAGCCCAAAGTCAACTACGCACTTAAGTTCGTGCGTTCATAAATCATTGCGGCAGTGACGCTTGATCGAGACGCACCCCCGGTCCCATGGTCGTCGATAACGTCACCTTTTTCAGGTAAATTCCTTTGACAGTCGCGGGCTTGGCCTTGTTCAAGGCTGCCAACAACGCCACCAGATTTTCCTTCAACGCGTCCGGATTAAACGAGGCTTTGCCGATGGAACAATGCACGATGCCCGCCTTATCCGTGCGGTACTGCACCTGGCCGGCCTTCGCATTTTCCACTGCCTTAGCGACGTTTGGCGTTACTGTCCCTACTTTAGGGTTTGGCATCAAACCGCGCGGGCCTAGAATTTGGCCCAATTGCCCCACAATTCTCATCGCATCGGGAGCGGCGATGACCACGTCGAAATCGAGCTTGCCCTGTTTAATTTGATCGGCTAAATCCTGGAACCCGACCAGATCGGCGCCCGCCTTCTTCGCGGCTGTCGCCTGCTCGCCTTCGGCAAATACCGCCACGCGCACGCTTTTGCCGGTGCCGCGCGGCATCAACGCGGAACCGCGCACATTCTGTTCCGATTTTTTCGCATCGATGCCTAAGTTAACCGCCACATCGACGGACTCATCGAATTTAGCGCTGGCGGTTTGTTTTACAATCTTGACCGCTTCCTCTAAGGGATAGGCCTTGCCGCGCTCGAATTTACCGGTGATGGCCTGCATACGCTTGCTGAGTTTAGGCGCGGCCATCGTTATACTCCTTCGGTTTCTATGCCCATGCTACGCGCACTGCCGGCGATAATTTTCACCGCCGCGTCTAAATCGTGGGCATTGAGGTCGGGCTGTTTAATCTTCGCAATCTCTTCCAATTGCGCGCGCGTAACGACGCCGACCTTATGCGTGTGCGGCGTTTTGCTGCCACTAGTGATGCCCGCCGCTTTCTTTAGTAACACCGTTGCCGGCGGCGTCTTCTTAATAAAAGTAAAGCTTTTATCGCTGTAGACGGTGATAATGACCGGAACCGGCGTGCCAGGTTCCATGCCCTGAGTCTGGGCGTTAAATGCCTTGCAAAATTCCATGATATTCAACCCGCGTTGACCTAAGGCCGGGCCTACCGGCGGGCTGGGATTAGCCTGCCCCGCGGCTACTTGCAACTTAATATAAGCTTCAATTTTTTTTGCCATGCTTTAACTCCGGAATGGGTACGATCGCGCTGATAACTAAGCGCTCCCCGCAAACTTTAAAAATGTTCCTAACTAACGCCCTTAACCAAGTTAACTCTGTATTTCTTAAGCCTGGTTGCTAGGCTTTTTCCACCTGACTAAAGTCCAGCTCGACCGGCGTAAGGCGGCCGAAGATCGAGACCGAAACGCGCAACTTGCTCTTTTCATAATTCACATCCTCGACCGTGCCATTAAAATCCAAAAATGGGCCGTCGGTTACACGCACCTGCTCGCCGGCAGAAAATGAAAACTTCGGCCGCGGTTTCTCTACGCCTTCCAGAACTTGCTGCAAAATCGCCTGCGCCTCCTTCTCGGAAATCGGCGTCGGTTTGGTACCGGATCCACCAATGAAGCCGCTTACCTTGGGAACATTCTTCACCAGATGCCAGGTATCGTCGTTCATTTCCATTTTTACCAGCACATAGCCGGGGAAAAACTTCCGTTCGCTGGTCTTCTTCTGGCCGCTCTTCATTTCCACAACCTCTTCCATCGGCACCAGAATCTCACCGAATTTATCCTGCATACCGTAGCGGGTAATGTGCTCTTTTAACGAACGCTGCACCTGTTTCTCAAAGCCGGAAAAAGTATGAACCACGTACCAACGCATCGCCATAGTTTTAAAATCTCTGTCCCGTCAAAGCTTGTACGGCTTTAATCAAACCCCAATCGACTATCCAAAGAAATAACGCCACCACAATAACCATGATAATTACTACCAAAGTCATCTGCGCCGTTTCTTTACGGGTCGGCCACACTACTTTCCGCAGCTCGACGCGCGCCTCTTTGGTGAACTCCCAAGCTGATTTACCTTGTACCGTGGTCGCCGCCACTGCCACCGCCGCCGTCAAAGCGCCAAGCAATATTAAGTAACGGATCCAGTCCGACTTGGTGTCAAGATAATAAAAAGCGCCGATGCCGATCGCTACAATCAGCACCGCTAAAATTAACTTGAGCCTATCCGCTGCAAACACTACCAAGTCTTCGTTTTTTCTCTGGCAGGCCAGGAGGGAATCGAACCCCCAACCTTCGGTTTTGGAGACCGACGCTCTGCCAATTGAGCTACTGGCCTTTATGAGTATTGACTGCCTTCTCCAGGATTTTATCCGTCCGGAGCTCCAGTACTGAAAAACTTTTGATTACTCCACCACCTTTGCCACCACCCCGGCGCCTACGGTCCTACCCCCCTCGCGGATGGCAAAGCGTAAGCCGTCTTCCATGGCGATCGGGTTGATGAGGGTAATGACCATTTTGATGTTGTCCCCGGGCATGACCATCTC
>DATGVQ010000163.1:0-11459 GCA_035300145.1 Acidiferrobacterales bacterium | reverse complement strand
CGACCACAAAAGCTCAATTTTTAGAGGTGCCCTTAAAGATACTTTTTACCTTCATGCTGCATAGAGCAGGGTCCGTGACTGATTCGCGCTGCGCAGGAAATACGGATTCTGGACGGCCCCGATCTCCACGAGGTCAATCTTACGCTGAAACAAATCCTCCAGCGCAAACAGCAGACCAAAATAGACGTCCGCACGCTCGTTTGGGCACAGCGGTTGAATTCGACCAGAAAGTCGAGATCGCTTGCCTCGGATTTGAAATCCCCGGTTGCCGCGGAACCGAACAGATCCAGGCGCTTCACGCGGAAACGCTTACAGAACTGCTCTAGTTCGGAACGATGAGACTCAATTAACGGATTCATTAGGAGTACCTTAATTCACTAAAGAATAACTCAGAAATTAACGCTCCGCATGGGTTGGCTGAATGATCTGGCCCAGGGGCTGTGGATTGATAGTGAAAAAGCCCAATCACTCCGCTTTCTGCGCCATGAATATCAAAAAGGATACGTTCGATTTTCATGGTAATATGAAAGGCCACGTCAGCGCAAAGGTGCTGGCGGAGTTTTCACGATCGCCAACTCTACCTGCACTGTCTCCTTATTATCGGCCAGCCAAATCTGCCCATCCTGAATGGTGCAATGCAACTGCATGGTGCGCTGCGCCAGCTTTGCCAGGGCGCGGCTGGTGTTCAACGGCAGGTTCATCACCGCTAGATTATTCGCCCGTTCGAGTTTGGAGCTGTTTTGATCCCACCACAGGTCGGCGATACGGCCGCCATAGGTATAGATGAATACTTGTTTGGCGCGATTGCAGGCTTTGCGAATATTTTTTCGTCGGGTTGGCCCACCTCGATCCAGAGCGCGACCGCGCCGGTTAAATCTTTTTGCCAGAGATCAGGTTCGTCCTGGGTACTCAGCCCCTTGCCGAACGACAATGCTTCATGGGCATGCAGAGCAAAGACCAATAACCGCACCATCATGCGCTCGTCGGTTTCGGATGGGTGACGCGCGATGGTGAGCGCATGGCCCTGGTAGTAGTTGCGGTCCATGTCGGCGATTTGCAGCGCGGCTTTAAAAATAGTGGCATTAGAGGCCATTCGAGTCACATTTACTGTTACGGTAGATTCAAGCCTGAAGCGCGACGCTTAAAGTGTAAGCATATCCGATCTGCGTTTTTGAATCTCATCGTTTTCCGCACCGCTGTTTCGTTATTAAGCACGAAGGCATAAAGCGTATACAGGCGCCGTTTAGAGTAATGGGCATCTCTAAAGATCTACAAATGTAGGGTGGATTAAGCGCAGCGAATCCACCGAACAGTAATATTTTGTTGGGTTCGCCGCTTGCGCGGCTTAACCCAACCTGTGCAGGGATGCACAAGTGTCGCGAGAGGCAGGATGCCGAGAGCGACCATAAAAGCACAATTTTTAGAGGTGCCCTTATGTAAACGCGCTTGGTTTACGGTACTCTAAGAGAAAATCGATGGATACATCTGGTGGCGGGGAGACGAATAGTTTTCATGAAACTGAATCCGCAAGACCTGGAACAAATCGCCGACCTCACGCTGCAGCACTACGACCAGCGCGCCGAGGACTTCTGGGAAGGCACGCGCGATCATGATGTCGGTCAGAACATCGTGGCGCTGTTACAATACGTCGAGGGTGAGGCGCCGTTCACAATACTCGATTTTGGCTGTGGGCCGGGGCGCGATCTCAAGGCGTTTGCGCAACTCGGCCACGTCGCAATCGGTTTGGAAGGCGCCGCGCGTTTCGCCGCCATGGCACGCACCTACAGCGGCTGCGAAGTATGGCGGCAGGACTTTCTCAAACTCGATCTGCCGGATAACCATTTCGATGGCGTGTTCGCCAACGCCGCGCTGTTTCATGTACCAAGCCAGGAACTGCCGCGCGTGTTGCGGGAATTGCACGCGACGCTGAGACCGCGCGGCGTGCTGCTCAGCTCGAACCCGCACGGCCAAAACGAGGAAGGCTGGAGCGGTGGCCGCTACGGTGCGTATTATAATCTTGAAACCTGGTGCCGCTATATGTCGGCCGCGGGGTTCATCGAGCTTACCCACTATTACCGCCCTGCCGGCCTGCCGCGCGCACAGCAGTCGTGGTTGGCGAGCGTGTGGCGCCGCAAGTGATATCTGGCTTGGAGAGAACAACATCCGGCGGCCTGCGAAATGGCAAAAGAGGTAATGGGTATCGCGTTCGCAAGAACAAAATTGCTTTCAGTACTGTATAATTCCTCATCGCTTGGGTATCCTTCACCAAACTGGAACGAATTGAGGCGGCGGAAATAAAGACAATTCTTTTTTTGACTCCATCACCAACTTGCTCACAAGGAGCGAAAGCGATGACTAAAGGCGTAGAAGGTAAGAAGGAAGCGAAGAAGCAGCCGGCGAAAACCAAGAAAGAAAAAAGGGCCGAAAAAAGGTTGAAGAAGGCGGCCAGGGGTGCCCTGAGGGGGTAGCACGACGCGTTCCCCGGCAGCGGGGACCGGAGTCATCTCACTTTTAGGCTTTTATCCACCGGATGGATCGGTTGTTGGCCGACATAAACCGGCGCTGCCGTGGACAGGATGCTCTCCCGGCGAATCCAGTTACCGCTGCGTTCAATGGCCCGGCGGCTAACAAGATCGACTTTGCGATTGAGCAATACCGAAAGCTCCTCCTGCATTGCCGCGTGATCGAGGAGACTCCAGTCGGCATCTGGCGCAAAGCTCG
The DNA here is from genome assembly GCA_035300145.1 of Acidiferrobacterales bacterium. Lineage (GTDB taxonomy): Bacteria > Pseudomonadota > Gammaproteobacteria > Acidiferrobacterales > DATGVQ01 > DATGVQ01. The sequence continues at coordinate 8,738 of DATGVQ010000163.1, read as the reverse complement.
CCAGAAGGTCAATGTCGCTGTCCGGTCGAAAATCGGCGCGCAAAACTGATCCGAACAGGGACAGTTCGGTGATCTTCCACCGCCGACAGAAGTTGGCGATGCTATCAGGGTCTATGGTAACCTTTGCGTTCATGATCCGATCTCTTCATCTTGTTCAAGGATAAACCAGAATTTATCCCAATGCATGGGTTTTTGGCGCCTTTACTGCCGGTTTTTATCCACCGGATGGATCGGTTGCTCGCCGGCATGGCGCGGTCGCGAGGCATTGGGCGCCGAATATGGAATGAAACGAGCGGGCGGCGAAAACCTCGCCGCGCCTTTACCTCGCAACGCGCTTTATTTTTGTAAAATGCTCCTCAACATCCACGCGGTCTTCTCGTGAACTTGCATCCGTTTAATAAGCAAGTCTTTTGTGGGCTCATCCTGCGATCGCTCCACGACCGGGAAAATCGATCTCGCGGTTCTCACCACCGTCTCGTGGCCATTCAAAAGTAAACGAATCATGGTCTCTGCATTGGGTACGCCAGGTTCCTCTTTAATGGCGCTTAGTTTGGCGAACTGCGCATAGGTTGCCGGCGCCGGGAAGCCTAATGCGCGGATGCGCTCGGCAATTTCGTCCACGGCCTGCGCAAGCTCCGTGTACTGCCGCTCGAACATGAGATGAAGCGTCTCGAACATGGGCCCGGTCACGTTCCAGTGGAAGTTATGGGTTTTCAAATACAGCGTGTAGGTATCCGCTAAAAGGTGCGAGAGCTGATCCGCGATCTCTTGTCTGTCTGTTTCATTTATCCCGATATCGATCTTCATTGCCTGTGCCTCATTCATATATACCTCCTGTTATTTATTAGTTGATACTGCCGATAGATTGCTTCGGAGCGTCTTGATGCCCCGGACGACGGCGGCCATGCGCGCAAGGTCATGAATTTTTTCCCCGCTCACGCCGGTATCCCGCAGTACTTTTTCATGCGCCTTGATGCAGGATTCGCAGCCGTTAATCACCGATACGGCGAAGGCCAGCATCTCGAACCTTTCCTTGCCAAGAACGGGCTTGGCGAGGGACGTCATGCGCAAGCCCGTCGTCCGGTAATCGTCATTTTTTGCTATCATATGCCGAAAGCGGTAATAAGTGTTGAGCATCGCCATGATGGCGGCACTCTGCGCCGCTTCTTCAATCTGGTCTGGGCTAAGATCGAATGCCGTCAGCGCTTCGCGCGCAAGCCGCTCAAGCCCTTGGTCCTCCACGGCGCGCGCGGCGGCGAGCAGTGCGAGCGCGGCCTCGTCCCGAGCAAGCGCCCCCTGTTCCAGGAGGCGCGTCAAGTTGAGCTTAAGATCCCGCGCGATCGTCGTGTCCGCGTGAGCGAACAGGCTTTCCAATTTATCGCTTGTCCCTATATTTATAGGGGCATTCATTATTGCATTCATATCGATTCCTCAGGCTGCGAGAGTCGGTTTACCCTTCTCCCAGTTGCACGGGCAAAGTTCGTCGGTCTGCAAGGCATCGAGCGTGCGCAACACTTCCTTAATATTCCGCCCGACGTTGAGATCGTTAACGCTGACCCAGCGAATGACGCCTTCGGGATCGACGATGTAAGTGGCCCGCAGCGGAACCTGTTCTACCGGATGCAGGACGCCAAGGGCCGAGCTCAACTCCTTCTTATTGTCCGCCAGCATCGGGTATCCCAAGTTCTTGAGATCCGGGTGATTCTGGCGCCAGGCCAAGTGGACGTATTGGCTGTCGGTGCTGATACCGAAGACCCGGGCGTCACGGTCCTTGAACGCCTTCAGCTCATGGTTGAACTCGGCGATTTCGGTCGGACAGACGAAGGTGAAGTCCAGCGGCCAGAAAAACACCACCGACCACTTGTCTTTCATGTCGGCATTGCTAATCGTGTTGAATTCCTTGCCCTTCTCGATCGACACGCATGCCGGCACCGAAAATTGCGGGAAAACCTCGCCAACTCCTAATATACGAGATATTCGAGACATAAATCAAACCTCCTGCTAATGATGTTGAGTTAAAGGCTGCTTGCAGCAGCCCCCTGCTACACGCACATCATCGACGAATCTGATTGATTTATCAAAGTGATTAATGCTATTATATTGATAGGTATATCTTATGAACTTCTCCTGGCTGACATTACGTGACCTGCAATATCTTGTGGCGGTTGCCCAGCTCGAACATTTCGGTCGCGCCGCGGAAGCTTGCAATGTGAGCCAGCCGGGCTTGAGCGCGCAGATTAAGAAGATCGAGGAACAGTTAGCCGTGTCGCTGTTCGAACGCACGAACCGGCGGATGTCGATCACCAAAATCGGGAAGCGCGTGGTTGAGCAGGCCCAGGTGGTGCTGGAAGAGGCCGAGAAGATTATCACGCTCGCAAGACAGGACAGTAAACCACTTGCGGGGAATTTCCGCTTGGGGGCTATTGCCACGGTCGGACCGTATTTTCTTCCGCGTGTGCTTGGTCCCCTGAAGAAAGCGTTCCCGGAACTCGATCTCCATCTACGCGAAGGGCTGACGGACCCCCTGCTGGAGGATTTACGGTCAGGGCGACTTGACGCGGTCTTGGCGTCGCGGACATTTAACGAGCGGGGATTTAAAGTTTATCCGCTCTTTACCGAGCCGCTTCTCCTCATGTTGCCCAAGGGGCATCGCCTGACAACAAAGAAACCGCTGCGGATCGCTGACCTCAATGCCGCGGAGATGACTCTGCTGGAAGACGGCCATTGCCTGCGCGACGAAACCATCGAGACTTGCCCGCAAAACCGGCGCGGCAATATCCAGGAGTTTCATGCGACCAGTCTGGAGACGCTCCGGTACTTGGTCGCCAACGGCGCGGGCTATACGCTCATGCCGGCACTTGCGGCGCAGAAGGACCCCGACGGATTGGTTATCTACCGCCCCATCGATACCAAGCAAGTGAGCCGAACCGTGGTCCTGGTTTGCCGCAACCGGTTTACGCGGAAGGCGGATGTGGAGGCACTTGCTGATTTTATTCGGCGCAACTTGCCGAAGACCGGTTCGCCCGACGCCGCGCTCACGCCGTTATTAAACGGCGAATAAAAGCGACAATCGGAAACTCCGCTACGCCGAAAAGTCAAACTGCGGCAACGGACGGCCGGTCTCGAGCAGGCTCTTCAGCCCGCACAGGATCACCGGCCAGCCGCGGCGCCCGCCTTCCTTGTATTTTTCGGCAAGGGACTCGTCGTGGGATTCCATCACCGTGAGCCGCACGACGCCGCCCAGCGGATCGAGCTGATACGTGACGATCGCATCCGGCAGATGGCGGAATTCCTCCATCCACTCGACATGCCAGGTGATCGAAAGCTTGCGCGGTGGATCGGACTCGAGCACCTTGCCATTGCAATCGATGCGTCCGTCTTCCATCCAAAGCGTCCACGGCGAGCCGACCTTCCAGTCCGACTCGATGCGCCGGCCGAAAAAATACTGCTTGGTGAACTCGCCGCCGGTCAGCGCGGCCCAGAGTTTCTCGGGCGTGGTGGCGATATAGGTGACGTAGATGATCTCAGGTTTACCCATCGTGCTTCTCCTCGAGACGTTTCTTAAGTTCGCTGAGCGCCCGCAGGCGCGTGCGCTCGTACTTGCCGATCCACCGCTCGTAGATCTCGTGGATCGGCACGGGGTTGAGGTAGTGCAGCTTCTCGCGCCCGCGCCAGACCGTGACCACCAGGTTGGCCGCCTCGAGTAGCGCGAGGTGCTTGCTCGCCGCCTGCCGCGTCATGTCCAGGCGTTGGCACAACTCACCCAGCGTCTGGCCGCTCTCTCCATGCAGCCGGTCCAGCAACTGCCTGCGGTTCGGGTCGGCGAGCGCCTTGAATACCTTGTCCACTGGGGAGTCAGTATATGCAACATAATGGTTGCATGTCAAGATGAACCTTCGTCAGAACTGTCCCGGTTTGTTTTTCTCCAACAGATCGATCGATTATCCGGCGCCATAGCGCGGTCGCCGGCGAGTACAAGGCCGTTTTGACTGCGAGCGCGTTCACGGCTTCGAAATCGCGCACGCCGGGAAAACTTTCGGAAAGATCGGTCGGCTACCAGATGAGATGCGGGAAGTGGGCCGCGAAATACGCCGCGTGCTGACCGGTGCCGCTGCCGATTTCAAGCGCCATGCCTGAGCTCGGCAACACCTCTTTCAGCACCGTCGGTAATTGATCTTTATTGCGTTCGCATGCCGGCGCAAATTGTTTCAACGCTCCATCCTCGGAAAGCGCGAGACGTTCAAAATACCGGCTATCGGAACTATCCGCACTTCTGTATTACTCATCGTAGATCAAAACTCCCGGCCGCGAATACAATGGAAAACAATTGGAGGAGCAAGCTCATGCGTTTCAATGTACCCGAAGTTTATATCGATCTAGGCACAGCAAACACACTCGTCTATTTAAGTAATAAAGGACTCATTGTAAACGAACCGAGTTATCTCACCTACCGCACGGGCTGGCACGGGGCACAGTCGCCGCTTGCGGTCGGCACATCGGCAAAGCGTATGCTTGGCCGTACTCCCAAAAATCTTGAAGTAGTCAGGCCGTTGAGTGGAGGTGTCATTGCCGATTTTCATGCCACGAAGAGCATGATGTGGCACTGGCTAAAGCCGATATTTAATAAAAGATTTATTAGGAAGCCCGAGCTGATCATTTCTCTTCCTTGTAAAGTCACTGACTTCGAACGAAAGACCATCGCGGACCTTGGCACATCGATGGGGTCGCCGCGGGTGTATCTGTTGGATGAGCCGATGGCCGCTGCCGTGGGAGAAGGAATGCCCATCGAGACTTCGGAGGGGAGTTTGGTTGTGGATATCGGCGGAGGCACTACTGAGATAGCCTTGATTGCGCTGAATGGAATCGTGTATTCAAAAGCGTTGCGGATTGGCGGATATAACTTCGACCGGCGAATCATGGACTACATCCGCAGTAAGTTTAATTTCGTTATTGGAGAGCTGACCGCCGAGAGAATAAAGATCGAGGGGGGATCCGCTGTCCCGCAAGCCGCTTCTTCTTACATTAATATTATAGGAATCGATCTGAACAACGGCGTCCCCAAACCGCTTGCAGTAAGCACGCACGATATTCATTTGGCTATTGAGCCGGAAGTCAGGGCGATTTTGTCCGCGATCAAAGAGACTCTCGCGGCTATTCCGGTTGAATTTTCCGAAATGATTTTGGCAAAAGGGATGCTGCTAACAGGCGGCGGCGCGCTACTTAAAGATCTCGCCCAAAGAATAAATATGGAAACAAACGTTCAAACTACCGTATCCCTTGAACCCCTGCTGTCCGTTGCAAAGGGCGGCATCGAAACTCTCAAAAATCGATCTTTACGCGAGCGGGTTACCATCAGCGCTTAGCAGGGTGATGAAAAACTCGTTTTTCATCACCCTGCGGTGGCCGCTCTCGCGCCTCCCTGCGCTACACGGCACTAGGGCTTCCTGCCCGTCGCGGTATAGGGATGTACCGCCATTTTTCAAACACGCTAGGTGTTTGAAAAATGAAGCAAAGCAAAAACCATGCTGTGCAGGATGCACGAATGCCGCGAGCGCAGGGAGGCGCAGGAGCGGCCGCTTTTTGCTTTGCGTGTTGACAATTTCTCCGGGAGAGAAATTGGGCGCTACCTGGTAGCGCCCGTAGGGCGAGGGCCAGGGATGGTCCGAGTCAAAAAGACCACGGATGGACTTTTTCAACAACCTGCTAGCCGCTTCTACTCCATGCGCTGACTCTCCGAACATTGGTTATACGCAGTATAAATACCGACTGCGTATAACCCGATGGGGCCGGCACCCAAAACTATGTTGGGTGCGTGGCAATCGAGCGCGTGTTGCAACACATGGCGCGTTGTTCTTGAACAGGCTATCACCCCGCTGTTGCGCCCGCTCGTGAATCTTCTTGTTGCCGGCGTCATGCCGTGGGGAAAATTAGGATGTGGATGCAATACCCTTAACGGCGTAAGTTAAAGGAGTTGAGGTTGCAGATAATTCAGCGGTCGTCTGGCGCGCCATAATCTCTTTAAGTAAATTCTCCTGACGATTGCGTCGGCCCAAGTCCTTAAGTTCAATCTGCTTATGTGTTTCTTCTTTCAATTTTTTGTTCTCCCGATCGAACCCGCCTATATCGTCCTCGCTGAAATGTAATTCCTGACCTTTTTTCACCAGTACTCGTTTGTATCCTAAAGCGTCCATAGCCTCCCCCGCCACCGACTCAAAAATACGAATATCGGTTTCGCTGGCTTCTTTAAGAAACTTACGGTTGTTTTTGGTTATAATTGGGCTGGCGACATTCGCCCACAAACTACTGGATGATGCGGTTTTTTTCGCCTCCATCGATTTATGGAACTCAAGCATGGAATCCTTGTAGGAAACTTTCAGGAACGAACATAGGGAACGAGCCGCTTCTTCGGTCGATTCGGTCAGTTGCTCATAGCTCAGATTGAAGAAACGTTTCCGAGGAATTTTATGGCGCCAGTCCAGGGCTAATTGTTGTATTTTATTCCACTCCCTTGCAATATGGTAAAAGTGCTTTTCGCCTACTACTACCCTTGCCTTGCGGAAGGATGCCGCTACGTCGCGGCCATCACGGTATAGATAGATATATTTGGCGTCTGTAAAGTAGTCTTCGATCTCGTTTACACTGTAAATATTTTCGAGACTTTTACAGCACCAAGTTTTGGCGCATCGTGCCTCGGCTGCTACGTCGTACACGGCACCAAACACCGCGACCAGGCTTGGTTTTCTACAGCGTGCCATAATATCCCTTCGATCTAAAACTACGCCTTCCCAGGATACCGGGTTCAATTCTACCAAGCGGCAAACATCATCGACTAAAAGAGAAAAAACCTCGGGGTCATTAAGATCTCCATAGCGTGGAATCAGGGGCGTCATATGTTGCAAAATATGCGGGGGATGCGGCGCGGCAATTTCAGGCAATTGATTGAGCATGAGCCGCAATAAGTTCGAACCAGAACGCCGAATTCCGATTATAAAGATTGGCATAATCTCCCCTTAGGGCTAATCAATAGCTATAGAACGAAACTCTATGGACTATGTTACCTACCCGTTAATTTTTAGAAAAATGCTCTTTAAACGATTAGCACCGTAAATACCATCTGTCAACCAACCCCAATAATATGCGGCCCTGTATTCCAACAGGTTTATTCGAATAAAACGGGCCGGAATCACTCACTTTTAGGTCTTATCCAGCAAATTGATCGATTGTTCGCCGGCATAACGCGGCGGATATTCTATGGGATCTACGAAAGCCTAATGAAAGTTCGGATTCTTTGCCCACGGGAATGCAATATTCGCGCAGATCTGTTGCTTCTTTATCCGCTCCTTGCTTAGTGGACAAACGGACCGGCCTTTCTTTACGATACGCCAGGGTTACTGGGTTTTAACCTCAATTAACTGCTGCGCAGGGGTGACATGAAAAAAATCGTCGCGTTATCGTTATACGGTGTCTGTGCCGGCCTGCTGGCGGGCTGCCAATCCCTTGACCAGGCCTTGAACAAGGCCGACCGGGCGCTCGCGATAACCAAAAGCCCCACGGCGCAGATGATCGCCGGCATCGCGGAAGCCAAAGACCCCGAGGCGGCGCTACGCGTTGGGCTTAAGCGCCGCGCGGCGCTTTATGAGCGGAACCCCCAGGCCTTGATCGCCGACATCCGTACGGTAAAGCGCGACTACGATAACCTGGTCTCGTTCCTAAGCGGCAAGGTCAATACTAACTGGGGCAAGAAGGAGGTGAAACTCCCGAGCCGTACGCACTATATTAAATACACCCAAAACTACAAAAGCCGCGCGATTGTAGATTTCGACGCGGGCGAAATCACGGTGGAGACCGTGGACGAGAAGGACCCGCGAACGAGCCTCAAGAACGCCATCGTCACGACGCTACTCACCCCTGACGATCCGCGCGCGGTGGATCTGTTCTCGGACAAGTCGATCACCCTCACCAGCGAAAAGGCGCCGTATCTCCTCGGGCTCGTGCAGGATCACCAGGGTAAGCCCATCGCCACGCCCGCACAGGCCGAGGGCTTTGCCGATTACCTATTAAAGAAACAAGCAGCCACGCGCGAGGTGACGCTGCAAGCGGGCACCAAGAGCGCGCTTTCCGTCAAGTTCACCATGGTGCCCAACTTCGAGAACAAGCAGGCCGAGAAATACCGCCCGCTCGTGAGCAAGTTCGCCACCCAATACAAGATCAGCCCGAGCCTCGTCTATGCCATCATCCGCACCGAAAGTAACTTCAACCAGTTCGCCGTGAGCGCCGCGCCGGCCTACGGGCTCATGCAACTGGTGCCGGCCAGCGGCGCACGCGAGGCCTACCGGCAGGCCAAGGGCCGGGATGAAATGCCTACCCGTGAATACCTGTTCGATGCCGAAAACAACATCGAGCTTGGCACCGCCTATCTCAACATGCTTTCCTATAAGCAGCTCGACTATGTCACCAACCACACGTCGCGGGAATATTGCGTGATCTCGGCCTACAACACCGGCCCCGGCAACGTGCTGCGCAGCTTTGCCAAGGACCAGGTCGCGGCGATCAACAGCATCAACAGCCTGGAGCCTCCCGGGGTCTACGAGCGGCTGCGGCTTAACCTCCCCTACGAAGAGACGCGCCAGTATCTTACGAAGGTCGTCGATTTCCGCAGGCAGTTTGTGAGCTTGGCAAACTGACCTCCTCATGAACCTGCGGCCGGAGGCCGCACCGACTTTCCCTCTCCCACCGGG
>DATGVQ010000162.1:0-9053 GCA_035300145.1 Acidiferrobacterales bacterium | reverse complement strand
AGGGAAAGCCGAAATCCAGGCCGGCGCGCGGCGCCCGGTTTAATTCATCCGGCGGGATATCATCGCCCAGCCAATCGCGCCCGTTATCGGTGAACCACAATTCTTTTGTTTGCGGGTGCCAATCAAACCCCACGGTATTGCGTATGCCTTGCGCGAACAGTTCAAACCCGCTGCCGTCCGAGTTCATGCGGAAAATCGCGGCATAACGCTTGGGATCGGGCTCGCAGATATTGCACGGCGCGCCGACCGGCACATATAGCTTGCCGTCCGGACCGAAGCGGATAAATTTCCATCCGTGACCCTGGTCTTTGGGTAATTGATCGAACACCACCTCCGGCGCCGGCGGGTTATTGAGGCGGGCTTCAATATCCGGATAACGCAGAACCCGGTTTACCTCGGCGACATAGAGCGCGCCATTCTGGAAGGCAACGCCGTTCGGCATGTTTAGTCCGCGCGCAAGCGTAATAACCAGGCCGGCTTTATCAGCGTGCGCGGCGTCTGGCAGGGCATAAACTTTTCCTTCCGAACGCGTGCCGACGAATAACGTGCCGTTTTTGCCGAGCGCCAGGGAGCGCGCATCTTCCAGGTCGCCGGCGTACAGGCTGATTTCAAACCCGGCCGGCAATTTGATCTGATTAAGCAACAGCGTCTGCTTGCTGTCCGCCGACAGGCAAACCAGCATGAGAATGGCAAAAAGCAGGAGGACAAACCGCGCGCGCATAGTTTTATTTTAGCAAATAGTTTCTGCTGATTTTCATTTAGTTTTTCTTTAACATAAGCCCCTTTCGGCAAGTATCGGACTAATGACCCTACGCACGCGTTTCCCGCCCAGCCCGACCGGTTATTTGCATATCGGCGGCGCCCGCACTGCATTTTATAACTGGCTGTATGCGCGCCGCTATGGTGGCCGCTTCATTTTGCGTATTGAGGATACCGACCGGGAGCGCTCTACGCCCGAATCGGTACAGGCGATTCTGGCGGGGATGGCGTGGCTCGGGCTTGATTATGACGAAGGCCCGTTTTATCAAACCCAACGCTTCGATCGCTATAAAGAAGTTATCCAGCGGCTGTTGGCGGAAGACCGGGCTTATTACTGTTATTGCTCCAAAGAGGAGCTGGAAGCCATGCGCACGGCGCAGGCGGCGCGCAAGCAGAAGCCGCGCTACGACCGGCGCTGCCGCGACCGCAAGACCGCGCCGCCTGCCGGTGTCCCGCCGGTGGTGCGTTTTAAAAATCCCATCGGCGGCGAAGTAGTCGTGGATGACGTGATTAAAGGCCGGGTGGTATTTAGCAATGAGGAACTGGACGATTTAATCATCGCCCGCGCCGACGGCACCCCCACGTATAACTTTACCGTCGTCGTCGACGATATGGATATGGCGATCACCCATGTGATTCGCGGCGACGACCACCTCAATAACACCCCGCGCCAGATTAATATGCTACAGGCGCTGGGCGCCAAGATCCCGGTTTATGCGCATGTGCCGATGATTTTGGGCGCGGATGGCCAGCGCCTTTCCAAGCGGCATGGCGCGGTAAGCGTTATGCAATACCGGGACCAGGGTTATCTGCCGGAGGCGTTGCTGAATTACCTGGTGCGCCTGGGCTGGTCGCACGGCGATCAGGAGATTTTCAGCCGCGAAGAAATGGTGCGGTGGTTCGATATTAAAGATGTAAACAAGGCGGCGGCGGCGTTTAACCCGGAAAAGCTGCTGTGGCTGAATCAGCAATATATTAAGAACAGCGATCCGGCAGAAGTGGCGCGCCACCTCGCGCATTTTTTCAATCTGCGCGGGATCGATCTCACGGAGGGCCCGCCAGTGGTAGCAGTGGTCGCGGCCCAGCGCGAACGCGCCAAGACCTTGGTCGAGATGGCGGAGAACAGCCGGTTTTTTTATCAAGATTTTGCTTCGTTCGAGGATAAGGCGGCGGCTAAACACCTGCGCCCGGAGGCCGCGCCGGCGATGCAGGTCCTGCGCGAACGGCTGGCCGCTTTAACAGCATGGTCTGCGCCTGCAATTCATCAGGCGATCCATGAAGTTGCGGAAGCGCACCATTTGAATTTAGGCAAGCTGGCGCAGCCGGTGCGCGTGGCGGTAGCGGGGAGGCCGGTGTCGCCGCCGATCGATATCACTTTGGCGCTGGTGGGACGCGAACGCGTATTAAAACGGCTTGATCTGGCGTTAAATTATATCCGGCGGCAGCCTGCGGCCACAGCTTGATTTCACCGCGTGCAGCACGTAAAGTACCTCCCCTTTGATTCATCTTCCTGGCCCGTGCCTTAAGCGCGGCGGCAGTGCGTCCAAGTTCCGCGCAAGCGGAATTTCGGGGCCATAGCTCAGCTGGGAGAGCGCTTGCATGGCATGCAAGAGGTCGGCGGTTCGATCCCGCCTGGCTCCACCAAACCACAAGGGTTGAGAGTTCTCAGCCCTTTTTTACGTGCGACGGTCCGTCCGTCCCCATCGTCTAGAGGCCTAGGACATCGCCCTTTCACGGCGGTAACAGGGGTTCGACTCCCCTTGGGGACGCCACCGTATCCCTGTTTATTCCAATACGATAGTGTATACGACAGTCCAGCGTTCGCTGGAGAGCGCGCCGCGCTTTCGCAGGTGACGGGCAAGGGGAAACGCTAAGATGACCAAGAACATCGTGCCGGCTAAAATTACCAGTCCCAAACCGCTACACGCGTTGGCGCGCGCGCGTATGTTCCGGGCGTTGGACGGGGCGCGCAAACGTCCCGCCGTCTGGATCACGGCGCCGCCAGGTGCCGGCAAGACCACGTTAGTCAGCACCTATCTTGATCAAAGCAAGCACAAGCGCCTTTGGTATCAAGTGGATGAAGGCGACGTCGACGTGGCGACGCTGTTTCATTACCTGGGGCTTGCGGTCAAGAAAGCCATGCCTCGGACCCGCAAGCCACTGCCCAAGCTGGCGCCCGAATATCTGCCCAACCTGAACGCCTTTTTCCGACTGTTCTTCCGGGCGCTGTTTAGCCGGTTGGAAATGCCGTACATCCTCGTATTCGACAATTATCAGGAGGTAGCGGCGGATGCTGCTTTCCATCAAGCCATAGGCGAAGCGGTCTCGCAGATGCCCGCGGGCAGCAACATTTTCATTTTAAGCCGCAACGATCCACCCGCGGCTTTCGCGCAATTGCAAGTGAGCGGCCTCATGGCGCGCATCGACTGGGAGATTCTTAAACTCACCGCGGAAGAATCGAAGCGCCTTATTGCACTTAAGAAAGGTGCAGGCTGGCCACTACCCTTACAAGAACGCCTTTACGCCCTATGCGAAGGTTGGATCGCCGGGCTGTTACTACTCCTGGAAACATCGATGGGAAAGGATATCGCCGACCTACCGCGTCAGAAATTCGCTCCACAGGTACTCTTTGATTACTTCGGCTCACAAGTCTTCGATCGCATGGAGCTATGCGCCAGAGAGATTCTGGTCCAGTCGGCGTTTTTGCCGAAAATGACGACGCAGGCGGTCGAGCAATTAACAGAAAACGCTAATGCCGGACGCGTCCTCCTCGATCTGCACCGCCGTAACTATTTTATCTCCAAACACGGCGACGACCCGCCGGTCTATCAATACCATCCTCTGTTCCGGAACTTCCTGTTGAATCGCGCCCCCGCTATGTTTGATCCCGCATGTTTGCAGACAATCAAGCAGCACGCCGCTGCATTGCTGGCGGAGTCGGGCCAACTGGAAGACGCCGTAGGTCTGTGGCGGGAGGTCAATGAGGAAAACGGAATTATTGGACTCATCGTGCAGCATGCGGCCAATCTGCTGCAGCAGGGCCGGACCAAAACCCTTGAAAGCTGGGCAGGTTGCCTGCCGGAGGAGGCCGTGCAGCGGACGCCCTGGGTGTTGTATTGGCTGGGCCTCTCCGCGATGGCGTCCGATGCAGGCAAAAGCCTGCGTTATCTTGAGAGGGCGTTCGCATTATTTGATACCGAGCCGAATCCCACCGGGGCATATCTCTCGTGGTCTGCGATCGTTAGATGTGTTATGCACCGGTGGGGTGACTATCATCCCCTCGATCGCTGGATCGGTCTGTTTGATGAGCTCCAAGCCCGGCACGGGAATTTTCCTTCCATTGGAATCGAAACGCAGGTGGCTGGCAGCATGTTCGGCGCCCTGGTGTTCAGACAACCCAATCACCTCAAGATCGGCTTCTGGAAACAAAGACTCCAGGCTTTGCTGTTGAACGTTACTGATCCTGGCCTGGAAGTCATGTTGGGTGCTTATCTGCTCCATTACTATATCTGGTTCGGGTTTTTTCCCAAGGCCAAGTTACTGATCGATACCCTGCGCCGGGATGTGCTAAAGCCCTCCACCCAGCCCATCGTGCTATTGCATTGGACGGGGATGGAGGCATCTTATTATTGGAGCACGGGCAACTACGACTCTTGTCTGCGCATGGTCGCCGAGACCTTGCAGTTGGCGGAAACGCACGGCGTACAGATGTTGGCAAACACCTTGACTCTAAAGGCGTATGCCTATGTGGTTAAAAACGACCTCAGTACCGCCTCAGCGATTCTGAAAGAAGCTCGTCAATATTTGCTTGCTCCCCACCTCCTTGAGCGCGGCCATTATCACTTCTTGGTTTCCATGACCGCCTTGTTTCAACAGGACCTGGCGCGCGCGCGGGAACATGCAGAGCTTGCGCTCAGATTGACCCAAGAGACCGGCGCGGTGTTTCCTCAGATGGTCACCCACTTCGGTGCGGCCCAAGTCGCGTTTGCGGAAGGCGATTATGAACAATCCACTGGGCATGTCGCGCAGGCACGGGCGTTAATGCCGTCCGTTACCGCGGACTATTCTTATTTATTGTCGGAGGCCAGGCTCGCCTTCATGCGGGGGGACGATACCGCGGGATTACGCTTCCTTCGCGATGCTTTGGCGCTGGGGAAACGCCATGACATTCTCCATTATCCCTGGTGGTCGTCAGCCGCGATGGCGTACTTTTACATCAAGGCGTTGGATGCCGGCATTGAGGTGGTTTACGTCCAGGCCGCCATTCGCAAACGCGACTTGGTTCCCGACGCTCCGTTCCTCCAGGCAGAGGCCTGGCCCTTTCCGGTGAAGCTTTATACCTTGGGTCGTTTCACCATACTAATAGACGGCAAGCCGCTGCGATTCACCGGCAAGGCGCAACGCAAACCGCTCGAGCTGCTCATGGCCTTGATCGCCTTTGGCGGGCGCGAGGTGAGCGAGCAACAACTGACCGAAGCCCTGTGGCCGGATGCCGACGGCGACGCCGCGCATGAAGCCTGCGCCATCGCCCTCCACCGCCTGCGCAAACTCTTAGGCCACGATCAGGCAATCAACTTACAAAACAACCAGCTCTCCCTGGATTCCCGCTATGTCTGGCTGGATACCTGGGCGTTCGAACACTGGCTTGCCCAAATAAACAAACTAGATTCCTCCGCCCGCCGGCACGCCTCGGAAAAAGCCATGGCGCTCTATCAAGGCCCGTTTCTGGGAAACCAAAACGAGGCGCCCTGGGCATTACCGCCACGTGAGCGGCTACGGACGAAATTCCTGCGTCACCTGGTACAAGGAGGCCGTAGCCTCCTCCAGGCCGGCGAATGCGAACAAGCCATTTTAGTGTTTGAAAAGGGGCTGGAGGTCGATGAATTGGCCGAAGAATGCTACCGCCATCTCATGCGCTGCTACCAACGTCTGGACCGGCGCGCGGAGGCCATTAGTGTTTACCAGCGTTGCCGAAAAACGCTTGCCGCGGTTCTGGGCATTTCCCCCGCCCCCGAGACCGAGGCGTTGTATCAAACCCTGCGCCAGAAATAAACCGCATTAGAAATTTTCCTGCGTTTTTTCCTTTATTTTAAGCCTATTTCTCCTGTTTTTATCGATTCCCTGGCAATCCGTACCCTATCCGTACCCACCTGCCGGCTAGAGTGCCCCCGCAAGAATGGAGTGAGAACCACCCATGGTCATCGAAAGCTATGTTGTGCGCATTTACCGCCGCGATCCACAGCATCCCGACCAGGTAGCAGGCCTGGTGGAGAACGTGGGACTCGAGAAGAGTAAATCTTTTCGCACAGTGGCGGAGCTACTGCAACTCATGGCGTTGATCCAGGCGGTGCCTGGCCAACCGGAATCAAAGGACCAACCGTACAAAGAGAAGGAATAAAGAATCGTGCGCATTTATCGCCGTGATCCCAATGATCCCTCATAAGGTCACGGGGACGGTGGTGACGAAGGAGCAGGAACAGCCTTTTCACACGCAATCAGAGCTGCTGCATCTGCTCGCGCTTCTGGGAGGGGAATCCCACAGGGAAGTGCCCAGGCAAGAGTAACGACCGTCGTGTAGCGACAGGCCGTAAACGAATAAGCAAACTTAAGAGGAGGCACGTGATGAGTACCAACACGGCAAACATCAAAGCAAAGTTTCTGTTGCTAGCGCTATTTCTTTTTGTCGCTGCCTGCGGGGGCGGTGGAGGAGGTGGGGGCGGTGGCGGGGGTAGCGGCGCCGCGGCGCCGGCCGCCGTATGCACCACCTGCCCGCGCTTTGCCTACGTGGCGAACGCTTCTGACAACACCGTCTCTATTTACACGGTCAACGCCAGCACCGGCCAATTGCGCCACAATGGTTATGTGACAGCGGGGTCGGGTCCTCAGTCCGTCACCGTCGATCCTTCGGGCAAATTCGCGTACGTGGCGAATTTCGGCGAGGGCATCAATCCAGGCACGACGGTCTCGGCCTTTAGCATCAACGCCACCACCGGGGCGTTGACGGCCGTGGCCGGATCCCCGTTTGCGACGGGGTCGATTCCTTTCTCCATCACCGTCGATCCTTCGGGCAAATTCGCGTACGTGGCGAATGCCGACTCCAACAGCGTCTCGGCCTTTAGCATCGACGCCAGCACCGGGGCGTTGATGGTCGTGACCGGATCCCCGTTTGCGACGGGGTCGGGTTCTTTCTCCATTCCTTTCTCCATCAGCGTCGATCCTTCGGGCAAATTCGCGTACGTGGCGAATTCCGGCAATGTACTCAATCCAGGCACGACGGTCTCGGCCTTTAGCATCAACGCCAGCACCGGGGCGTTGATGGCCGTGACCGGATCCCCGTTTCCGGCGGGGGGGACGGCTCCTCAGTCCGTCACTGTCGATCCTTCGGGCAAATTCGCGTACGTGGCGAATAATGTCTCGAACGACGTCTCGGCCTTTAGCATCGACGCCACCACCGGGGCGTTGAAGGCCGTGGGATCCCCGCTTTTGACGGGGGGGACGGGTCCTGCCTCCGTCAGCGTCGATCCTTCGGGCAAATTCGCGTACGTGGCGAATTTCAACTCCAGCGACGTCTCGGCCTTTAGCATCAATGCCGGCACCGGGGCGTTGACGAACCTGGGAACCGTGCGCGGCCGGGCAGGCGCGAATTCGCTGGCGATGACCAAGGGCGCGAGCGCGGTGACCTACACGCCGAAGTTTGCCTATGTCGCCAATGACAATGACGCCACCGTCTCGCAATACAAGATCGGCGCGGACGGGGCGCTCAGCGCGAACGGGTTGGCGGTCGGGGCCGGGACGGGTCCCCGCTCCGTCACCGTCGACCCGAGCGGACGCTATGCGTATGTCGCCAATATCGCCGACAACACCATCTCGCAATACAAGATCGGCGCGACCGGGGCGCTCAGCGCGAACGGGGCGGCGGTCCTGGCTGGGGTGAACCCCGTCTCCGTCACCGTCGACCCGAGCGGGCGCTATGCCTATGTCGCCAATAACGGCGACAAAACCGTCTCGCAATACAAGATCGGCGCGAATGGGGCGCTCAACGCGAATGGGGCGGCGGTCGGGGCTGGGGCGTTCCCCATTTCCGTCACCGTCGATCCGAGCGGGCGCTATGCGTATGTCGCCAATAACGGCGACAAAACAGTCTCGCAATACAAGATCGGCGCGGACGGGGCGCTCAACGCGAACGGGGCGGTCTCGGCTGGGTCGGGTCCCTTCTCTGTCACCGTCGACCCGAGCGGGCGCTATGCGTATGTCGCCAATAACGGCGACGGCACCGTCTCGCAATACACGATCAGCGCGACCGGGGCGCTCAACGCGATGATCCTGTCGCCGACGGTCGCGGCCGGGACGGGGGTCGGGTCGGGTCCCCTCTCCGTCACCGTCGACCCGAGCGGGCGCTATGCGTATGTTGCCAATGGAAGCGACGCCACCGTCTCGCAATACAAGATCGGCGCGGACGGGGCGCTCAGCGCGAACGGGTTGGCGGTCGGGACCGGGAAGGCTCCCTTCTCCGTCACCGTCGATCCGAGCGGGCGCTATGCCTATGTCGCCAATTTCAGCGACAACAACGTCTCACAATACACGATCGGCGCGACCGGGGGACTCATGGCGATGACCACGGCGACGGCCGGGGCGGGGGCGGGTCCCGCCTCCGTCATCACCACCGGCACGATTCAGTGATGCATAACATCCGCTGGGCGGGCTCAGTCAACCACGTCTTCTAAGCGTTGACCGTCTGCCCACGCAGGAAACCGGACGGGAAGCCGAACAGAGCAAATCAGCACGAGGATTTTTATTTTAATGTCATCGAGGGCTTCGTCATGAAACATCGGTTATTTTTATATTCGGGATTGCTGTTGACCCTGCTGAGTATGGGGGGTTGTGGTGGCGGAGGTGGGGGCGGCGGCGGTTCTCCGCCGCCTTCGGTCGCCTCGTACTCCATCGGCGGCAAGGTGACGGGGCTTGCTGGCACCGGGCTGGTGCTACAGAACAACGGCGCCGGAAACCTCTCGCTCAGCGCTAACGGGAGCTTCATCTTCGCCACGGCGGTTAATGACGGGGGGTCGTACAACGTCACGGTGCTCACGCAGCCGAGCGTTCCCAGCCAAACCTGCGCGGTCACCGGCGGCACGGGTAGCGTGAGCGGCGCGAACGTGACGAACGTTGCCGTAACCTGTCAGCTGTTCTCTCCACGCTTTGCCTATGTCGCCAATCAGACTTCCAACACCGTGTCGATCTACACCGTCAATGCCACGACCGGTCAGCTCCGGCCAAACGGCTATGTGACGGCCGGG